>NZ_JAUNHL010000001.1 GCF_030523955.1 Neisseria sp.
TCTGCTGGTAAGGGGGGGGGAGTAAAGTTTGGAATTCTTATTTTAACTCACTATAGTACAATTGAAGCTAGGCATAATGAAACCGCAACACCCCAAAAAATTTTCCAAACCAAGTTCTCATTCATATTTAATTTCCTTCGATTTTTGATTTAAAACATCACTCCCCAAACAACCCCTCCACATACCCCACCGACCGATCCCGCTCCAACAACTTCGGCTGGCAAACTTCCACCAGCGAGCAGGCTTTGCAGCGTTTGCCGTACACCGGCGGCGGGGTTTGCCCGCTTGCCAACAGTTCGTGCACTTGGGCGATAACGGCCAGCGTTTGCGCTCTAAGGCCGTCTGAAAACACCACCGGCACGCGGTGGCGGGTTTGCATATACCACAGCGCGCCTTCGCTGATGGTTTGTCCGGTCATCTCCTCCAAACACAGCGCCTGCGCGCAAAGCTGGATTTCGTCGAACGGCTCAGGTTTGGGCTTGCCGCGTTTGTATTCCACCGGTTTCAGACGGCCTGTCTGAATATCGTGCTCCACCATATCAACAATGCCGCTGATGCCCAGCCGCTGCGCCGACACATGCACGCTGCGCTCGAAGCGCACACCTTTGCGCGTTTCCGGCTCGCCCGAATCCACCCGCTCGTGCAGCGAACGCCCCTGCGCGGTCAGATAGTTCTCCGCCCACGCCTGCTCGTTGTGAATCAACGCGCATTGGCGCGGGCAGAAGGCATAGTGTTGCAGGGCGGAGAGGGAAACAGTGGGCAAATCCCGCTCCCCCGCGCCTGCAAGCGGTGGGTTTGCTGCGGAATTTTGTAAATTTCCCGCCATTTAGAAGCCGTCAATCTCGGTAGGAACCAAGCCGTCAAAATTATTCAATTCATAGCTACCGTCAGCATTGACTTTCAGGCTGCCGTGCACTTTGGCGGACGAGTATTGCCCTGCTTTGCAGTTGTGTTCCCACCAAATCAGTTTCAACACCTGCATGCTGCCTTCAGGGCGGGCGGATGAGGCATCGCCTTCAAACAATTTGGTTAGCACGGTTTTAATTGTTTCGGCATCGGCGTCGGAAAAGCCGGTACGTTCGGCGAGTTGCGGCGACATGGCGCCGAAGGCGACGTAAATGCCTTTATCTATACGGTATTTCATACCCATTCTTGCTTTTTTTCCTTCAGCATCATCGCTATCAACACTTTTCACAATTTGATTATCAATGATGCGTATTGGTTGAACACTAAAAGCAGATTGAATAGTAACCGGCCCTCGAATAGGAATAGAGACACCATCTTCATTCTGACCTTTCCCAAACGCAAATACCTGCCCAAAGGCTCGCACATCAAACCATTTTGCACATGCTGCACTTTTCGTTTGATCCTTTTTCTTATTCTTATCTTTATCACCTTTTTTAAATTCAAAAGCACTCTTACCTAAACCAAATTCTTCTGATTCAGCACGATTTTTTAAGCTCGTCATACCGTCAGTTTTCTTTTCATCTGATTGTACGAAAATAACTTCCCCATTTTCTTGCAAGCGATCACGAATTTTTCTCTTCAGGCAAACATCTGTTATCTCACCGATATTAAAAAAATCGGCACGCGGGCGGTTGCCGTTTAAAGGATCTCCGTTGGGATTGGCATTTTGTACACCGATAATTAAGGCGAAATCAATTTTTTTGGTTAAGCTCATGTTGTTTTCCTTTCAATGTTAAGTTATTCAGCAGTTTCTGTTTTCTTTTGTTTAGCAGCTCTTCGTGCGGCAATTTGGCGGTCGATTTCCATTTTTTGGCAATGATAACCAAGCAGAAATTCACCGCTTAATTTATCATCGCACATAAAGTCATCGTTTTCGAATAGATCCATAATTTCTCCAATGTCTTGTTTATAAAAATCTTTTCCCAAATTGGTCAAGTAGTTTTTATACGGCACAAGTTTGACACTTTCAATATTTAGCCATGTGCTATAAGGGCGCTGCGCAAATTGTTGAAAATAGCGCTCTGCATTGGTTGCTCGAGTAGGTACTTTTTTGCCATTTTGCAAATATAAGGCATACCACTCCAAATTTTCTGCTTGTGCAAGTAAGCGCCCATATAAATAGTCGCGCGCCTGATTTGTTTTTTCTAAACTCATAGAGTAAGTTCTCCTTTCTGATAAATCTAAATCGTGATGACGGGCGCGCCAGCCTTTGTATAAAGCGCAAGCGACGCCAATATTGCGTTGCCAATTAGCTTCACGAATTTTTTCCCCATCTTCTGGGCGGTGGTTTGCATAAGGATTGCAGGCCGTCTGAAAACTTTTTTGCACCAAATCATAAGGAATCGGCACATTTTTTCCGCCGGCAATTACGGGAAGTAAACGGGCGTAGAGTTGTTTTTTTGCTTTCTTACTCTTATCCTCCAATTCAGATTTGCTAAGAATTGTATCTGCAATACGCTCTATGGATGGGGCTACAAATAACCAAGGTTTACCTTCTTTAGGCTTATAACGTTGATACCAAGAAAAATCGTCTATCCAAGCATCCAGATTGGCAAAATAATCATCAGGTAAGCACTCTTGATAGTAAGTTAATGCAGCACGCCCCTTCCCTGGGCTTGTTCCATCTAGAACAAGTAAGGATATCTGCTGATTGGCTTTCAATTTTGCTCTATAACCATGAAGCCTTTTCTTCATGATCTTTGCTGCATCAAAACCAAAATCAGCAGCTTCATTAATATTATCCTCGGCAAATAATGCAGCATAAATATCTGTTTCAGCCCGATACGGCAAAGACAAGACTTTATCCTCATCAGCATTCGCAAATCTGGTTGCCCATACGACAGTTACTTGGTTATCATTGCGTATACCTTGACGTTCGATTAACCAGCGTAATGCAGCATGCGCCTTATGTGAAACTTCGGCAGATATGGCAACTGCTTGATTAGCCTCTTCAAAACGACCTAAATAAGTAAAACCTGTTTTGTCATTAGAAGAAATCAGTTTCGCTTTATCGCCTGAATAAGTTAACTTAGCAGGGTGGCTCTCGCGGATTTTCTGTTCTTTACCAGTTACTGAACAAAATCGACTGATCAGAGTATCTTGATAATATTCGCTCCAACTTTGTTGAACCTCTTTATCTTTCCAAGTTTCAGAAACCAAATCATGTGTTTGCACCGACCAAATAACTAAAGCTTTGCGAATTTCGGGATTTTGTCCCAACACATCCAATAATTTAGGTTTATCTTGTATATCGCCGTCTTTCTTACTCCAAGATTCCAAAAGTTTTCCACCGCTGTCTATCGGCACCACTTTTTCTTTAATCAAATCCGCTAAAACCGTTCCTTTATGTACATATTTCTGTATAGCCAGAACTTTAGAATTACTTGTATAAGCACACCACTTATCCAGTTGTTCAGAATAGAGATTAAAAATAAGATCTTCCTTTTTCTCTTTAACTATTTTCTTTTTGCCGTTTTTCCCTTCTACTTCCCGCACTATTTCTGCTGTATAGGTAAGCGCCAAATCCTTAGCGATATATTGCAAACTATCTGCTAAAGCGTGTGGAGCCAAGCCGCTTGTACGCCCTTCAGAATCCTCCGTTACAGGCAGCATCACTATTGTTTTGTCTGGCAATACTTCAGCGGAAATAAAATCACCATCACCACTCAAAACAATTTTAATATGCGCGGTTTGCGGACTATGCCATAGTGGTGCAAGAGTTTCTTTATCTAAGTCTAATAAATCAGCACTTTTTTCAACTTCGTTATATGTCTGATACAATTTCTGCATCCAACTCATAATCCCAACTCCTTGGCTTCGTCTTCCACCGGCTTCACGTTTTCGCCGCGCTTAAACGGCTTTTCAGGCTGCATTTCGCGGATAAAGCGGGTTTTCAGACGGCCTGCCTCATCGTTTACACTTGGGAATTCAATTACGCCGTGTTGCATCTTGGCTTGCCAAAAACGGCTAACCAGCTCGTGTTTGCCCGTTTCTTCGGGATAGCCGAAGCTGTGGAACATCAGTCCGAAATCGAGATTGTCGATGTCATCGTAAAAACCTGTTTTTCCATCCCGGCTTAAACTGCCGAACTCACATGGCTCCACATAGCCCTGACAATCGCGCGTGCCCAAGAAAATATCCTGCCGTCCGCCGCGATCCAACATCCGACGGGCAATCGCCATATGTTTGCCCAGATTGCGGTCGTCTTTGAGTTCTTGCCAGTATTCGTTCCAAGTAAAATGTGCTTGGACTTGGTATTCCACATCTTGCAGAAAGGTGTAAATCGCCAGCGTATGATCGATACCTTTTGGTGATTCCCATTGTCTTGGTTTGGTGGATTTACTTTGTGTGCGAATCGGCTTCATGACACGGATTTTGTCGATGTGCCAAATCAATGTGGGTTTCCAGTAAATGCTTTTTAAAATGCCTTTTATCGCTTCATACGTCGGCACTTGGTAGCTGAATTTTTCGCCACCGATTTTGGTAACTGGGTCGGTAAACAACGCCTGCCGTCCCCATACGCGGAAAGTGATTGTGCTGTTCATATTGCTCCTTTTATGAGTCGTAAAACGTCATACCACCGGTTTCATCCACCGACAAACCGTATTCATCGGTGTAATGTCCGTCTTTCAAATAATAAATGCCCGAACCTGCCTGCACCTCTTGCAGGGCTTGCTTTTCTTGCAGTTGTTTCCACTCATTTGGAAACACATTCACACTGTAGCGCTGCGCTTTGGCCAGCGTGCGGTACATTTCTTTCGGGTTCCATTCGCCGCAAAGCGAAGCAATCAAATCCCTGCCTTCGCCATACGGCACAATTACGGCACGGGTCGGCGCGTCAATGGCTTGGAAAGCCCGTCCCGCACTTTTGAATGACTGCATTAATAAAGGATAAAAATCATATTCTCTTAAAATATTATTTTTTAACCTACCGCTTTTTTTATCTGATGCACCTTTATTGCGACAATTATCACTTAATAAATTCAATAAATGATCTTCCCCCTTTGTTCCTATTTGATAAACCATTTCATCTCTACGGTTATAAAAATACAATTCAAAATACCGCTCCATTGCTTTAGGCTGCAATACACTCTCCCCCGCATGCTCATAAAAGACTTCCCCTGCTTTATCTTTACCTATCGCAATATCAGGTAACGTTTTTTTGAGATTATTTGATTCTTGCAGATTAAGCACATAAACATTCCCTTTTTTACCTTTCCCTTTTTCGCCATTCCGATTACAACGTCCTGCAGCCTGGGCAATGGAATCCAATCCCCCCAAAGCGCGGATCACACACGCCATCGAAATATCCACACCGGCTTCGATTAACTGGGTGCTGATGCAAATCACCGGCTGTTTGTTTTTCAGACGGCCTTTGATCGCGTCAAAAATGGCTTTGCGGTGCGCCGAACATTGGTTGGTGCTGAGATGAAACAGGGCTTCAGGCGGCACGTTTTGCTTTTGGCAGTATTGGTACAAATCACGTGCCCATTTTTTGGTATTCACGATAAACAGGCAGCTTGATGCCGTCTGAAACTGCGTCAATAAAAATTCACCCGCTGCGGCCAGCGACCAGCCGCCGGCTTTGGGTTGATAGTGGATTTCCACGCGCGACAAGTCATCGAACAGCTTGTTTAATTGATCGTTTTTACCCATGATTTCGGCATTTTCTGCCAATTTCAATTCGCCGAATTCCGATTTGGGAAGCTTATCCAATAGCGGTTGGGTAGCGGTACACAATACCGCGCTGGACTTGCCGAATTGGGTTAACCAATTTAATGTGTTACAGAACAAATGCACGCATTTCACCGGCAAGGTCTGGATTTCGTCAAAAATCAGCACGCTGCGGGTCATCGGGTGAATATGCCGCGCACCGCGTGTGCCGCCGCCGAACCAGGCATCGAGAAATTGCACCATGGTGGTAAACACAATCGGCTTATCCCAGTTTTCGGAAAGCAGCTTGTCTTGCCAGTTTTGTTTTTCGGGGTCGAGGTTGGAATGGTGTTCCAGCACCCAGTCTTCGCCGAGAATCTTGCGTACCGCTTCGGCATTCTGATCGATGATAGATGTGTAGGGAATGATATAGATAATGCGGTCAAGGTTATGCTTTTGCGCATGATGCAAAGCATAGCGCAGGCTCGCCAAAGTTTTACCGCCGCCGGTCGGCACGGTAAGCGTATAAATGCCTTGCGCATCGGCGGCACGTTTCAGACAGGCATCAGATATCTCGCGGCGGATTTGGTCAATCGGGTAACGGATTTCAAAATCGGCCAAATGGGTTTCCAGCTTATCGATCGCTTCCTGCCAATTGGGCTTTTGGGTCAAGCGACGCAAATCCTTTTGCGCTTCGCGTTCAAAATCCGCACTATTGATGCGGTCGGCATCAATCAGGCAACTGAATAAAAATCGGGTTAGACAGCCGAGATAAAATTCTTCAATTTTATGAGAGGTTTTAATTTTTCCTGCTGAACGTTCTTTCTGAAAAGAGTCAGCCATTGGACGCACAATGGGCTTGAGTGCATTCACAAGCTGGTCGATCAAAGCCTTATCTGCCAAACCTTCCGCCTGCCGCTTGACCACTTCGTCGGCATTTTGCTCACACTCTGCCAAATGCGTCAGCGCGTCATCTTTTGAAAAGCGTGTCCGCCACACCGCTTCTCCTTCGGAATTTAAGCAGTCAATCAACCCCGCCCCATGGTGTGAAGCAATACACAAACCCAATATTTGCCCGACCAATTCGCCGATGCCGTTTTGCGCGCCAAACTTTTTCAGACGGCCATACACCCATTGTGCGCCCGCCGTGGAGTGGTCTGGCTTGTTGCCTAAACCTCCATCATCGTCCGTACCAACATCTTCATCGTAGTCATAAAACTCCAAACCGTTATTCTCATAAATTCTTTTTTGAAATTTCTTTGAATATTTGCCAAAGTCGTGCATCAAGCCAAGCAATTCGCCTGCTGCGGACAAATCCAGCTTGGCCGCCAATTCTCTGGCAATCGCGGCGGTTTCGGTTAAATGGGTGGCAACAGATTGTTCCGATTTATCCGCTTGGCGGACATGCGCAATAAAATTCGTCATGTTTATCCATCCGTTTCATTACACACAGCCGCCCGAAGGCGGCTGATTTTTAAACGATGATCACTCACCAATCTTAGTTTCAACACACGCACGCCCGCAGGCGCGCGACACAACAACCGTTTTTCAGACGGCCTTTTTCTCAAATCTTAAAAAATCCTCCAGTCTTTTTGCTTCATCGACTTCATCGTGGGCAATCAGCAGATATTTCCACGGTTTGCCGCCGTGCTGCGCGGCATAGTCTGCTGCCTGTTTGCACCAAGCCGCTGCCGCTTCGGCTTTAGCCAGCACTTCAGGGCTTTGCATATCGGCACGGGATTTGGTTTCTGCCATCAGGATAAAATCATCGCCTTCCACTACAAAATCGGGAATATATTCTTTCTGATCGGCGCCTTGTTTGTAATAAATCTGAAATTGCCCTTTGGCCGGTTTGAACCATTTCTGTGCATCACGCTCCAGAATCACAGCAAAGCGGCGCTCGGTGTCGGAATCGAATTTTTGCAGCGGATACAGGCACTTTTTAAACCCGCCGAACAGCATTTGCTTGATGCGCGAAACATCTTGCACCGTTTCGCGCACCGAATGCACCGGCTCGTTTGCCGAAGCGGTGTAGTGGCAGGGTTTGAGCGCGGTAAATCCGCGGCTGACATGCGCTTCATAATGCGTGGCTTTTTCCCAGAAATGCGCCGTCATCTGCGCATGAATTTCCCGTGCAATCAGGCGGCGGTTTTTATCCAATACATCCAGTGCTTCGGCTTCGGAAAGATAACTGCGCAAATGCCGCACCATCTGCCCGGCCAGGTCATACAAAAGCTCGGCTTGGGTGAAGTAATCAATATCGTCAAAATCAATCAGCGCGTGCACGATATAGTCTTCGGGGCGTTTTTCCACCAAGCCCAACTCGGCGGACAGGCTGCTTTGCTCATCGGTATGCAGGTTGTGAATCAGAATCTCGCGCGCACCCGGCTGCAAATGCAAATTACTCACATCCAAAGTAAAGGGGTGAAACCCCGTGCTGACTTCCCCACCCGGCATTACGGTGATGCGCGGAATATCAATGGTTTGCGCCACCAACACTTGCGTGGTTTTCGCCACGATTTCCGCCACATCGGGCAACTCGTCCGCCAATAATTCACCCTGCGCACCCTGCAACTGCTGTTTCACCTCTTCGGTGATTTTTGCCTGAATATCCGCCTGCAACAAGGCTTGCGAAGTCGGCGCTTGTTGCGGACAGGCTTCGTATTTGGCTGCCACCTCCATTACCTTGCGGGCAATTTGTTTCTCCGCCTCATTGGTAAATACCGGCTGATCCGCTTCTGCCGAATACGCGCCAACTGTTTCAGACGGCCTATCCGCCAGCCCCAAACGGCTTTCTGCGCCGCTGGGCACGGTAACGCTCACTTTTTGCTCGTCCGCCCCGGCAGGTTCCAAAATCACCTGTTGCAGGCGCAGTACCGAATCGCCTTTGTTGGCTTCGTCAATAATTTCCTGAAAACGGTCGTGCGCCACAATATTGAGCCTGTCCACCACTTCCACGCCGGTGCGCTTGCCATAAGGCAGGCGCAAGCCGCGCCCGATGCTTTGCTCAATCAAAGTGCGCGCATGGGCGGCGCGCAAAGGCACAATGGTATAAAGATTGGTGACGTCCCAGCCTTCTTTAAGCATATTGACGTGAATCACGATTTCGGTCGGCTCGTCCACGCTTTCCACCGCCAAGAGCCGCGCAATCATCTCTTCTTCGTCTTTGCCCGATTTACTGGAATCCACCTGAATCACCTTGTCCGCATAGCGCCCGCCGTAAAAGGCATCGGATTCCAACAATGAAAGCAGCCCTGCCGCATGCGTGGTATCGCGGGCAATCACCAGCATAAAGGGTTTGACTGCCGGCACGCCGTTTTCCCGCGCAAAGGTTTGCAGCTCCACCTTGGTGTTTTCATGCAAGCGCACACCGTCTTCCAGCTTGATTTTTTCAATTTCCTCGGGCGTGTAATTTTTCGCATCAAAATTGCGCTGCGTTACCACCGCAGGCATTTTCACAAAACCATCTTCCATCGCCCGCGCCAAAGGGTAATCCATCACCACGTTTTTAAACGGAATCGGCGCTTTGGCAGATTCCACAAACGGCGTGGCGGTCAGCTCCAAACCCAACAGCGGATTCAATTCATTAATCGCCCGCATCCCCGCCTGCGCCCGATAACGGTGCGATTCGTCCATCAGCAGCACCAAATCGGGCAAGTTAGCCAGATAATTGAAATAACTGTCTCCCAATACTTCGCGCATCCGCTTGATACGC
This sequence comes from Neisseria sp., assembly GCF_030523955.1. Taxonomy (GTDB): domain Bacteria; phylum Pseudomonadota; class Gammaproteobacteria; order Burkholderiales; family Neisseriaceae; genus Neisseria. The sequence goes on from NZ_JAUNHL010000001.1 coordinate 9,335, forward strand.
GGCTCCTTGCCGCCGCGCACTTCGGAATTGATTTTGGAAATATTGAAAATATTGATGCGCACCTCGGTAAAGAAATCCGCCATGCCGATGCTTTGCTGCTCGTAGTTATCGCCGGTAATCACGCGCGGCGGGTTCACGGCAAATTCGCCAATGCCTTTGAACACATATTTCGGCGTATTGGGTGAAAAATCGCCAATCAGCTTGTTGTAAATGGTCAGGTTCGGCGCCAGCACAAAAAAGTTGTTGATACCGTGCGCCAAGTGCAGATAGGCGATAAACGCCCCCATCAAACGGGTTTTGCCCACCCCCGTTGCCAAGGCAAAACACAACGACGGAAAATCGCGTTCAAACTCCTGCAAGGTGGGAAATTCAACCTTCAGCGTTTCGAGTACCGCCGCGACATCGCGCTTATGTTTCAGCATCTCGGGCGCGGCATCCAGCGCTTGTTTTAATTTCGCCAGACTTTGTGCCTGCGGCGCGCGTAAAGATAAACGCCCGTTGATATGGTTTTGAATTCTTGTGGTCATGCTTTTATCTCTTGTCTTTATTTGAACTATCCGGAAATTCCGGAAACTTGCCCGTCTTCATCCTGCCAATCCGACAATTCGCTTTCCAGCTGTTCCACCGTCGGCAAATTGGCTACCAACGGTTCCGGCAAGGCTCGCACCAATTCATATTCGGCAATGCCTATCGGTTTATCGATACCTGACAAAGCATATTCGGCCACCAAACGGTTTTGTGTTTTGCACAACAACAAACCAATGGTGGGGTGATCATCAGGGGCTTTAACTTGCGCATCCACCGCCGCCAAATAAAAATTCAACTGCCCAGCATGCTCGGGCTTAAATGCCGTGGCTTTTAATTCCACCACCACATAGCATTTCAAACGTGTATGGTAAAACAGCAAATCAATAAAAAATTCATCGCCGTTTACCTCCAAACGATATTGCCGCCCCACAAAAGCAAAACCACTGCCCAATTCCAGCAAAAACCGGGTAATATGCTGCACCAATGCCTGCTCAATATCGCGCTCATGCGCTTCTTCCCCCAAACCCAAAAAATCAAACAAATAAGGGTCTTTCAAGATTTCTTGTGCCAAAGCAGAAGTTGGCGCAGGTAAGCGGTTGGTAAAATTGGTAACTGCCTGCCCTTGCCGTTCATGCAAGCGGTTTTTGATATGGATTTCCAAAGTGGCGCGTGACCAAGCCTGTGCTATAGCCTGCTGTAAATACCACTCTCTTTGTTGTGGTATTTTCACCTTATCAATCAAAGTACAAAGATGGAACCACGGCAATTGTGCAGCAGCCTGCTGCACAATTTCAAAATCCGGCCAAGCCTCGGCAAACGCACGCATATATTTTAGATTGCGGGTAGAAAACCCCTTCATTTCCGGAAACGCTTCACGCAAATCTCGCCCCAAGCGGTCAATCACCTTGCTGCCCCAGCCTTGTGCCGCTTGTCGCTCCAGAATATCCCGCCCGATATGCCAATAAAGGGAAACCAGCTCGGCATTTGCCGCCAAAGCCGCTTTTTGCCGCGCCGCCAGCACCCGCCCTTTGATTTCGGTAAGCCATTGCCCGTAATCGGCGGGCAACAACGGAGTTTCTTTACGCATCGCCCGCATCCCCCGCAAACAAATCCTCCTGATTGTCGGCCGCACTTTTGCCTTTTGCCGCTTTGGCGCGGCTTTCAGGTAGCTTTTCAGACAGGCATTCAGGCTCCGCTATCGGCAGGTTGGCGACGTTCAAACAGTAATCGTCATGCCCCCATTCACAGCGCGCCAGCACCATTTTCGGGATTTTTTTCAAAGAAAGATTCGGGAAACGCTCCGCCGCCTGCGGCGCGCGCAAAGACAAACGCCCATTGATATGGTTTTGAATGCTTGTGGTCATGATCCGTTTTCCTTATCCGTTTGTTTTAACAGGCGGTCAAAATCGCTTTCAAACAAGCGGTCTTGCACAATGCGGTATTTTTCAAATTCAGTTTCAGCGTGTACCTTAGCAATTTCCGCCGTTACTTTTCCCGCATCCTGCAATACTTCCCGATTGGCTGCCTCAATAAACCGGTTCAAGCGCACCTCCCAATCCTGCATGGTCATCGGGATGTGGCGCATAGCCATATCCTCGGCGATATCCAGGTAGGCATTGACCAAGCGAGAAAGCTGTGCCATTTCGTTTTCGCTCAGATAATTTTTGGCGACCGCCACATCAAATTTCTGAACCTTGCCATGCGGTGCATCCTTCCAAGACTGCAAACCCATATGCGGCTTTTCGGCATCAGCCCTGTGATAAATGACCTCTGCCGCCGTCTGCCCGTGAATCGCCCAATGCAGCTTGTTTTGTACCGTAGCGAAAAAGCGCTTAGTAGCTTGCGCCGTTACGTCATAATCCACCGCCGTGGCATAAATATCGGTAATTTTCTGATAAAACTTCCGTTCGGACAGGCGGATTTCCCGTACCCGCTGCAACTGCTCTTCAAAATATTCCCGGGTAAATATCGAGCCGCCGTTTTTCAAACGCTCGTCATCCATCACATAAGCTTTGATGGTAAAACTTTCCACAATTTCGGTTGCCCATTTGCGAAACTGCACCGCCCGTTCGGAATTGACCTTATAGCCCACAGCAATAATGGCAGACAAATTATAGTGTTTGGTGTGGTAGTTTTTGCCGTCGGCGGCAGTTATCCGAAAATTTCGGATAACTGAATCTGCTTGCAACTCACTGTCGGAAAAAATTTTTCCCAAATGATAGTTCACCGTGCGGACATCCACATCATAAAGCGCCGCCATCATCTTCTGCGTCAACCAAACATTCTCATCGGCATACACCGCCTGCACACCGCCTTCCTTATTAGCCGCCACAAAGGTCAGATATTCCGCTGCCGATGAACGGGTGATGGAAATATCCCGTTTTTTTGCCGCTTTACTCATCCCCCGCTTCCCCTGCAAACAAATCCTCCTGATTGTCGGCCGCACTTTTGCCTTTTGCCGCTTTGGCGCGGTTTTCAGGCAGCCTTTCAGACGGCATCGGTTCAGGTTCCGCCATCGGCAGGTTGGCGACATTCAAACTGTAATCGTCATGCCCCCATTCGCAGCGCGCCAGCACCATTTTCGGGATTTTTTTCAAAGAAAGATTCGGGAAACGCTCCGCTGCCTGTGCCGCTGTAATGCCGCGCCATGCCGCACAACAGACGAGCAAGCTTTGGTTTTCGCCCACCTCGTCCGACAGCGCCTGCAACTGCTCGGCAGACAAGGTTTGCGTGGTTACATAAATAAAATCGCGCTCGCTGGAATAGCCATGCTGCCACCACAAGGTTTCAGACGGCCTATAAGTAAAACCCTCCAGCTTGGCAAGCGCTTCGGCAAGCATTTCGGGATTGTATTCAGGGTTAATAATCGGATTGCCCCACGCATCGTTCACAATCAGGGTCGGCGCCAAACGGTAATAACGGAAACCGCCGCCGCCCTGCCAGTTCACCGCCTTGGAAGTCCCGCCCTGATCCGTGCCGTCAATCACCTTTTGCAGACGCGGAATAATATGCGTATGGCAATGCTCGCCCAGCTCCACCATAATCCAGCGCCGCCCCATTTTATGGGCAACCGCGCCTGTGGTGCCGGAACCGGCGAAAGAGTCTAGGACTAGATCGCCGGGGTTGGTGGCTAGATGGATAATACGTTGCAATAGTTTTTCAGGTTTTGGAGTATCGAATACATCTTTGGAATTAAATTGCTTAACCTCTTTTTTAGCGTCTTGATTATTTCCAACGTCAGTATGTAACCATACCGTTAAAGGAACCAACCCCTGTTTTACTTCACTCAAAAAAGTTTTAATTCTTGGTACATTTCCACCATTTTTGCCAAACCAAATTCTATTATCTGATACTAATTCATCAAATTTTTCTTTGGATATTGACCAACATCTACTTTCAGCAGGGCGAACAACTTTTCCAGATGGTGTTGTAATAGGGTAATCCGTGCTTTCAGAATAAGTTCTTACACTCATATCAGAAGAAGCCCACACGCCCCTAGGATCATCATCAGGATTAGAATACCTACTATCTGTTGAATCACTTCTAGCTAATAAATTAGGTCGCCAAATTTCTTTATTTTTAGAATACACTAAAATATGATCATGATTGTCAGACAGCCATTTCGCATCATTTTGTGGTGAGAACTTTTTTTGCCAAATCGCATTGGAAATAAAATTCCCCCGCCCAAACACTTCATCGCACAACACTTTTAAATAGTGCGCTTCATTGTCATCAATAGTAATCCACAGCGAACCGTCATCCGCCAGCAAGCGCTTGATAATCTCCAAACGGTCGCGCATCAGCCCCAGCCAAATCGAATGCTCCAGCCCGTCATCATAATGGGCAAACGCACTGCCGGTGTTATACGGCGGATCGATAAACACACACTTCACCTTGCCAGCAAACTCCTGCTCTAACGCCTTAAGGGCTAGCAAGTTATCGCCAAAAATCAACCGATTATCAAAAATCGCCTGCTCCGAACGGGTGGGCGCATGATACGACTTCGCCGCATCCTCCAACAAAATCCGCGCCTCCAACTTAGGGCGCTTGTCCTTGCCTATCCAAGTGAGTTCTAGTTTTTGGTTTTTCATTACGATACATCCGCTTTTAAATCATTAATTACCACAGGCACGATACAAATACTAACGGACACGCCCATTAATTGAAGTCGGTTATAGCAACTTCTCAAATTTATTTTACTAAATAGTGGCAAATCCAACGCTGTCGTTTTCGTATCATTACTTGCAATCACATATACCACTTCAAATTCATTTGCTTTTGGTTTTTCATTTTTAGCGGGTAATTTATGCGTTTTCGGTAATTTCTTATTAACCAATGCGCGGAAATTGCCATCCGACAGAATCAGTTGAGTAGAAACTAAGCCTTGAGAGAACAAATGACTTAATACGCTTGATCCGCCATATCTTTTAACATGAATAAGTTTTTTATCGTTTGTATAAATATCGCAAAGCTCGATCCTACTACTTCCCCCTCCATAAGATATGTTTTTCTTATCCATTAATACAAATCTATTGCCGTCACTATTTACAACTTTTTCATTATATTTATCTTCGGATTTTTCAGAATACTCAGGCAAAGATATTTCTGATGCGGGGATATTTCGAATACCCTCATCTAAGTTTTCCAAAAAATCACCATCAATTTTATACCACTTCCCATTTGTTAAAGAGTACATCTCCTCATTAAGTTCAAGTTCACAATAAATACATTGATAAATTTTCCATGAATATGCTGGCTGGTCATTTGCAGCATTAATGCAATAAATATACTGCTCTCTCATTTTTTTGATAGAGAGTTCTTCGCTATTCTCTCTCACATAAACCAAATAACCTTCCCAACTTATATCATCATGAAGCTCTCCCCTTTTGGCTTTTTGGTATCTAAAACCTGAAACATTTTCCCAGTTAATAACTTCAGGAATAGAAAGCCATGTTTTTGAAAAGTCATTTTTAGTAATTTTCTCAATCAGCTTTGTGTCTAATCCATTTTTAATAGATGCATTTCTAACTTCCGACAATCTATCTATCCAAGGAAAGCTTTGCTTGTAAGATTCAGAATCAAACAAATTTATCGCTTTATCTAAAAGCACAGGAAGATCTTGCAACTCAAATGGCAAAGAAACTTTAAGCGCATCTTTTCCAGAAAGGGTTTTGCAAAACTCTTTATCTTTTGGAGATCCTGTTGCTGCATACATTAAATCTTGCTCAACATCCAAACCAAAATCAGCGAAACTTGTGGAAGTGCTAGCCTGGTTTCTCTTATGAACCGGTATAGATTCCAACGTATGAACATCAACACTTCTTAGCTTTTCCGGATCTACTGCATTCACAACCACTCGTAGTCCAAAATTTTCTTCAAAGCAATCTGGATTAAGAAGATGGCGACCATATCCAAATGTGAGAGCAAAATATCTACTACCTCTTTTCATTAAGAGAACTGCCGCGCAACCGGAATTTGATAAATGGCTTAAATCATCATGCGTATGAGGCGTAAATATATTTACCCATGATGGTGGATGCGCAAGATTCTGTTTGGAATACAAATCTAACTCTTGTTCATCATCTAATTTCAAGACAGTTTTCTTTAAATTGCCTATGCCCTGAATAATCTGATCTTCCTGTGTTATAGACTCTTTTAATAAAATAACTGAAAGGCTATGCGTTTTCTTTTTCATCACACCATCTCCCACTCAATAAAAAACAATTCTTCTTCATCCACCTCTTGTTTCAACTGCTCTTCCAGCTCTTCAATCAATCGGTTGCGTTGGTTTTCAATTTCATCCTGTTTGTCAAACAGTTCGCGCCGCTGTTTGCTGCGTTTGTTTTCCAGTTCGCGCTGCTTTTTCTGCCAAGCCAGCTTTTCTTCCAGCGTGACGGCGGTGGCTGCGGTGCGGCGGGCTTCTTTGATTTCGCGGTCGGTTTCTTTGATGTCTTGCTCCAAGCCGTGCTTGAAGTCGTCCATCCAGTCGTCGAGTTTTTGTACTTCTTGCTCAAAGTAGCCCAGATTGCGGTTTGTTGCGTCGTTTTGCAGTTGTTGGCGGCGGCGGTCGATATCGGCGGATAAGGCCGTCTGAATGTTTGTTTGTGTGCTTGCATCGAGCACTCGGGCGGGCAGTTTTAAGAGTTTTTCGGGGTCGTCGGCTGCCAAGGCTTCGCCGCTGTCGGTAACGGCGGCAATCAGCAGATGCTGTTCGGTGTCGTTTAATGCGCTGATGCTGATGAGTTTGGCGGCAAGCTGCCCGCTTTGGCCGCGATAGGCTTCCAGCGTGCTGATGCGGCTGCCGTGTGCCTGATAGTCAAATTGCAGGCGCACGCTTGGGCAGGCGCGGTTTTTGGCTTGGGTGATGATGGCTTGCGCCAAGGGGTGGTTGATGCGGTAGAGATGGGCTTCTCCGTTTTTGCGCGGCAGCTCGTAACGCCCCAATGCAACGGTGCCTAGGCCGTCTGAAAGGTTTTCAGGCAGGCTTTTGAGCGTAAACCCTTCTGCATCAAAATCGGCGTGTTCTGCCAATTCGCTTTGGGTTAAATCCAGCAGGATACGTTCGTATTTTTTGAGTGCATCACGGCTTTGTTGGTCGCGGATGTGCAATTTGTCGCGCACTTCTTCGTCGAAGTTTTCCATCAGGGTTTGGCGGGCTTTGACCATGTTTTGGTTGATTTCGCCTGCCAGCTCGCGTTGCAGTTCGTTAAAGGCGGCTTTGATATCTTCAGGCTGCCTGCAATGCCGGTAAATATCGGCAATGCGCCGCTCGATGTCCACGCCGGAGCCGATGGCACCCAATACTTCGTCGCTGGCGCCGAATACGCCGTTAAAGAGTTGGAATTTTTGCTCCAAGAGTTCGTACACGCGGGCGTCGGCTTCGTTGCTTTCATCCACAAAATTGACCACCACCACATCGTGCTTTTGTCCGTAACGATGACAACGTCCGATGCGCTGTTCGATGCGTTGCGGGTTCCACGGCAAATCGTAGTTGATGATGAGCGAGCAAAATTGCAGGTTGATGCCTTCTGCGCCCGCTTCGGTGGCGATCATAATCGTGCCTTGCTCTTTGAAATATTCCACCAGCGCGGCGCGGGTGTCGGCGGTTTTGGAGCCGGTGATTTTGTCGCTACCCTCGTGGCGTTTGAGCCAGTTTTTATAGATTTTTTGCGCTTTTTCATCGCTGTTGGTGCCGTTGAACAAAACGATACCTTCGCCGTTTTCGCCTGCGTAAGGCGTTTCAGACAGGCATTGCAGCAGATAATCTTGCGTGCGCTTGGATTCGGTAAAGATGATGGCTTTTTGTGCGGCGCCCAAACGGGAAAGTTCGGCAAAGGCGCGCTCAAGCGCGGTTAATAAGGCACGGCTTTTGGCGTCTTCGCGGATATTTTCGGCGAGGTGTTTGAAGTGTTTGAGTTCTTCGATTTCATCGGCAATGGCTTGGTATTCGTCTTTGCTCAGGATGTTCGGCTCGGTTTCTTCTTCCCATTCTTCGGCGGTTTCATCGAGGCTTTCATAGTCTTCATCGAGGATTTCCACCAAATCTTGTGGCTTGGATTCGTCCAACACGCCTTGCAAGCGCTTGCTCATGGTATCCAAGGCACCTGCAATGGCGCGGCTGCTGGAAGCAAGCAGTTTCCACAACACCAAGGAAATCAGCTGCCGCTGACCCTCGGGCATGGCTTGCAGATTCGGGCGGCGCAGATAGTCGGCAACCAATGAAGAGAAGGCTTGCTCCTGATCGGATGGCGTGAATCTTTGCACGATGGCAAGGCGTTGGGTATAGGGCACGTAGGCCTGAACCTGCCGACGCAAGGTACGTTTGCACACGGGATTTAAGCGCTGGCGCAGGATTGCCAGGGTTTGCTCGGTGGCTCTGGCGCCGAACTGGCTGCGGAAGCTCTCCACATCGCCGAAAATGCGCCCGTCAATCATGCTGACCAAGCCGTAAAGCTCAAGCAGGGAGTTTTGCAAGGGTGTGGCTGTGAGCAGCACTTTGCTGGATACGTTTTCCAAGGCTTCTTTTAGGGTTTTACCAATGACGTTGTTTTTCTTATAGACGTTGCGCAGGCGGTGCGCTTCGTCCATCACCACCAAATGCCAACCGATTGCCTTGATGTCTTCCGCCTTGGCTTTGGCAAATTGGTAGGAACAGATAACCGGCACATTTTGGCGGAAAGGGTTGCCGCCTTCTTTTTTCAGGGCGTTATAGCTTTTGGCTTCCAAAATCATGCCTTGCAGACCGAATTTTTCCTGCAATTCTTGATGCCACTGTTTGCGTAGATTGGCGGGGGTGATGATCAGAATATGGCGCTTGCGCTCTGCCCAGCGTTGCAAAATCACCAAGCCTGCCTCAATGGTTTTGCCCAAGCCGACCTCATCCGCCAAAATCACGCCCTTCGATAAAGGATTCTGGCAGGCAAACAAGGCGGCATCGACCTGATGCGGATTCAGATCCACTTGCGAATCGACCAACGTGCCCGCCAGCGAATCCATGCTACCGCTTTGTGCCTGACGGGTGAGCAGCCAAGCGTAATATTGGGATTGGTGAGGGGTGAGTTGGGGCAAGTGCTTCATGCTGCTCTGCTATTTCCTTATTTGAGATGTGTTCATGGTAAGCATCACTACGGTTGAAATCAAATTTTATTTTTATAGGTGATATTAAAAAAATATAGAACTGTGTTCCCCCTTCATAAACCCTTCATCCTTTCAAGAGACCCCCGCCACTTTGTCATACCAATCCAGCCCAATCAGGCTGTAGAACTGTTTGCTGAAAGTGTATTCGTTGATGGCTTTAATGCGCCGGGCTTTCAGCAAGGCGTCCAGCGCGCTGGCGGGGATTTGTACGGTGCGGGCTGGAGAGTTTGTTGTCAGTTGCAAGGCGTTTAAATCGGGATGGCCGCCGCGTTGTATGGTGTTTTTTTCAACGGAACGGGAAACATAAAAGGCCTCGGTATCGAGAAAATCGGCATCCACCAAGCAGGAATACAGCATGCAGGTGAAGAAGGCATAGGAAAACCATTTTGATGGGCATCGGCCTTCAAAGGCGGTGCGGGCAGCTTTTCTGGCAGGGCGATTTCTTGCTGCCAAACGGGGGCAAGACCGGGAATGTCTTTGCCGAAGGACAAGGCAAGGCGTTGCGCCAAGGTGCGGCGGTTATCGCCCTCGCCGTTACCGTTGGCCAAGCCGGCATGGTGGCCGGCAATGCAGAAGGCCATCAGCTTGCCTGCCTTGTCGCCGAACCGTTCTACCGCAATTTTGGCGCCCGCGGTGGCGTGGTCGACTGATTTTCCACCGCGTAAACGTGCAGCAAATTCAGGCGTGTATTTGCCCAAATCGTGCAACAGGCCGGTATGGCGTGCGGCTTCCTCCGCACCAAAAAAACCGGCAAACCCCGCCGCCATCTCTCCGACTTGAGCAAGATGGCTGTGCAGGGTTTGCCATTGAGATTCGGGCTGGTTTTCGACGGAATGGGCGTGATAGATGAGGTGAGTATCGGTAGCCACCGTTCATTCTCCGTAATATTTGTAATATTTGTTTAGATTGTTATGATATTTTTCTTTACTATACCACGATTTTTTATTGGTTTCACCTGACATAAAAATGCCTGTCTGAAAAGTTTCAGACAGGCATTTTTATGTATAAGGCAAGATCAGATGACGGCGTTGATATAGCTCAAACCGACCAGTTGCTTTTCGGGATCCACCTCGGTAACAGCAAGTTTTACGGTGGTTTTCGCTGGTAAATCCATCGGGATGCCGGTGGCGCGCGCGACCAGCGGCAGGCCGTTGAGCCGCACCAACTCTTCGCGCAGAATCACTGCATTCACTTCGCGGAGGTTTTCCTGCTGCATATAAACCAGTGACCAATAGCCTTCCAACTCCCGCTGGAAATCGTTGTACGCGCTGTAGGTAGTATCAAAATCGCGCAGGGCAGCAAACAGCATGGCATCGCCGCTGGCAAAGCGCGGCTCGCCGATGCCAATCAGGCCGGCGAGCTGTTTTTGGTTGATGTAATCGGCGGCGCGACGCAACGGTGAGGTAAACCAACCATAGTGGGCGACGCCCATGCCGATATGCGGCTCGGATTGGGTGCTCATGCGCACTTTTCCGGCCGGTTGGACGCGGAACAGGCCGGGTAGCCCGGCTTCGTGCAGCATCTGCGCCCAAGTGCTGTTGGCCAGTATCATCATTTCGCTAACCAGCGTGTCGATAGGCGAGCCGCGCTCGCGGATGCTGATGCGTACTTTACCGTCGGGCTCGAATTCGATACCGTAATCATACGCTGGCGCGGCATCTTCAAGGTATTTGCCGCGCTGTTTTTGCAAAGCAATCGCTAATTGGTAAAACCAGATCAGTTCGCGGTGGTGGGAGAACATCGTTTCACCTTCGGCATCCAACCCGGTTTTGGCATTGAAATGCGGTTCGATGGTACCGATACGCAGGTTTTCGGCAATTTTTACGCGCTCGACGCGGGTTTGCGGATTACTGACTTGAAACTGTTCGTTCACATCGAAATAAATACTCATGGCCAAGCGCTCGCTGCCGGCATCGAGGCTGAAAGCGCCGATCCAGTTTTCCGGCAGCATGGTAATTTTGCCTCCGGGATAATAGGCTGTGCTTTGGCGTTGAAAAATCTGTTGTTCAATGCTGCTGCCGGGCTCGATTGCCAGCGCAGGAGCGGCGATGTGGATACCGATGCGCTTATTGCCGCCGCCCAAGTCCTGCAAAGAGAGGGCATCGTCCACTTCGGTGGTGCTTTCGTCGTCTATGGAAAAAGCGCTGACGCCTTCGGCCAGCGGCCATTCTTCAAACGGCGGAACCGGCAGATCGGGAAAACCGATACCTTTGGGAAAGTGCTTCAACTCGAAGCCGTCCAACATAAAAGCGGCCATCGAGGAAACACCGCCCACCCGTTTCGCCAATTCGTAAGCGGATATTTTGCGGCCATCGGCGGCTTTGTTGAAGGCTTTATAGGTCAAGGCTTGTTTGTCGGGCGCATGCAGAATCTGTTTCAGATCGGCAGCGATTTCCGGCGGCAAACGGTCTTGCTGCAATTCCTCCACCCACGCTTCGATTTGCGCTTCCTGCTGTTTTTTGCGCTCAATGGCGGCCAGCGCTTGTTTCAAAGTTTCTTCCGGCGCAGCTTTGAAAATACCTTTGGCCTTTTTATAGAAATACATCGGCGCGGCATAAAGCGCGATCAGGGTAGCGGCCAGCTCCGTGCCAGTGGGTTTGTGGCCGTAATATTCTTCGGCAATTGCTTCGGCGCTGAATTCTTCTTGGCCGCAGGTTTCCCACAATAAATCGGTATCGATTTCGCCCGCTTCGGTTTGCGCGGCGTTGAAAAATTGGTCCAGCGGCTCGGTGAATTCGGCGAATACGTTGTTGGCTTTGACTTTGGTACGTTTGCCGTGTTGGGTATCCACTTGGTAGGTGCTGTCGTTCTTCTGCACGATGGTGGCTACTTTGAACTGGCCGCTTTCTTCGTAAAATATATTCATTTTATATACCGTATTATCTGGCTGCTTGTGTTCCGATGGTGGGATAAAATGCCTGTCTGAAAAGGACGGACTTTTCAGACAGGCATAGACGGCGGAAAACTTTATTTCTGCCAATGCGTTGCTGTGACAAATTCCAAGAGGCCGATTTTGCCACCTCCGCCGTGGTAGCCTGGTGGTACAAGGGAATTTTCCCGCCATATCTGGAGCGGACAACGGGATTCGAACCCGCACAAAAGGCTTGGGAAGCCGTTATGCTACCGTTACATCATGTCCGCCAACCGTTCACACTTTTTTCACGAATTCGGATTTCAAATTCATCGCGCTGCCCTCGATTTTGCAGGCGATATTATGATCACTATCCGGCTGCAAGCGGATACCTTTGACTTTTGTGCCTTGTTTGATGACTTGCGAGCTGCCTTTGATTTTCAAGTCTTTGATCAGCAAAACGGTATCGCCGTCAGCCAATACGACACCATTGGCATCGACAACTTGATCAACGCTGCCGCTTTCTTCCTCATGCCAAGTATGACCGCACTCGGGGCAGGCGAGGCTGTTGCCATCGTGATAGCCGTAAGTAGAGCTGCATTCGGGGCAAATGTATTCCATGTATTTCTTTCTGATGGTAGATGCCAGACAAGAATGCCTGTCTGAAAAATATCTGCAAAGCCTTGCTATCGGCCTTTTGTTTAAGCACGCCGGATGGCTTTGTCTGCAATATCCCTGCGGTATTGCATGCCGTCGAAACGGATTTTTTCCAGAGCCTGGTAGGCTTTCGCCTTGGCTGCTGCGGTGTCGTCACCCAAACCGACCACACAGAGTACACGACCACCATTGGTAAGGATTTCGCCGTTACCGCCCGCGTTTGTACCGGCATGGAATACCTTACCAATGTTATCCGCTTCTTCCAAGCCGCTGATAATATCACCTTTTTTCGGGTTATCCGGATAGTTTTCAGCCGCCAGCACCACGCCGACCGCGGTTTGCGGATTCCATTCGGCGCTAACACCGTCCAACTTGCCATCCAATGCCGCCTGTACCAATACGGCCAAATCACTGTCGAGACGACTCATAATCGGTTGGGTTTCGGGATCGCCGAAGCGGCAGTTAAACTCAATAGTATACGGCGCTCCATGCTGATCAATCATCAAGCCTGCATAAAGAAAGCCGGTAAACTCATTGCCGTCGGCCTTCATACCGCGCACGGTGGGCAAAATAATCTCGTTCATCGCGCGCTCGTATACTTCCGGCGTTACCACAGGGGCAGGGCTATACGCCCCCATACCGCCCGTATTCGGGCCCTGATCGCCGTCTAACAGCCGTTTATGATCTTGGCTGGTGGCCATAGGCAATACGTGCTCTCCATCCACCATCACGATAAAGCTGGCTTCTTCGCCCTGCAAAAAGTCTTCAATTACCACACGCGCACCGGCATTGCCCATCTTATTGCCCAACAGCATATCATCGATGGCATCGTGCGCCTCCTTCAAAGTCATCGCTACAATTACGCCTTTTCCGGCTGCCAAACCATCCGCCTTAATCACGATCGGCGCGCCTTTTTCATCTACATAATCATGTGCTGATTTGGCATCCTCAAAGGTTTGGTATTGCGCAGTAGGAATGCCGTGTCTTTTCATAAAAGCTTTGGCAAAATCTTTCGAACTCTCCAGTTGCGCCGCCGCACGGGTAGGGCCGAAAACCGGCAACCCCGCCGCACGGAAGTCATCAACAATACCCGCAGCCAATGGCGCTTCCGGGCCGATAACGGTAAACGCCATATTTTCGGCACGACAAAACTCGATCAAATCCTGATGATCCGTTTTTGCCAAATTCGTTAACTTAGCTTCCCGCTCGGTACCTGCATTACCAGGAGCGACAAAAACGGTCTCCACCATAGGGGATTGCGCCAATTTCCAAGCCAGGGCATGTTCGCGACCGCCGCTGCCAACCACTAGTAATTTCATTTCACATTCCTTTTTTTGGCAGGGGAGGGATTAATATTCAAACAGTTATAAGATCCCGTTTAATCCGATGTCGCCCCTGCTAATATCCTATCAAACAACCCTTCAAACGCCAGTGCAGAAAGGCCATAAGGCGTTAATTATAACGGATAATACGATGCCTGTCTGAAACAATCTTTCAGACAGGCATCGTGCGCCTACTCCTCGTCCTGAGAAATCGCTTCTTCCATTATTGTTATCGCCCGTGTTTCCGCCCAGGCTGCTAAGCACTCTTGATAACGCGCCAGCGGAATACGGATATAAAGCAAGCAATCCAACTGCAAATCCTGCCGGATAATATCCGCCTCATGTGTTTTTGCTATTCGGATGGCATCACTCAGCGCCGGATAATCGCAACGCAAGCATACCGCTTTCTCAATATTTTTTTCCACCACCTCTGCTATAGCCAGCGCTTCAGCAGTAGCGCTTTTATAAGCATGAATCAAACCCGGCACCCCCAATAGTGTACCGCCGAAATAGCGCACCACTACTACCAAAACGTCGGTAAGGTTCGCCGAGTCAATCTGACCTAGAATCGGCCTCCCGGCACTACCCGAAGGTTCGCCGTCGTCATTGGCGCGAAACTGATTGCCATCTACGCCCAAACGGTAGGCATAGCACCAATGGCGCGCCTTATGATGCTCTTGCCTCAGTGCATCCACATAAGGCTTCACTTCCGACACACTGCGGATAGGGTAGGCAAAAGCAATAAAACGGCTCCCTTTTTCTTTAAACTCAGAGGATACCGGTTGGCTAAGCGTACGAAACGTAGTCGCTTTAGCCGGCACAATTTTCCACCTCTTTCCGTATGGACTGCAACAAAGCATCCACATCTTGTTCGCGCGTATCAAAGCTGCACATTAAGCGTACCGTACCCTCAGTATCCCAATCGTAAAAAGAAGTATGTTCCCTTACTTTATCGGCCACACCGGCAGGCAAACGTACAAACACACCATTTGCTTGCGGCGGATACATTAACGAGACGCCCTTCATGTTTTCCAATCCTTGCACCAGCCGCGCCGCCATTGCATTGGCTTGCCGCGCCGATCTCAACCATAAATCACCCTCCAACAAAGCAATAAACTGTGCAGAAAGAAAACGCATTTTAGAAGCCAATTGCAAATTCATCTTGCGCAGATATTTCATGCCGTCGGAAACCTTTTCCGAATTGAGCACCACCACACACTCACCAAACAGCAAACCATTTTTAGTACCGCCGAACGACAAAATATCCACACCAACATCGGTAGTCATTTCACACAATGTGACATCCAACGCAGCCGCCGCATTAGCCAAACGTGCGCCGTCCATATGCAATATGATATTGTTTTCACGGCAGTACCGTGAAATTGCTCGAATCTCATCTACCGTATAAAGTGTACCCAACTCCGTACTTTGCGTAATACTGACCACCAAAGGCTGGGCTCTGTGCTCAAAACCATATCCATGCGCTTCGCGGTTAATTAATTCGGGGGTTAGTTTGCCGTCTTCAGTCGGAATAACCCATAACTTGAAACCGCCAACCGCCTGCGGAGCTGTACTTTCATCTACATTAATATGTGCCGTTTCCGCACAAATGACTGCACCCCAGCGAGGCAATACCGACTGCAAAGCCAGTACGTTGGCACCGGTTCCATTCCAAACCGGCCACGCATGTGCCTGCTCACCAAAATGTTGTTTGATTACTTCCTGCAAGCGCTCGGTATAAGGGTCATTCCCATAAGCGCCAACATGTCCTCCGTTTGCAGCAGCTAGCGCAGCCAGAACCTCAGAATGGGCGCCGGAGTAATTATCAGAAGCAAATGAAATTTTTTCTAATGGGTGTAGGGGTTCCATAAGATTTCTTTCAATAGGGAAGGCCGTCTGAAAATTTCAGACGGCCTGTTTCACGTGAAACATTTAGTTTTTCAGCGCAGTAGTTAATTGGGGAACGATTTCAAATAAATCACCTACCAAGCCATAGTCGGCAATATTAAAAATCGGGGCATCCGGATCTTTATTGATAGCCACAATAACTTTGCTGTCTTGCATACCTGCAATATGTTGAATCGCGCCGGAAATACCAACGGCGATATACAACTCAGGTGCAACTACTTTACCGGTTTGCCCAACCTGATAATCATTCGGCGCATACTCCGCATCTACCGCAGCCCTAGATGCACCTATAGCAGCACCCAAAGCGTCTGCTAAAGGTGTTAATACCGCATCAAACTGCTCAGCTCCACCCAAAGCCCGGCCTCCGGCAACCACCACACGTGCTTGCGTTAATTCAGGGCGATCCGATTGAACCAGCTCACGTCTCACCAAACGGCTCAAGCCTTGTTCTGCCGCCGGAGCAATATCAACCACATCCGCATTGCCGCCTTGTGCTGCAACAGCATCAAATGCGGTAGCCCGGAAGGTTAATACCAGTCTGGGCTCATCACTGCTAACCGTAACAAATGCATTACCGGCATAAATGGGGCGGATAAAAGTATTTTCATTCACAATCTCAGTCAAATCGGAGATCTGCGAACAATCGAGCAAGGCAGCAATACGCGGCATCAAATTCTTACCTGCGGCCGAGGCAGTCGCGGCAATATAGCGATAATCTGCCGCCAACGACACCACCAACGGCGCCAGTTCTTCAGCCAAACCACCGGCATAATAGGAGGCGTCGGCAGATAAAACTTTGGTCACTCCCTCTACCTGACGGGCTTGGTTAACCACCTCAGCAGCATTATCCCCCGCCACCAACAAATGAACCTCTCCCAAACGACAAGCCGCCCCAACAGCATGCAGCGTCGCCGGATTTAAGGTCTGATTATTATGTTCTGCAATCACCAATGTTGTCATTATTCCACTCCTCAAATCGCTTTAACCGCTTTGAGTTTTTCAACCAACTCTACCACACTCGCTACTTTCACCCCACCGCTGCGTTCGGCCGGCTCAGCATAACCCTTAACGTGCAAGCGCGGCGTTACTTCTATCGCCAACTCTTGCGGCGTCAGCTTTTCCAGCGGTTTTTTCTTGGCCTGCATCAAATTAGGCAACTTAACAAAACGCGGCTCATTTAAGCGCAAATCAGCACTGATAACCGCTGGCAATTTCAACGCCACTTCTTCTACGCCGCCATCAATTTCCCGAACAACCCGCACCTCTTCAACATCCAAATCCACCTTACTGGCAAACGTACCTTGCGGTGCATTCAGCAATGCCGCCAGCATTTGGGCAGTTTGGTTGGCATCATCATCAATTGCCTGCTTTCCCAGAAAAATTAATTGCGGCTGCTCTTTTTCAGCTATTGCTTTCAACAACTTGGCTACCGCCAGCGGCTCCAACACCGCCTCGGTTTCAACATGCACAGCGCGATCAGCACCCATTGCCAATGCGGTACGCAGAGTATCTTCGCTTTTCTTACCCCCCAGTGAAACCGCAACAATCTCACTGATTTTACCGGACTCTTTCAATCGTACCGCTTCTTCCACCGCAATTTCATCAAACGGGTTCATTGACATTTTCACATTGCCGGTATCGACATCCGAACCATCGCTTTTTACCCGAACTTTAACGTTGTAGTCCACCACGCGCTTTACCGCAACCAGTGCCTTCATAACCATACTCCCTGCCCGAATCGGGCAACATTAAATTTCAATAGATTTATCGAATCCAGTAACATGCCGCGCGACAAATTTTTCAATTATATTACTTATTCAGCCGCCGCCATATTCGACAACAATTGCCGATACACCACCTCGACATCGGGCATCTGCCCAACTCCGCCTACATTACTGGCCCAATCGGAAACCTGTACGCCGGTTTTTTCCGGATCCGTATCGGTATAAATTCCCACCAGCGGCTTATTCAGAGCATTAGCCAAATGCAGCAAACCGGTATCTACTCCGATTATCCCCGCCGCACCTTGTAGCAAATAAGCAGCCTGCGATAAAGTCAGCTTTTCGCATACATGAGCAAACGGCAGTTCAGCCGCCATTTCCTGCGCCCGTACCAGTTCCTCCGGATTTCCCCAAGGCAAATAGATGTGTGCACCATCGCGCTCATGCAATTTCTGCATCAAACCTAACCAATTTTGCTGCCGCCATAACTTACTATCCCGGCTGGTAGCATGCAACGCTACATAATAAGGAGAACACAGATCCTGCAACACCCCATCAGCCGGTACTTGCACGCCAAATCTCAAATCGGCCGGCAATTCATAATCAAAAACCTGAGAAAACAACAACCGGTTGCGCAATACCGCATCCAAGCCTTTTTGTACTGTAAATTTTTGCTGATAAAACCAACTGGCTCCCGCCTCACGGGCGCTAGCCGAATCCAAGCCCTTTACCGGAGCACCTGACAACCGCGCAAACAAGGCACTCTTAAACAATCCCTGGCTATCCAACACAAAATCAAATTGCTGACGGCGTAACACCTCTTTTAAATCTTTCAACGCATACCAAGTGTCCGCATGAGTAAGTTGCTTACGCCATTGCCGCCAACGCAGTACATGAACCTTACGCACAAACGGATGCAGGCGCGCAATATCTGCAAAACCAGCCTCACACAACCATTGTAGCTCTACCTGCGGGCACGTACGCGCCAAATCTTCCACTGCCGGCAGCGTATGAATCAAATCTCCCATGCTGGAGAGGCGTACGAGCAGGACTTTCATATTTCTAACTCTTAAACAAGCATTCAAATTAGCCGGAAATTATTTTCAGACAGGCATTCCCGCAGATGTTTCACGTGAAACATAAAGCAAATAAAATTTAAGTTATTGATTTTAAATATTTCTGTACCTCATTGGCATTTTCTAAAATAACCACATTGGCCTGACGCATTTCCTCCCAAGCCGCCTCCACGGTTTGCGGAGCGATGCCGCGGCAGGCAGCAGCATTCACCACCACACGCCAACTACCGCCGGCTGCCAGCTGCAATACGGTATGCTTTACGCAGTAATCAGTAGCCAACCCGCCCACCAATACGACTTTGGTTTGTTTAGCCGTCAGCCATTCCAGCAAACCAGTGCTCAAACGCTGTTCAATATCGTGATAACATGCGCCGTAAGGGTGCAATTCAGGGTCTACCCCCTTCCACACACAATAGTCATATCCCGAAATATCCGGCAGACCGTCCAGCAATTCAAACCCTTTAGTGCCCACTATTGCGTGCAACACCCAAGTTAAATCGGCGTTTTTCAGGCCGGTTTTTTGCAGCATATCCACAGGATTATCCACAAGCCATTTGGCGGCCGGACTGTGCGCATCTTTGGTCATCACCCGCAAATCGGCCAGTGCAGCCTGTGCATTCAATTCGGCGGCAATCTGATCGCCGTCTTCGACCGGCAACTCTTGCGGACAAAGCGGCGTAAAGGTTTTTTGTGCATCCACATCAATCGAAACGATCATCGTGCTTCCTAGGCTTTCGGCTGCAAAGCCGCATTATAACAAAAGCCGCCACCGGTCGTGCTACAATTCCCACAACTTTTCAACATAGTTATCCACAATGTCATATACCATTCGCAACATAGGCCGAATTAGCTCTCCTTATCGCCAAAAATTCGGTGTGGCCCGCCAACCCGGCTTGGTACCGGCCGCTGAAATCTGCATCACACTAGATGATGACTTCAACGCAGACTGTGTGCGCGGGCTGGAAGGATTCGGCTATATCTGGGTGCATTTTATCTTCCACGGCGTGTTGGGAGAAGGCTGGTCGCCGCTGGTACGCCCGCCGCGCTTGGGCGGCAAACATAAAATGGGGGTATTCGCCACCCGCAGCCCGCACCGGCCCAATCATTTAGGTTTGTCGCTATTAAAGCTGGAACGGATAGACAGTGGCCAACCGGTACGTATCTGGTGCAGCGGCGCCGATTTGATGGACGGCACGCCGGTTATCGACATCAAACCGTATATTCCCTTTGTGGAAGCCAAACCCGACGCGGCCAGCGGTTTTGTCAGCGGCGAGCCGGAACGTCTGGATGTTTGCTGGCAAGCGGGAGTAGGCGACAATCTGCCGAAAAGCTTGATCGATCTCATCGAACAAAGCATTGCGCAAGACCCGCGCCCGGCATATCAGGATTTACCCGAGCGGGTGTATGTGATGGCGGTAGACGCTTATCAAGTGCATTTTTCGGTAAACGGCCGCCAAGCGCAGGTGCTGGCGGTAAAAGCGGGTCATACGGCGCCAAGCCGATAACAGGCGCAAATTTTCCGTTTTATGAAATATCGCTTTGTTTTCAGACAGGCATTTGCCTAAACAGTCGGCTCAAATACCGGCAATATCCAATCATCTGTATGCTCGAATAGTATACAAATTTACATTCAATGTTTTTTCAGACAGGCATACGAGAAACCCCAATGCCTGTCTGAAAAATAATTCTTACCCAAACAGCAGATATTAATCCGCTAATTCCTGCGCCAACCATTGCAAAGCAAACGCCACCGCCTGTGCGCGCACCGCATCGCGGTCGCCGGTAAAATGCATGCGGCGGGCGAAGCTGGTTTGGCGGGTAGCCAATCCAAAGCAGACGGTGCCGACCGGCTTTTGCGCGCTGCCGCCATCCGGGCCGGCAATTCCGGATATCGATAGGGCATAATCGGCATTGGCCAACCGGAGGGCACCGTCGGCCATTTCGCGCACCGTCTCTTCGCTTACCGCACCGTGCGTTTCCAAGGTATGCGGCAGTACGCCGAGCAAACGCTGTTTAGCCTCGTTGCTGTACGTTACCCAGCTCATATGAAACCAAGCGGAGCTGCCCGGCAGGCGGGTAAATTCCGCCGCCAGCAATCCGCCGGTACAAGATTCGGCACAGCTTACGCTTTTACCCGTCGCCATCAGCCGTTCGGCGATGTTCTGTAAGTTCATCATCCATCCTCTCACGGAAATTAAGGGGTAATCGGATCGTTTTTTAACAGGCGGTATTGGATACGCAGAAATTCATCGAGCACCAATTGCTGGATTTCCAAACGTTTGGCCACCGGCGAAGCAAAGCGTACCACCAATAAATAAAGTTTATCATCATGCGGTACACGGCTGATACGCGGGCGGGCGGCCGGCGTGATAAACAGTTTTTGCACCTGAACCACCTCGTGATATTTCTCGATGGCCTGAATGTACGGCGCACATTTTTTCTGCAATACCGCATCCAACGGGGGCACGATGGCATCGGAATCAAGATGGATGGGAACGGGTATTTCGAAAGTATGCACCACAAAACTGCCCAGAATATTGTCGCGCTGCACCGTTTGGCTGAGCAGCAGGCTGTTGGGAAACGAAATGGTTTTGCCGGAAAGCTGGCCGATCAAATCATTAGGCCCGACCTGCATCATCAACGTATTGAGCAGATTGATATCGACCACCCGCCCGCGCATATGGCCGACTTCGATATAATCACCCACCGAATACTGTTTGGTTACCGCACGCAACAAGCTGCCGGACAAACACATAATCAGCTCTTTAGTCGCCAAAACCGTGGCCGCCGCTACCGCCACCATCGAGAGGGCGAAGGTCTGAATCTGGCTCGCCCACACCGCAAACAAGCAAATTATGCAGGCGATAAACGCCAGATTGCGGCTTACCACCACCGCCCGCCGTTTGTCTTCAATTTCCATCTCGGGATGACGGCGGAAATTCAGCTGCAACAATATCTGGCGGATAATCAGCACCGCCAACACCAGCAGCACGGAATAAATCCATTGGAGGCGAATGGGGCTGTTTTCCAACAATGAGACGAGGTAGTTGAAAAGGTCGGTCATGTAAGCTCTCGTGGAGAAAGAATAGGGCGGCGGAGGTGATTGCCGAATTGTACAATGCCTATGCCCTCGGATAAATGCCTGTCTGAAAACTTCGGCCTTTGTTTTCAGACAGGCATTTGTTAATCAAACCGCAATCTTTGCAAAACGCCTAACCGGCTGTTTACCCCGCCGTATGAAAAAACGCTCTGCCAACCGGCAAAGCGTTTTTATACGGATAACCCGAAAAGATGAACTTATTTTGCAGTTTTCGCACCGCCGGTAAGCTGGTCGAACACACCGCCGTCGCCGAAATATTTCGGCATGATTTCATCCCAAGAGCCGAATACATCGGTCGGACGGAAGGTTTCCACCGGTGGCAACTCTTTGGCGTGTGCCGCCAAAACCTCTTTATCGGCCGGGCGCAAATACAGTTTGGCACCCAATTCCTGCGCCGGTTTGCTCCACAGATATTTCAGGTATTCGGTCGCTTCTTTACGGGTGCCTTTTTTATCGACCACGCTATCGACCACAGCCACCGGACTTTCCATGCGTACCGAGTAAGGCGGGTACACCAGTTCGAATTGGCCGGCACCGAATTGTTTGGCCGCCAGATTGGCTTCGTTTTCAAAAGTCACCAACACATCGCCGATGCTGCGCTGCACAAAAGTAGTGGTCGCCGCGCGGCCGCCGTTTTCAAATACCGGCACGTTTTTCAGCACTTTGCCGACAAATTCGCGGGCTTTGGCATCATCGCCGTTATTAGCTTTGAGCGCATAACCGTAAGCACCGAGGAAGGAATAGCGGCCGTTGCCGGTGGTTTTCGGATTGGAAATCACCACTTGCAGATTCTCTTGCGCCAAATCGCCCCAATCTTTAATGTTTTTCGGATTGCCTTTGCGCACCAAAAATACGGTGGTACTGGTAAACGGAACCGCATTATCCGGGAAAGCTTGTTCCCAGCCGGCTTTCACCAAACCTTTTTTCACCAGCAAATCGATATCCGAGCCCTGGTTCATGGTCACCACATCGGCCGCCAAACCATTGGCCACCGCCAATGCCTGCTTGCTGGAGCCACCGTGCGACTGCTGGATGGAAATCTCCGCCCCGCCGTTGTCTTTCTTAAACTGCTCGACAAACATCGGGTTGTAATCTTTATAAAAATCGCGCGCCACATCGTAAGACACATTCAGCAGCTTCACGCCGTTGCCGCCTTCAGCGACCGTACCGGAAGCACCGGAGGCGGCAGGAACCGCAGCCTGTTCGGTTTTCGGTGAGCAACCGGCCAAAGCGGCCAGCGCAAACAGAGCGGCAAAAGTAGTAACAGTTTTCATTGGTTTTCCTTATATAAAAAATTTCAGACAGGCATTGTAATATGCCTGTCTGAAAAAGAGAAATAATGCTTTATTTGTTGCTAATACTATTTACTTATATATTTACTGTTTACACCTGATTCCACATGGTGAAATACAGAATAATCACGATGCCCAACACGATGCGGTACCAACCGAAAACTTTAAAGTCGTGCTTTTTAATATAGGTCATCAGAAATTTGATGGCGATGATGCTGACCAAAAAGCTGGAAATCAGGCCTACGCCCATTACCGCCAACTCTTCACTGGTAAAGTCCAAGCCATGTTTGGCGATTTTCAGCGCGCTGGCGCCAAACATCACCGGAACCGCCAGAAAGAAGGTAAATTCGGCGGCCACTTCGCGGCGCAACCCCATCACCATACCGCCCAAAATGGTAGAGCCGGAGCGGCTGGTACCAGGGAAAACCGCAGCAACCACCTGGAACATACCAATCCAAAACGCATCTTTATACGTGATTTCCTCCAACGAGTTCACCCGCGGCGTTACTTTTTTATTGTGGTTTTCGATACCGATAAAACCGATACCGAACAAAATCAGCATAATCGCCACCGTCCAAGGATTGAAGAACAGCGCTTCGATATAATCGTCAAATAACAAGCCGATAACCGCAGCCGGCATACAAGCGGCAAAAATTTTATACCACAACACTTTTTTTTCCGGCAGCAGGCTCATGCCCGCGCCAAACGGCCAGATTTTATTAAAATACAGCAATACCACCGCCATAATCGCACCCAGCTGAATCACCACCAGGAACATATTGACAAAAGAAGGCGACATATTCAGCTGCATAAACTCTTCGAGCAGAATCAAGTGGCCGGTCGAACTGATAGGCAGCCACTCGGTGATGCCCTCCACGATGCCGAAAAGCACCGCTTTTAAAATTTCACTCATGGGAAAATCTCTTAAATTTAAACAGATAATTGTAATACGGAAAAAAATCAAACCGCAGATTTTACCTGATTGGGCCTAAACATTCCTGCAAAAAAAGATAAACGGGCAAAATGATGCCGTGCTGGTGATTTCATGCGAAAACATGATAAGCGATAAAAAACATCCGCTTGCATTTGAATGATTAAAAAACAGGCAATCTTGCTGCCTGTTTTGCATGATATAGTCGATTCAAATAAAATGTCTGGTAGAGTGCGGACGTTTTCGTCCGCTTTTCATGTATGATTCTGGATATTTTGCGGACAAGGACGTCCGCGCTCCAATCTCGGAGTTTTATTTTAAATCCACTATAGATGCCTGTCTGAAACCGGTTTTGCCGTACGGCAAAACAGAATTCATCCAAACACTTTAATAATAACCGGTCGTTTTCTACATACATTTTTTCAGACAGGCACACGCCTGTCTGAAAAAACCTAATGGCTGAAACCCGGCTTAATCACCCATTACCTTGCCTTCGCGGCGCGGATCGGCGCCGCCTTGCAAGCCCTCAGGCGTAATCACAATGCCTTGCACGCCCGAATTCAAATCGCGCACTTCGGTTTTATAACCGATGCCCGCCAAGCTGCCGGCAAAATTGGCCGCCGGTGTGTTTTGCTCCAGTTCGTAGGTACCGAAACGGTTAATTAAATTGGGATAGCTGATCGCCTGCTGGATGTCCATGCCCCAATCGATGTGCGCCACCAGCGTTTTGGCCACATAGCCGATGATGCGGCTGCCGCCGGGCGAACCGACCGCCAGATAAGGTTTGCCATCTTTCAGCACAATGGTCGGCGCCATTGAAGAGCGCGGCCGTTTGCCGCCCTCCACCCGGTTGGCTACCGGTACGCCGTTTTTCTCCGCTTCGAACGAAAAATCGGTTAATTCGTTGTTGAGCAGATAACCGTTGGCCATCAACGTGGAGCCGAAAGCATTTTCGATTGATGTGGTCATCGAGAGCACATTACCCGCTGCATCCACCACCACGATATGGCTGGTAGACGGCAGCTCGATGGCCGAGGCCGAAGCGGTTTTGATACCGGCCACTTCGCCGGCCGACACTTCAGCTAAAGCCTGATCCGTTTGTTTCAACAAGGCGGCGCGCTGTTTCAGATAGGCATTGGATAACAAGGCTTGAGCCGGCACTTTAACAAAATCCGGATCGGCGGCATAACGGTCGCGGTCGGCAAACGCCAGACGCGAGGCATCACCGAGCAGGCGCAAGGTTTGCAACTGATCGGCTTTCAATTGTTCCGGCGCAAACTGGTTGAGTATGCCGACAATCTGGCCGACCGCAATACCGCCCGAGCTGGAGCCGCCCATGCCGCACACTTCAAATTCGCGGTAAGCACCGCACACCGGCGTGCGCTCAATCACGCGGTAGCCGGCAAAATCGGCGGCCGAGAGTTTGCCCGGATTGTCTGCGGCGCCGTTAACCGCTTTCACAATATTGCGCATCGGTTCGCCACGGTAAAACGCCCTGCTGCCTTGTTCGGCCAACAGTTTTACCGAGGCGGCGTAAGCCGGGTTTTTCAATAAATGTCCTGCCGCCAGCGGCTCGCCGCCGGGCAGGAAATAAGCCGCCGTTTCCGGATAACGCTTAAGCGGCTCCTGATTGGCCTTCACCGATTCGGCCATGCGCGGCGATACGGCGAAGCCCTCTGTTGCCAACTGCTCGGCACGGGCAAACAAACCTTTCCACGGCAGCTTGCCGTAGCGTTTGTGCATGTCTTCCAACAACAGGGGCACGCCGGGCGTGCCCACTGAGCGGCCGCCGACCACCGCCGTCATGAATTCCAGCGGTTTGCCGTTTGCATCCATAAACAATTGCGGCGTAGCCGACTTGGGGGCGGTTTCGCGTGCATCGAAAGTCGTCAACTTTTTGGCCTGGTTGTCCCAATACACCACATAAGCGCCGCCGCCCAAACCGGAAGACTGCGGCTCCACCAAACCCAATACCGTTTGAATCGCAATCATCGCATCCACCGCGCTGCCGCCTTGTTTCAACACCTCATAGCCCGCTTCGGTGGCCAGCGGATTGGCCGAAGCCGCCATAAAACGCGAAGCACGGATCAGTTCTTGACGGGTTAAGCCGCTGCCGCGCTCCGGTGCCGTGGCATCGGCGCCCTGCGGCGCAGCCGGCGTGCCCGTATCGCTGCTTTTCGGGGTAGAACAGGCTGCCAAAAACGCGGCGGCCAACAAAATGGCAGGATGTTTCATAACGACTCTCTTTCTCTCTATCGGGGGTGTTTTCGGATGTTCGCGCAACTTGGCGATAACCGAAAGTTAACCTTTTTTGACCCGAATGAAAAGAGAATAAACTCAGCCAATGCCCGCCGAATGCAAAACCTGTGCCCGAAGCCTCACGATTGAGTTTATCAATCACGACTATTCAGTCCGGCAGATTTGCTTTATCATTTCCAAGGTAAGCATTTCGGCAAAATCTGCCGCATCCTGTTTTTTTTCAAACCCATCAAGGAGAACTCCATGGCCGTATTGGTAGATAAAAAAGCCCCGTTTTTCCACGACGACAAAACCTTCTCAGCCGTTTTGGGCGACGGCAGCATTGTTGAGAACTTCAGTTTCCAAAACGCGGCAAAAGGCAAATACGCGGTCGTATTCTTCTACCCGCTGGACTTTACCTTCGTATGCCCGTCTGAAATCATCGCCTTCAACAACCGTTTGGAAGAATTCCAAAAACGCAATGTCGAAGTAATCGCCGTTTCCATCGACAGCCACTTCACCCATGCCGCATGGCGCAACACTCCGGTGAACCAAGGCGGTATCGGTCCGGTCGGTTTCCCGATGGTGGCCGACATCAGCCACGAAATCGCCAAAGCCTACGACGTTGAAAGCAGCGGCGGCGTGGCTTTCCGCGGCTCCTTCCTGATCGACAAAGACGGCGTGGTGCAACACCAAGTGGTTAACAACCTGCCGTTGGGCCGCAACGTAGACGAGATGCTGCGCATGGTAGACGCGCTGCAATTCTTCGAAGAAAACGGCGAAGTTTGCCCGGCCGGCTGGCACAAAGGCGAAAAAGGCATGAAAGCCGACGCCGCCGGCGTTGCCGCTTATCTGGCCGAACAAGCCGACAAACTGTAATTTCGGTTTGCTATAGCGAAAAAGTTAAGTTAACCCGCTATAGCAAAACTTAAATGCCTGTCTGAAACATTTTTCAGACAGGCATTTTGTTTCGGATTCGATAATCATAAAAAACGGGCAAACCGAAAAAATTTGAGACCTTTGCAAAAAATTTTTTAATCCTGAATTTATTGGTATCTCGTCATACTCGGGCTTGACCCGAGTATCTGCTTTTTCTTCTCGAACAAACAGATGCTCGGGTCAAGCCCGAGCATGACGGAACAGTTACGATATTGCTTAACGCGACAAATCGTCGGTCAACTTCTGCAAAAACGCCAACCGCTCCAGCCTGAGCGTACCGTTTTCCGCCGCCGCCTTCACCGCGCAACCGGGCTCTTGGCGGTGGCTGCAATTATGAAAACGGCACTGCCCCACCAAATGGCGCATATCCGGGAAATAATGCAGCAAATCCGCTGCCTGCAAATGATGCAGGCCGAATTCCTGCAAACCCGGCGAATCAATCAGGCGGGTTTCGCCGTCCAAATCATAAAGGCGGGCATGAGTGGTGGTGTGTTTGCCAGAATCGAGCGCGGTAGAGATTTCGCCCACCCGCGCCACTTCGCCGCCCAGCAGCGCATTGGTCAGCGTCGATTTTCCCATCCCCGACTGGCCGAGAAAAATATTGGTTTCGCCCTGCAAAACCGGTCGCAACGCCGAAACATCGTGCAACGCACTCACTTCCACCAGCGGATAGCCCAGCGTTTGATAAAACGCCAGTTTCTCGCGCCATTGCGCCGTTTGCGGCAAATCCGCCTTGTTCAATACAATAACCGCGCGGATATCCGCCGCCTCCGCCGCCAGCAGCGCCCGTTGCAGCAACCATTCGTTAGGAGAAGGCACCGCCGCCAACACGATTAATAACTGGCTGACATTGGCCGCAATCAGCTTGGATTTCCAAGCATCTTGCCGGTAGAGCAGGCTTGTGCGCGGCAAATAATCCTCAATCACCGCCTGCTCTTGGTTCACTTCATGAATGTGCACAAAATCACCGCAAGCAAAATCCACCCGTTTTTTACGGGTGGTGGCATCAAAACAGCGACCCTCGGCGGTACGCACGGTAAAGCGGCGGCCGTAGCTGGCGATAATTTGGGCGGTGTCGGTCATGGTAGTGCAGAAAAGGAAAATGTCATTGTACCCGCGCTAAGCCTTTTGTTGTACAAAACTTGGCAATGCAAGAGGAATGCCTGTCTGAAAAAACATAACCTACTATTTTTTATGATTTTTTAAGTTCCGTTTTGAGGTTTAAAAATTTTTCCAACAGCATAAAATTCTTAAATTTTTATTTTTTATGCAATTTTCTTAAAAGAAATCAATATGCTTTCATTTGTTATTTCTTTTTTTTAAAGATTCAGATTTCCTTCCCGCTGCCGCTTTATTTGCTTATTTTAATATCATAAAATATATAAATGTCATTATTTTTTAAATAACAAATCGCGGTTTGATCAGAAAAATGTAACGTTTCCATTCATCATAATCAAGGGGTTATGCCGGCTGGGGTTTTGTGCCGGAATCTACCAAACAGGTGAAGAAAAGAGGAACTATCATGAGCTGGATGATTGATCGTGGAGAATATCTCACCACGAAACTGCAATATAGCAATACCCATAGTGCCCAATGGTTTATCGAAGGCAATCTTTTAAACAATACGGTGTTATCCGACCCCGCCGAAAGTGTGCGGATTATTTCTTATTCCGTTAACGGCTATGTACCGGGCAATTATTCTTTTTTAAACTACCCCGCTCGGGGCGTCGATGTAGTGGTTAGAGAAGACGGCAGTTTTTGGGCCAGAACAGGAAACGACTGGACCGCCCCTTTGGTTATCGATTATGTGATACAGCAAGGCAGCAGCACTTTGGCCTCCCAAGCCGTAATTACCAGCGGGAAGTTAGCGCAAACGCCCGGCGTATTAGCACCGGTACAATTTGTCGGCAACAACGAAAAAGGTATTTCCGGCCGCGCTTGGGAAGATATGCAAGCCGATAAAACACTGCTTGCCTTCTCGGTTAAAACAGCCGACGGCGAAACCTTCGGCCATGAAGCCGGCAGCACCGTCGAACTGGCCGACGGTATTGGCACGCTCGCAATGAATAGCGACGGTTCTTTCGTCTTTACGCCAAAAAACGGCTTTACCGGCAAGGTACCCGTTATCACCACCACCGCTCAGGACAACGCCACCGGTGAAATATTTACCGGCACAATCAATCTGACACAGCAATCGGCCCTGCCCAACGACGGTGAGCGCTCGGTGCTCACGGCCGAACCGCAAGACGGTGTGGGCGCTTTTTATACCGAAAGCATATTCATGGAAACCGGCAATGTGTTGGCCGAAGCCAAGAGTACGCTTGACGGTAATCCGTTCGGCAAACTGGAAGTTACCGAATTCACCTTCAAAGGCAAAACCTATCAGGTAGGGGAAACTGCCAGCGACAACTCCGATTTGGTAGAAGACTTCACCATCCTGCGCGACGGCACCTATATTTATTACACCACCGGCCACGGTGTCGGCACCCATTTTGTCGACTTCACCTTCAACAACGGCAGAAAAACCGGAGTATCCACGCTGGATATCGGTATATTCGAACAGCGCGACGACCGCAGGGTCGCCCCGGACTATGTGGAACCGTCTTGGGACGATTCGATTTACCCCACCTTCCCGGATGCCGATGAAAGCTTCGAGGTCACCAGCAGTTATACCTATGGCATGTTGTTGGAGAAACCCTATGGCTTAGTTTTGGACAGACAATCCAAACTAACCGATTTCTCTATCAACGGCATAAAATATAAATTCGATGAAGAGGCAGCCATCTACGGCCTCGGTACCTTCACGGTAAACCGCAACGGTTATTTCCGTTTGAATCTGGAAGGCCAGCAGATAGCCGGCACCAAAATGCCGGATGTGCATTACACCGTTGAAATTAATTCGGAAACCGGCATCAAAACCGATACCTCGGTGGCACGCTTCAATCTGGCCGAGGGCTTAAAGGCGACGCCTTATGCCGAAGCCAACAGCAAAGCCAATGCCCAGGCCAAACTTACCCGCACCCATGCACTGGAACACCAGCTGGAAAAAGGTAATCTGCTTGATCAATACGATGCGGCCGATAAGCCTTATATCGCCGGTTTCCGCATAGGCAAAACCTATTATGCAAGCAACCAAACCGTTGAGATCGATAATGTTGGCCTGTTTACCTTAAACCGCGACGGCAGTTATTACATTAATGCACGCGAATTGCCCAACTTTAAGCGCGGCTGGTCGATTCCGGAAATATCGTTTACCGTATCCAACGGTTATAAAGCATCTTCTTCTTCGCTGTTTTTACAGGCCGGTAACAAACTGAAAGCCGCCGAGCTGGTACCTTACGATGATAGCGATACGCTGACCTACTACGGCAATTACGCGCAAACCTATCTCTTTGACGACAAATCGTTCAAGGTTACCTCGTTTACCCTCAACGGCAAAACCTACCACGCCGGCCAAACCGTTCAAACCGATATCGGCAGCTTCGTTATCCACAGCGACGGCCTGCTGAAAGTCAACGGCGCGGCCGCAGCCGAAGAAGCTTACCGCTATCAGGCCAGCTACACGCTCAGCCGCGGCGGCAAAACCGGCACTTCCATCCTCGATTTCACACTGGATAACAGTCAGAACGATACCGTACGCGATAATCCTGCCAAGCTCGCCACCTTCAGCGACGGCGACGAAACCTGGCAGGCAGTCAACAACGGTTTAGGCTCGGTATTCACCAATACCGAAAACACGCTCAACGGCAAAGCACTTGCCGGCGATTTGTCGGTAACCGGCTTCGTGGTTGACGGCGTGCATTACGCCCCCGATTCAGTGGTTACGCTCAATACCGGCACATTCGAGCTGAAGTCCACCGGCCAGTTCAGCTTTGTCAGCAACCACACCAACCAATATTATCAGGGCGACATCACTTATACCGTAAGCAACGGCGAACAAACCGATACTTCGGTGCTGAAGTTAACCTACGACGGCTTTGAATATTCTTACGGCAGCCTGCAAGCGGAAAACAGCGCCACCCTGCGCGGCAACGATAACACCGCCGTAATGATAGGCGATGTTAACCAAGACCGCTCCGGCGACAGCGTCTTATCCGCCGAAACCTTGGGCGTTAATATCGGCAAAGTCGTGTTGATCGGCGACCATTTATATGTGGATGACTTATGGGGCAGCGATAGCAACAGAATCCCCTTCGACGGCGAACAATACATCAACAGCCTCGAAGCTGTACGCGACAGCTTGCGTTATGGAGGTAAAAGCTATACCGATGCCGATATGGCTGCCTTTATCCAAAACTATAGCTCTTGGGATCTGGCAAAAACCGCTCCGCAAGGCGGTAACGACACCTTAACCGGTGCCGGCGGCAACGATATCCTGATCGGCGGCAGCGGCAACGACATCCTCACCGGCAAAGGCGGCCAAGATACCTTTATTTTCGGCAACAACAGCGGCCATGATGTCATCACCGACTTCACCAAAGGAGAAGACACCATCACGCTGAACAACCTGCTGGATAACGCCCCGATCGAATGGGATGCCGCTAGCGGCGTACTGACTTTCACCACTTCCGTGAATCAAACGAATGGTTACACCCCTACCTATAAAAACAGCGTTACCATCCAAAATGCCTCACCGGATTTAACATTGGATGATTTGTTAAACGGCGTACCTTCGGTTTAAACGCTACATAGGCAAATGCCTGTCTGAAAGATTTCAGACAGGCATTTGAGCGTATTAAGCATTGCATTAAATCGCAAAATCGATCAACTCGCTCTGGCCGAATACATAAACCTGTTTCGGGCTCAGCAACAATTCGCCACCGACTTTCAACCCCAACTTGGAAGCTTCGCTGGTGGCGAAGCTGACACGGATAGGTTCGCCTTTTGGCAGTGGCTGCACGACAAGATGGGTGAGTGCACCGGAAATCTGGATATCGCTAATGCTGGTCTCCAGCATCGGTTTGTCACTGTTACCGCTCAAGCGCCATTCGTGCGGGCGCACATAACCGACGGCGGCCTGTTCCTGCCAGCGTCCCTGCTGATCAAGCGGCCAGGTGAAATCCTGATAATGCCAAGCACCTTTTTCGATGCGGCCTTCGAAGGCATTGGTTTCGCCGAGGAATTCCGCCACAAAAGCGTTTTTCGG
Organism: Neisseria sp.; assembly: GCF_030523955.1. Taxonomy (GTDB): domain Bacteria; phylum Pseudomonadota; class Gammaproteobacteria; order Burkholderiales; family Neisseriaceae; genus Neisseria. Next base: position 41,681 of record NZ_JAUNHL010000001.1, read on the forward strand.
CCGGCGGTAAAGCACGTCGGCATCACCGGTCTGCTCGATTTTGCCGTGGTTCATCACCACGATTTCATCGGAAACTTCCAGCGCCTCTTCCTGATCGTGGGTCACCAGAATACTGGTTACGCCCAATTCATGATGGATTTCGCGCAGCCAAGTACGCAACTCTTTACGCACCTTGGCATCCAATGCGCCGAAAGGCTCGTCCAACAACAGCAGTTTGGGATTGACCGCCAGCGCGCGCGCCAGCGCAATCCGTTGGCGCTGGCCGCCGGAGAGCTGGTGCGGATAGGATTTGGCCAGATGTTCCAGCTGCACCAGTTTCAACAGATTCATCACTTTTTCGGTGATTTCCCCCTTGCCCGGCCGCTCGCCGCGCGGCAGCACGGTAAGGCCGAAGGCCACGTTGTCGAACACGTTCATGTGGCGGAACAGGGCGTAGTGCTGGAACACGAAACCGACTTTGCGGTCGCGCACATGCTCGCGGGTAACGTCGCGGCCGTCGAACAGAATGCGGCCGTTATCGGCGTTTTCCAGCCCGGCGATGATGCGCAGCAGAGTGGTTTTGCCGCAGCCGGAAGGCCCCAACAGCGAAGTGAGCTTGCCGGTGGGCACGTTGAGGTTGATATTGTTCAAAGCCTGAAAACTGCCGAAATGCTTGTTCAGGTTTTCAATGGTGATGCTCATGCGTCTTTCCTTTCGGCAGCGGCCAGTTTGCGCGCCTGGATGCGGGTTACGATGTCTTGCAGTACCAGCGTGGCAATCGCCAGCAACGCCAGAATACTGGAGAGGGCGAACGCGCCGACAAATTGATATTCGTTATACAAAATTTCCACCAATAGCGGGATGGTATTGGTTTCGCCTCTGATGTGGCCGGAAACCACGCTCACCGCACCGAATTCGCCCATCGCGCGGGCATTGGTGAGGATGATGCCGTAAATCAGCGCCCATTTGATGTTGGGCAGCGTCACCCGCCAAAACATCTGCCAGCCCGAAGCGCCCAAAATCAGCGCCGCCTGCTCTTCGCTGTCGCCTTGCGACTGCATCAGCGGAATCAGCTCGCGTGCCACAAACGGGAAGGTAACGAACAGCGTCGCCAGAATAATGCCGGGCACCGCGAAAATAATCTGAATGCCCTGGCTTTCCAGCCAGCCGCCCAAAGCGGTGTGCGCACCGAACAGCAGCACAAACATCAAACCGGCCACCACCGGCGACACCGAAAACGGCAAATCGAGCAAAGTGGTAAGCATTTGTTTGCCACGGAAATCGAAGCGGGTCAGCAGCCAGGCCATTGCGATGCCGAGAACGGCATTAACCGGCACCACAATCGCAGCGGTAATCAGGGTCAGGCGGATGGCCGACTGCGCTTCGGCATCGACCAAAGAGGCGACGTACAATTCCCAGCCGCCTTTGAGCGCCTCGAAAAACACCGCCGCCAAAGGAATCACCAGCATCACCAGCAGAAACAGCAAGGCCACACCGATCAGCAGCCATTGCAGCGAACGCGGTTCGGTAATATTCGGATTGGTTTTCATGCTCATGCTTTCGCCCCCGCACGCTTGCTCAGCGCCCATTGGCTGACATTGAGCACAAACAGAATCACAAAGGAAATCATCAGCATAAACAAGGCAACCGCCGATGCGCCCTGCACGTCATACTGCTCCAACTTGCCAGTGATAATCAGCGGCAAAATTTCCGAAACCATCGGAATATTGCCCGCAATAAAAATCACCGAACCGAATTCGCCGGTAGCGCGGGCAAACATCATACCGGCGCCGGTTAACAGCGCCGGCAAAATTTCCGGCAGCAAAACGCGGCGGAACGTGGTCAAGCGGTTTGCCCCCAAAGTGGCCGCCGCCTCTTCGTATTCGCCCGATAACTCCTCCAACACCGGCTGCACCGCCCGCACGATAAACGGCAGGCTCACAAACACCAGCGCAATCCAGATGCCGATCGGCGTAAACGCGATTTTGAAAGGAGCGAACCATTGGCCCAGCCAGCCGTTGGGCGCATACAGCGTCGCCAAGGCAATACCGGTAACCGCCGTGGGCAATGCAAAGGGCAGGTCTACCAGCGCGTTTACCAGGTTTTTAAACGGAAACTGATAGCGTACCAATACCCAGGCCACCAGCGTGCCGAAGAAAATATTGGTGAGCATGGCAAAAAACGACATCCGCAGGCTCAGCCACACCGCCGCCAACACACGCGGCTCGGTAATGGTTTGCCAAAACGCCGAGAGTCCCATCTGCGCGGCGCTGACTGCCATCATGGCAAACGGCAACACCACCAGAAGCGACAGGCAAAGCACGGTAATGCCCAGGCTCAGTCCGAAGCCGGGCAACACGCTGGGAGTTTTTAACAGACGCATGGAGAAAATTCAGAGGGATTTTTGATGGCGCTACTTTAAAATGCCTGTCTGAAAAAGGGAAAGAATGGTTGGTTGTTTGTTAAGACAGTTTGGTTATATATCGTTGATGGAATGAGGGTTGGATGTTTTCAGACAGGCATTATTTAAACCAAGGGTATGGTATATGAGTCCTCGGCACGCACACGTTGTTTGAACCTCAACCAAGCGCGTGCGTGCGTACCACACATACCTTAGGTTTGCTTATTGTCATTTCTTTTTATTGACAATGCAACAGAGCCCAATACTATCGTCATATAGTAAAATAAAACTATATAGATAAAAAAATTAATATATGCCGACCTCTTATATTCCATTAAAAACCGTGTGGAATCTGAAGAATTTATATTCATGGATACGCAATATATAAAAAATATTAAGTAGAATATAAATTTAATGTAGGCGGGATTCCCATTAAACTTAAAAACATTATTTATCTTCTCAAAAGTAGTACCTGCAGCTTTTTTGAAAAAGATGGATATATGTAAGTTTATAAAAAGTAATATTGAAGAAATGTAGATTATGTCAAATAGCCATTTATTTCTATAGCTTGATTCCATTGTTTTTGAACTTTTAGTTAATCCCATAAAGCTTTCAGGGACAAAAAATAAACTAATGAATATTAAAACGGGAATACCGATAACCATAATTTTCGGAAAATACATGGCATTTGCTAAACCTGCCCATAATTTAGATAAAGAAGAATTTGATGTTTTTATCATATCTCAAATCCTTTACTGAGATATATTATAGAGTTTGATGCTATTTGGGCTTTTTATGCTAAAAAGCCAGCGTAACCTGACCGTAGGGTGTATGCCCCGGCTCGATGCTCCGGCTCGCACGCGTTGTTTAAACCTCAACCAACCCCGCACACATCCACCCCTCAAGCCAGCGCCACATATTTGCCGTAAAACTCAGCCGTCAGCACCTCGCCGTACCACAACTCACTCACCAATTCGATTTTGCCCTTGCCGTGGCGGCGCAGCATCTCGCAGCACTTGTCCCAAGCCGCTTCCTCGGGCGCGCGGCTGACCACCCGCAAATCGCCCGTACCGGGTTTCAGATAACGCATCCGGCTCTCTTGAATCACAATATTGCCCGCTGCTTCAGGACAGCGCACATGCACCATCGCCCAGCCGCACAAAGTCGCCGCCAGTGCCATACTGCCGCCGAAAGTGGTGTTTTTATGATTGTGGTTTTGCGCAAACGGCATCAGCATTTCCACCGCCTGCGGGCTGCAAGCCGTTACCTCGATACGCAAAGCCGCACTGGCGGCAATGCCCTGATGCAGAAACGCTTGAAGTTGTTCCGCGTTCATGGTGATGTCTCTCAAAAAAGCAAAGTACCCGGATTATAACGCAGAGTAAGCCTATCCTCGGAATGCCTGTCTGAAAACGAGCGCAGCGAGTTTCTGCGGAGCTAAAACGAGCGTAGCGGGTTTCTGCGAAGTTCGCGGTTGCGCCATACTCGGGTTTGACCCGAGTATCTTTGTCTTTTAAAGAAAACCGGCCGGAAATATTGTGAAGATTTTGAACGCGCGCCAAGCTTCCCGCCAATATTTCAGACAGGCCTATCCACCATCCCGCCGCCCGCCGTTTCGCGCTATACTCTGCCGCAAACACTCAACCCGAAAAGGATACCGCCATGGCTGCTCCCTGGTTATACTGGGCACTCGCTTCCGCCTTTTTCGCCGCCTTAACCGCGATTTTCGCCAAAGCCGGCTTGCAGGGCATAGATTCTGATTTTGCTACGTTCATCCGTACGCTGGTGATCATCGCCGCGCTGGCACTGTTTCTCAGCTACACCGGAAAATGGCAGGGCATCGGCAGTTTCACCGCCAGAAACTGGCTGTTCCTGATCCTCTCCGGCCTCGCCACCGGTGCTTCCTGGCTGGCTTATTTCAAAGCATTGCAATTGGGCGAAGCCTATCAAGTGGCGCCGGTCGACAAACTCAGCTTGGTACTGGTCGCCTTACTGGCGGTGGTGTTCCTCGGCGAACGGCCGAATCTGCGCGAGTGGCTGGGTTTGGCCATGATCAGCGGCGGCGTTCTGGTGCTGGCGATTAAACGTTAAATATATAATTAAGGGGAAAAAATGAACGTCAACAAAGTTTGGTTTTATATCGCGCTGTTAAGCGTTATCGTTGCCGGTGTATGGATATCGGTACCCGATGAAAAAGCGCAACAACAAATGAAAGAAGCGGCGGCGCGTAAAAAAGCGGCGCAGTTGCAGAAACAACAGGAAGCAGGCAAAACCCGGGCGGCTTCGGGTGTACCGCAATAAATAGCCGAAAGCCTGAGACCTTTGTAATAAAGCCGTTATTCCTAAATTGATTAATTTTTCGTCATACTCGGGCTTGACCCGAGTATCTGTTATTTCTTCTTAAACGACCAGATGCTCGGATCAAGCCCGAGCATGACGCACGTGTTTGAACGTATCAAAAAGAATTTTGCAAAGGCCTCAGCCTGTCTGAAAAAGCTTCAGACAGGCATTTTAATCCATTATTGCCGCACGCCCGTTCAAGAATAATGGAACACAAATTCCTGCACCAAATCTTTGCCCAAACTTTGTGCAACCGGGCAGGCGCGGGCGGTGGCTTCCAACAATTGGCGCAACGCTTCGTCTGCCGGCACGCTGAGATAGAAATCAACTTTCACCTTGGCCACCCGGCGCGGATTGGCCGCCATTTCCTTACTTACCTCGGCGCGCGCACCGGTAAGCGCTATGCCCATGCCGTCGGCTTTCATTGCCATAATGGTCAGTGCGCAGGCGGCGAGGGAAGTCGCCAACAGATCGGTAGGCGAAAAAGCTTCTCCCTTGCCGTTGTTATCGATCGGCGCATCGGTCGCAATCCGGCTGCCGCTTTGCAGGTGGGTTAATTCGCAATGCAGATCGCCTGTATACTGAACGATTGAAGTTGTCATAAGTAAAGCCCTCCTTGATCGTTAAAAAGATTATATATAGCCAATCAAGCGAATAAAAAGTGCGTACGTCATACTCACGCTTCATTCGGCTATCCGTTTTTTCCTTCTAAACCAAAAGATGTCTGTGCCTGTCTGAAAAGTTTTCAGACAGGCATTTTTTCATTAAACCTTATCTTGCACGAAATATTATTTTTACCATCAGGCAGCAAACCCGAACCGGAATTAATTTAAGTTAATTCACCGTATTTGCATACAAGCGCAAAACAAAATGCCTGTCTGAAAAAGTTTTCAGACAGGCATTTTCCATTAAGCAATCAGACGTTTATTTGCTGATCAGTTGGCCGAAGTAGTGCAGGGTGCGTACCAACTGGCAGGTGTAAGACATTTCGTTGTCGTACCAAGCCACGGTTTTCACCAGCTGTTTGTCGCCAACCGTCATCACGCGGGTTTGGGTGGCATCGAAGAGCGAACCAAATTCCATGCCGATGATGTCGGAAGAAACCAAAGGCTCTTCGGTATAGCCGTAAGACTGATTGGTCGCGGCTTTCATCGCTGCGTTTACTTCTTCTTTGCTCACCACTTTTTCCAACACGGTAACCAATTCGGTCAGCGAACCGGTGGCAACCGGTACGCGCTGGGCAGAGCCGTCCAATTTGCCATTCAGTTCCGGAATCACCAAGCCGATGGCTTTGGCAGCGCCGGTGCTGTTGGGCACAATATTTTGCGCGGCGGCGCGGGCACGGCGGAAATCGCCTTTGCGGTGCGGCGCATCCAAGGTGTTTTGGTCGCCGGTGTAGGCATGGATGGTGGTCATCAGGCCTTCGACTACACCGAATTCTTTTTGCAATACGGCAGCCATCGGCGCCAAGCAGTTGGTGGTGCAGGAAGCGCCGGAAATCACGGTTTCACTGCCGTCCAGAATATCTTGGTTCACGCCGAATACCACGGTTTTCACATCACCGTCGGCAGGGGCGGAAATCACCACTTTCTTAGCGCCGGCTTTAATGTGCAATTCGGCTTTGTCTTTCTTGGTAAAAAAGCCGGTACACTCCAATACCACGTCGATGCCCAATTCGCCCCACGGCAATTCTTCCGGATTGGCGTTGGCAAACATTTTGACGGCTTTTCCGTTTACCACCATACCGTCATCCTTCAGCTCTACCTCGCCTTGGAAACGGCCTTGAGTGGTGTCGTATTTAAACAGATGCACCAACATATCGGGCGGGGTCAAATCGTTTACCGCTACTACTTCGATGCCGTCGGTTTTCAAAATTTGGCGCAAAGCCAAGCGGCCGATGCGGCCGAAACCGTTAATCGCTACTTTAATACTCATGGTGTATCTCCTATTAACAATAAAGGAATTGTTTGTTTAAGGCATTAATCTGTATGCGCTATTTTTACCATATTTTCGAAAAACTACCTAAAGCTACAATAGTTTGATTGGGTAAATCTTTGCGCTTCCATGAAAAAAACATACTTTTATATAATTAAAAAAAAGATAATGATAAAAGAAGATGAATACTTTTTTATCTGTGGATAACCCAAAATTATATAGGATAATCAGTAATTAGTCCTGTCTGAAACCCTCCGGATAAGCATAGGCGAAAGCTGTTGGAAAGCGTATTTTGCGGCAGGGGATAATTGGGGATAAAAAAAGAAATCTTTTTTCTTTATGTGGAAAAAACTAGTTTATCCATAGTCAAATACTATATAGCCCCCGGCGGTTTTGCCGTATGATGAAAACGGTTTTGAGAAGGATAACATCATGTTTCAACGTACTTTAGCCCGATCCATTCACGTAACCGGCGTCGGCCTGCATTCGGGCGAGCGGGTGGCGCTGACCTTGCATCCGGCCGCGGAAAACAGCGGTATTTCGTTCCGCCGTACCGATTTGCCCGGCAAACAGGGCGAGCCGATTGCGCTTTCTCCTTATTTGATTAACGATACGCGCCTCTCTTCCACCATCGTTACCGAAGAAGGCGTACGGGTCGGCACCATCGAGCACATTATGTCGGCCTTGTCGGCTTACGGCGTCGACAACGCTCTTATCGAACTGAACGCCCCTGAAATTCCGATTATGGACGGCTCGAGCCTGCCGTTTATTTATCTGTTGCAAGATGCCGGCATCGTCGATCAAAAGGCACAGAAACGCTTTTTGCGGATATTGAAAGAAGTAAAAGTAGAAGAACCCACAAAATGGGTGAAATTTACACCTTATGAAGGCTTTAAAGTAACGCTGACCATCGAATTCGACCATCCGGTATTCAACCGCAGCAACCCCACTTTCGAAATCGATTTCGCCGGCAAAAATTATGTAGACGAAATCGCCCGCGCCCGCACTTTCGGCTTTATGCAGGAAGTGGAAATGATGCGCGCGCACAATCTGGGCTTGGGCGGCAATCTTTCCAACGCCATCGTCATCGACGACACCGACGTGCTCAATCCCGAAGGCCTGCGTTATCCCGATGAATTCGTGCGCCATAAAATCCTTGATGCCATCGGCGATCTTTATATCCTCGGCCATCCGATTATCGGCGCTTTCGAAGGTTATAAATCCGGTCATGCGATTAACAATGCCTTATTACGCGCAGTGTTGGCCGATCCTGAAGCGTATGAGTGGGTGGAATTTAAAAACGAAGGCGAACAGCCGCCGGCTTTCCACCATTTGCCGGATAATGCGGCTTGAAACGCTAAACGATGCCTGTCTGAAAAAAGAAAAACCGGCGAAAACATGTGGGCAAGCTCTCTTTTATCCACAAAACAGCAGCAGCATAAAGAAATATCCACAATTGTCCACTGTAGCAAACCCGAGTTACCCATCCGTTTTCAGACAGGCTATCTTTTTCATTTAAAAATAAAAAGATAAATTATCCACAAAAAACCATCCCTTCTTCTTTATCATCTTTTTTATAAATAATAAAAAGATAAACTGTTTTAAAAAACCGGCTTTTCACGCAATAAGAGATTCAAATGGAGTAAAAAAGAAAGTTTTATGGCGGAAATGTTGTCGGGCTTAAACATGATAAGGTAAAGTAACGACTTTTCCGAAATTCTTCATTATTTCTATCAAATACCGTTTCCGAAAGAAAAGAAACGGATTCACGATCACAAGCAAGAACTTTCAATAGATTAAGGACAGCAAATGAAAGGTGACATCGGCGTAATCGGTTTGGCCGTAATGGGCCAGAACCTGATTCTCAACATGAACGATAAAGGCTTCAAAGTAGTGGCCTACAACCGTACCGTTTCCAAAGTAGACGATTTTCTGGCGGGCCCTGCCAAAGATACTCAAATCATGGGCGCGCACAGCCTGGAAGAGTTGGTCGGTAAGCTGGAAAGCCCGCGTATCGTGATGCTGATGGTGCGTGCCGGCAGCGTAGTAGACGATTTCATCGATCAATTGGTACCGCTTTTGGATAAAGGCGACATCATTATCGACGGCGGCAATGCCAATTTCCCCGATTCCACCCGCCGTACCCAAGCTTTAGCCGAAAAAGGCATTTTGTTTGTCGGTTCCGGCGTATCCGGCGGCGAAGAAGGCGCCCGTCACGGTCCTTCGATTATGCCCGGCGGTAACGAAGCCGCTTGGCCACGCGTGAAACCGATTTTGCAAGCGATTGCCGCCAAAACCAAAGAAGGCGAACCTTGCTGCGATTGGGTCGGCCGTGACGGTGCCGGCCATTTTGTGAAAATGGTGCACAACGGCATCGAGTACGGCGATATGCAGTTGATCTGCGAAGCCTATCAGTTTATGAAAGACGGCTTGGGCATGAACGACGAAGAAATGCACCAAACCTTCTCTGCTTGGAACCAAACCGAGTTAAACAGCTATCTGATTGAAATTACTGCCGATATCATGGGCTTTAAAGATGAAAACGGCGAGCCGTTGGTTGAAAAAATCCTCGATACCGCCGGCCAGAAAGGTACCGGCAAATGGACCGGCATTAATGCGCTTGATTTAGGCATCCCGCTTACCCTGATCAGCGAAGCGGTATTCGCCCGCTGCGTTTCTTCGTTTAAAGAACAGCGTGTAGCCGCCAGCAAACTGTTCGGCCACAGCGTTAGCCAAATCGAGGGCGACCGCGCAGAATGGCTGGAAGCCTTGCGGCTGGCCTTGTTGGCTTCCAAAATCATTTCTTATGCCCAAGGCTTTATGCTGATTCGCGAAGCCAGCGAAACCCACAACTGGCAACTGAATTACGGCCAAACCGCTTTATTGTGGCGCGAAGGCTGCATTATCCGCAGCGCCTTCCTCGGCAATATCCGCGATGCTTATGAGAAAAATCCCGATTTGGTGTTCTTAGGCAGCGACGACTATTTCCGCAACATTTTGCAAAACGCCTTACCCTCTTGGCGCAAGGTAGTAGCAAAGTCCGTGGAAGCAGGTCTTCCCATGCCGTGCATGGCTTCGGCCCTTACCTTCCTCGACGGCTACACCACCGAACGCTTGCCTGCCAATCTCTTGCAGGCGCAACGCGACTACTTCGGTGCGCACACTTACGAACGTATCGACCAACCGCGCGGCCAGTTCTTCCACACCAATTGGACCGGCACCGGCGGCAACACCGCATCGACTACCTACGATGTTTAACAACCGTATCGTAATGTTTTGATAAAAATGCCTGTCTGAAAACTTTTTCAGACAGGCATTTTATTATAATGAATCAATTGAACAGAAGTACGAATGTCATACCCGGTATTGAACCGGGTATCTTGAATTCAGCCCACAAAAAGGAAATTGCTTATCATGCCCCATTATGCCTTATTGCTGCACGGCGTACATATGCATGCCTGGAGCATGTTGCCGCTGGCACGGCTCTTGAAAGCAAACGGAATCGAAGCCTCGGTATTCGGTTATTACAGTGTTACCCGCAGCATAGATACCCATTGCCGGGCGTTGGCTGCGAAGGTTGAAGCACATTACCGACGGCATAACGAGCCGCTGCATTTGGTCGGCCACAGTTTGGGCGGGCTGGTGTTGCGCCACTTCGCCGAGCGTTATCCCGAGCTGGTACGCGGGCGGGTGGTAACATTGGGTACGCCGCACCAAGGCAGTTGCATTGCCCACCGTTTGCACAAATTCGCGCCGTTTGCATTGGGTAAATCCTATCCCGAAGCGCTCAACGGCTCCGCCCCGCCGATTGCTCCGTCCACATCGTGGGGCAGCTTGGCCGGCTGCCGGCCGCTGGGCTTGGGCAGGGTATTTCCTTTGAACGGGGATAACGACGGCACCGTATTACTGGCGGAAACCTATACCGAAAACCTGGCCGACCACATTATTTTACCGGTATCGCATACCGGCATGATAATGGATAAGGCCGTGGCCGCGCAGGTGGCTTATTTTCTGCAAAACGGCTGTTTTAAACACCAATAAGTCATATAAATAATAAATGCCTGTCTGAAAACGATTTTCAGACAGGCATTGGTTTTAATAAAGAAATTAACGGTCGTCAATCAGGGCATCGACAAAAGCGCGCGCATTGAACGGGCGCAAATCGTCTATGCTCTCGCCCACGCCGATATAACGCACCGGAATCGGCCGGTTGGAGGCCAAAGCCGCCAGTACGCCGCCTTTGGCAGTACCGTCGAGCTTGGTAACGATCAGGCCGGTAACGCCCAGCGCATCGTCAAACGCAATCACTTGGTTTACTGCGTTTTGGCCGATGTTGGCGTCCAGCACCACAATCACTTCATGCGGCGCATCGGGCATGGCTTTGCTCAATACCCGTTTCACTTTTTTGATTTCTTCCATCAGATGCAATTGGGTAGGCAGACGGCCGGCGGTATCGGCCAGCACGATATCGATGTTTTTCGCTTTGGCTGAGGAAACGGCATCAAAACAGACCGCGGCGGAATCGCCGGTACTTTGCGAAATCACCGTTACCCCGTTGCGGGCACCCCATTCTTGCAACTGTTCGCGGGCGGCGGCGCGGAAGGTATCACCGGCCGCCAGAATCACCGACTTGCCCTGCGATTGGAAATATTTCGCCAATTTGCCGATGGAAGTGGTTTTACCGGCACCGTTGATGCCCGCCATCATGATTACGAAAGGTTGGCCGTTATCCGGAATTTCCAAAGGTTGCTCTAAAGGCTTGAGCAAATCGTAAATCGCATCTTTCAAGGCTTGGCGTAGTTCCGAGCCGTCTTTCAAACCTTTGAGCGACACGCGTTTGCGTACATCGTTCATCAGGAATTCGGTGGCTTCGATGCCCATATCGCTGGTTAGCAAAACGGTTTCCAGCTCTTCATACAAATCTTCGTCAATCTGGCCGCCGCCGAATACCCCGGCTAAAGACTTGGCCATCTGGTTGCGTGATTTGGCCAAACCCATTTTTAGGCGTGCCGCCCAGCCGGTTTTTTCTTCTGCAACTTCTTCCTGCACAGCCGGCGCTTTTAACGGATGTTGCTGCGGTTTTTCTTCGATAGGCTCAAGAAGCGTTTCTGCTGCGGTTTCGGGCAAAGCGGTTTCTTGCAAAGCGTTTTCGGGAGGCGCATCAATATGAGTCTCGCTAAGTGGCTTGGCTACGGGTTCTGCATTTTCGGCGGCAACAGTTTCGGAAACAGCCGTTTCAGACGCATCGGTATTTGCATCATGGCTAAGCGTTTGTTCGACAGGGGGCTGTTTCGGTTCGGGTTGTTCGGCTGCAGGCTCAGGCTCCGGGTCGCCGGTTGTAGCTGGCAGGTTGGTTTCTTCAGCGGTTTCGACCACCGCCGGTTCTTCAGGCTTTTTCTTGCGCTTGAAAAAATTGAACATGGCTCTCTCTTTGGCTCGTTCGGTGTGGGAATAATGATTCATGCAGAGGGCATGAAAAGGAAAAAGGCTGCTGTTTAATTACAAAAAAAATTTAAAATACAGTTAGATGTATAGCGGATTTAATTAACTTTCGCTACCAGGCAGCAAGCCGTAGACAGTACACACGTACGGAACCGACTCTATTGCTTCAGCGGCTGACAAAATCGTTCTCTTTGAGCTTTGGCGCAGCAGAGCCTTCGCGAAAGTTAAGTTAATCCGCTATGTTTTTCAGCGGGTAACCGCAAGTAAAGGCAGCGCTTGGCTTATTGTAGCCTAAGTAAACTGAGCCTGACACCATTCTGTAAAAATTATATTTTGATACGGATTTTTCGGAAGGAAATAAAAATACCGGCAAAACAAGTTTTCCGGTGTGATTAATGAGAACAAATGAATATAGTGACTTAAATTCAGAATGGGACAAGGCGCCGAGCCGAAGACAGTGCAGATATAGCGGATTAACTTAACTTTCGCGTTGGTGAGACAACGCTGTTATTCTGAATTTAAGCCACTATAAGCTTAGGTGAGCGTAGTCAGAAGGATTGTGAAGCGGATTTTAACCAAAAATACCGCCGTAATGCTTTCTGACTAAACGCTTTAATACCGCAATCGAATGAATCGGATTGCGGAAAAATCGAAGAGCCGGGAATCAGATTTCGATGGAGCGCATTTGTGCTGCGGTCATCGGTTTGGCATCAAAGCGTACCGATTGACGCAAATCGCTGTCGTCAAAATCTAAGTCGAAATTATTCGTTTTGGTATAAACCGGTTTGGATTCAATGCTTTGTTTAGCAATTTGAGCTTGTTGCTCAGCAGCTTTGCGCTTGCTGAAGAATTTGAAGAACATGTTGATTATCCCTATAAGTGCCATCTGCTTAAAGCAAATGTTTTTTATTTGACCGAATATCTGTTTCGATAAACCGTCTATTTTTTAATATTGACATACTGGATTAAAGTATGTCTAAAAGATTAGAGCGGATTCTAACCGACTTTATTTCTTTTGTAGACGGTTGGTAATGTAAACAAAAGAAAAAATTTTGCAATGCATAATGAATGAATTGAGCATTTCAAATGCCTGTCTGAACACCATAATGTTTCAGACAGGCATTTTATATATAGCAGATTTAATTACTTCGATACAAGGCAGAGCAAGCCGCAGACAGTACAAGTAGTACGGCAAGGCGCAGCAACGCCGTAGCGAAAGTTAAGTTAATCTGCTATAGCGGTTTAACTTATTCCTGCCAGCGTTTAAATACCAGAGAAGTGTTTACGCCGCCGAAGGCGAAGTTGTTGTTGACCACATAATCGGTATGAATTTCGCGCCCTTCGCCGCGGATGTAATCCAAATCCCCGCACAAGGGGTCGATATTATCGAGGTTAAGGGTGGGCGCAAACCAGCCGCTGTTCATCATTTCGATGGAAAACCATGATTCGAGCGCGCCGCAGGCGCCGAGGGTGTGGCCGAAGTAGCTTTTCTGCGAGCTCATGGGTACGCGGCCGAACAAGGCGGCGGTGGCTTGGGTTTCGGCGATGTCGCCTTTTTCGGTGGCGGTGCCGTGGCCGTTAACGTAGCCGACTTGGTCGGGCGTGATGTTTGCGTCTTTGAGCGCCATTTCCATACAGCGCTGCATGGTGGCTTGTTGCGGTTGGGTGATGTGGGCACCGTCGCTGTTGGCACCGTAGCCGACGATTTCGGCGTAGATTTTGGCGCCGCGCGCAAGGGCGTGTTGCAGCTCTTCCAACACCAGTATGCCTGCGCCTTCGCCGATCACCAGCCCGTCGCGGGCGGTGTCATAGGGGCGCGGTGTCAGGCCGGGTTCGTGATTGCGGCGGCTGGCGGCGTAGAGTGAGTCGAACACATAAACTTCCGAGGGGCAGAATTCTTCGCTGCCGCCGGCGAGCATCATGTCGATCAGGCCGTATTTGATGGCTTCGTAGGCGTAGCCTATGCCTTGGCTGCCGGAGGAGCAGGCGCTGGAGGTGGGGATGATGCGGCCGGTGAGGCCGAAAAAGATGCCGATGTTGGCAGCGATGGTGTGCGGCATCATGCGTACATAAGTATTGGCGTTGAACTGGCGCGAATTGCCGTGCAACACCAAGTCGCCCATCACGCCGACATCGGCGGTGCTGCCCACTGAGGATCCTGCGGCCACGCCCATGCGGCCGTCGCGGATTTTTTCGTTGCCAAGCAAGCCGGCATCGGCCAGCGCCTGTTCGGCGGCATCGACGGCCATTTGCGAACCGCGCCCCATGCTGCGCAGTTGTTTGCGCGTCCAGTGTTCGGGCGGGCGGTAACCGGCAACCGGTGCGCCCAAGCAGGCTTCCAGCTCGGGAAAACGCTCTTGCCAATCCATTTTCACGACGGCGTTTTTGCCTTGCCGAAAGCCTGTCTGAACCGCTTTCCAGTCTCGGCCGAAGGCGGTAATGGCACCTATGCCGGTGATGACGACTCTTCTCAACACAAACCTCCGTTTACTGCAATCACCTGCCGCGTGATGTAGGCGGCTTTTTCGTCCATCAGAAAGCGTACCGCATGCGCCACTTCTTCGGGCGTGCCCATGCGTGCGGCGGGGATGGCTTTTAAGATCTCTTCCACCGGCACGTTGTCATCCACAATCTCGGTATCGATCAGGCCGGGCGCCACGCAGTTGACGGTGATTTTGCGTTTGGCAAGCTCCACAGCCAGCGCTTTGGCCGCGCCGATAACGCCGGCTTTCGAGGCACTGTAGTTCACTTGGCCGCGGTTGCCGTTGAGGCCGGAAACGGAGGCCATGCACACGATGCGGCCGGCCTTGCGGCGGCGTATCATCGGCATCACCAACGGGTGCAGCACGTTGTAGAAGCCGTCGAGATTGGTGCGCAGCACGGTGTCCCAATCGTCGTCTTCAAAGGCGGGAAAGGCGTTGTCGCGGGTGAGGCCGGCGTTGAGCACCACGCCGTAATAGGCGCCGTGTTGTTCTATATCGGCAATCAGCGCTTCGCGGCAGGCGGCGCGGTCGGCAATATCGAACTGCAAGACGCGCGCTTGGCGGCCCTGCGCGCGGACGGCTTCGGCCACGGCTTCGGCTTCGCTGCGGCGGCTGCGGCAGTGCACCACGATGTCGTAGCCGTCGGCCGCCAGCGCCAGCGCGACGGCTTTGCCGATGCCGCGGTTGGAGCCGGTAATTAAGATGGTTTCGTTCATGGCGGTTCCTGAAAATGCGTGATTTCACTATGCCTGTCTGAAAACCTTTTTCAGACAGGCTTTGGGGTTTCGTTCTGCGGGCTGTAAACGTTTAAGGCCGCTTGTATCAGCAGGCCGTTGGCGGGCAATAGGTGGCGTTGGTTGTCGGGGGCGTCGGTCCAATGTAAGGAGCAGTCGAACACGCCGAAGCCGGTGTTGTCCATCATCGATTCCTGTACCCGTACCGACAAACGGGTGTGCAAAGGTATCGAGTCGGCAAACAGGTTGAGCTTGCGGGTGCCGAGTAGAAAACCGAGGCGGATGGGGCGGCCGGCGTTAATCGAATGGCAGCCGGTAAGCGCGGCGATGCCTTGCGCCATGATTTCCATGCCGAGCATGCAGGGCAGGCGGCCGTTTTGCAGCAGGATGTGGTTTTCGCCTACGCTTGCGGTGGCGGTGAGGTGGTGCTCGCCGTAATCGGTAATGCTGTCGAGCAGTACCATGCGGCCGCTGTGGGGTAACAGTGGGGCGATATCGGTAATCGGGCAGGTGAGCGGCGTATTCATTTTAATGGTTTTGACAAAAGGTTATTCGCCGATAATCAGTACCGCATTGCTGCCGCCGAAGGCGAAAGACGAGCTGGCACCGATGCGGCGCGGATGCGGCCAGCGGCTGCCGGCTTGGGTGAGTTGGATCGGCGGCAGGCCGGTGTCGCGCTTGCCGTCCCAAACTTGCGGCGGCAGACGGCCTTCCGGGTTGCAGCGGCGGCTGACCATGCCCCATAACAGCGCGGCTTCCAGCGCACCGGCGGCACCCAGCGTGTGGCCGGTGAGCGGTTTGGTCGAAGTTGAGGGCGTTTCGTTACCGAACACGGCGGCTACTGCGGCACTTTCCATGCTGTCGTTGAGAAGCGTGCCGGTGCCGTGCAGGTTGATCCAGCCGATATCGCCCGCCGTCAGGCCGGCGTGTTGCAAAGCGGCTTCAAAGGCGGCGGCTGCGCCCAAACCGTCTGGCCGCGGGGATGACATATGATAAGCATCGCTGCTGGCGCCATAGCCCAAAAGAGGCAGGGTTTCGCCGAAATCCGCTTCGCGGGTGAGCAGGAAAGCCGCCGTCGCCTCGCCGATGTTGATGCCGTTTCGGTTGGCGGAAAACGGATTGGCAATGCCGTCGGACAATACTTCCAGCGCAGCAAAACCGTTAATGGTTAAAGGCGAGAGCGTATCCACGCCGCCACATATCACGGCGTCGCACAAACCGGCGCGCAGCAGGCGGGCGGCGCTCATCAGTGCGCGTGCGCCTGAAGTGCAGGCGGTAGAGATGCCGTAACAAAGGCCGTGCAAACCATAAACTTCGGCGACAAAATCGGCAGGCGCGCTCATCAGTTGCTGCGCTTGTTTGAGCGGTATCCCCGCCCAACTGCCTTGCCCGGCCACCCAGCGGAACAACGCCATATTTTCGTCGGCACCACTGGTGGAAGTGCCCATCACCACCGCAATGCGTTCGGCGCCGAAACGCCGTTTCGCTTGGGCGATATCGTCTTCTATCTGCGCCAAAGCATGCCACAGCAATTGGTTGTTGCGGCTGCGGAGAGATTCAGACAGGCCTTCCGGAAACCGGCGCAAGGGCTGGTTTACTGCGCCGAAAACCAAGCTTTTTCCGGCAACCCATTGGTCGGAAACACTCAGCGGCGTTTCAGCCGGGGGATTGAGCAGGCGCTCGATGTGGGCGGGCAAGCCTTCTCCCAGAGCGCTGATAACAGCTGGGCGGGTGAGGTGGAAAGAAGTGTTCATAGCAGGTTCCGGATACGGCGGCAGGGTAGGGATGGCAAATTATATAGCGAAACGCAAGCCCGATACGTTTTCAGACAGGCCTGTCTGAATTATTCGATTTCCTTCACCAACCAGCGGCTGCCGTCGGGAAAATAAATCAGATAACGTTCTTCTGATTGCTGCACCCGCCACATTTCACGCCCCTGCCAAGAAAATACCGTGGCATGGCCGGCGGATTGGGATTGCTTGAAATCGGGGTAAATCTGCGCCGTTTTATCGGTGGCCATAATCGGCAGCAGCGCGGCAAACAGGCGGCGCGATTCGGCGTTAGGCGCGATAAAGCCGTCGTTCGCCCAACTTTTGGCACTCAACTGCTGGCGGGCAATCGGCGCCCCCAAAGCGTTGGTTTGCACAAAGCGCAGGCTCTCGGCACCGCTTTCCACCGCCAAGAGGCTGGCTTCGCCGCCCGCATTGCCCGTTTCCGGCAGTTTTTCCACCTGAAACCAGCGGGTGCTGCCGGCGGGTTGCACCACCGCCAAATCGGCCGGCTGCGGCCAGGAAGACAGGGAAGAACAAGCGGCCAGCAGCAATGCGGCGCAAACGGATAAGGTTTTTTTCATCGGCTCGCTCCTTTCAGATTTAAAGCCTGGCCGGGCCAACGGTATCCGCCAGCGCGTTTAAACGGCGTTCGGATTTTTCCACATAAGGGTTTTCGGTATCCCAAGCATAGCCCGCCAGAATCGACGACAGCATCCGGCTGATGTCGGCATTGCGGTTTTCGGCGTAAATCACATCTTGGAAGCGGCCGTCATACCAACCGGTAACATAAGTGCGGAACGTATCCACGCCCTGCATCAGCGGTTCGGCAAACTCGCGCTGCCAGTCGGCTTCGCCGCCTCTCAGCTGTTTGGCCAGCAGGTCGGCCGCCAGTTTGGCCGAGTGCATGGCGATGGTTACGCCCGACGAAAACACCGGATCGAGAAACTCGGAAGCATTGCCCAACAGCGCAAAACGCTTGCCGTATAAAGATTTCACGTTGGCCGAATAGCCTTGTATGCTGCGGAACGGGAATTCGTTTTCCCACACCGCGTTTTCCAGCACTTCGGCCAGCATCGGGCATTCGAGCGCAAATTTTTTCAGCACGGTTTCCGAATCGCCGGCCAGTTTGTCGGGCGTGCCGACCACGCCGATGGAGCAGCGGTTGTCGCCGAACGGAATCGTCCACAACCACACGTCGCGGTGCTGCGGGTGGGTGGTGATCAGGATCTTGTTGCGGTCGAATTTCGGATTGGTGATGTTGTCTTCGATGTGGGTGAAGTGGGCGATGCGCGGCGGCAGGTCTGAAGGGGTTTCCAAGTCCAACAAGCGCGGCAGCACGCGGCCGTAGCCGCTGGCATCGAGCACGAAACGGGTGCTCAGGCGATAGGTTTCGCCGCCGTCGGTTTCCACGCTCAACACCGCCTCTTCGCCGCTGTCGTCAAACGCGGTGACGCCGTGACCGAAACGCACTTCCACCCCCTGTTTGGCCGCTTCGTCGATCAGAATCTTGTCAAACAACGCGCGGCGTACTTGAAACGTGGTGCCCGGGCCGTCTGAAAACTTATCGGTGAAATCGAAATAAGTGTAGCGGCTGCCCCAAGTGAACGCCGCGCCGTTTTTAAACTGAAACGACGGCTCTGCTTGCACCGCTGCTAAAAAGCCCGCTTCTTCAAGCATTTCCATACAGTGCGGCAACAGGCTCTCGCCGATAACGAAGCGCGGAAAATGCTGCTTTTCCAGCACGCACACTTTGAAGCCTTTTTTGTTGAGCAAGGCCGCCGCCACCGAGCCGGAAGGGCCTGCGCCGATCACGGCGATATCGAATTGATGATTCATTTTGATTTCCGGTTAACAATACAATATTCTAATTTTTAATATGTTTTTCAGTTTGGTCTTCCAACAGCCAAGCCGCCAGCCACAGGTTCATCACCGTGCCCACCGCCACGGTGATGCCGAAGGCCGCCACGGCGGGCGTGCTGCTCATGCCCAGCAATACGAACGAAATGCCGGTAGTGAGCGCCGCCAGCAGCATACCGCCCAAGCGCGCGGGGGCGCTGTGTTTGGCGGCGACGGCATACACGGCGTAATCGACGCCGATGGCGGAAACCAGCAGCAGGCCGAACATGGCGAACAGGCTGACGGGAATGCCCGCCCAGCCCAATACCGCTACCGTGGCCACGGCGGCGGTCAGCGGCACCGCTAGTATTTGAACCCCGCGTTTCATACCGAATATGCCCCACAGCAGCAGCCCGGCCAAAAGATAAGAGGCCAGCTTCAGCCAAGCGGCCTGATTGCGGATATGGCGGAACAATTCGTTCAGATGGCTGCGTTTGTCCGCCCAGTGCACCCCCGCCAGATACTTAATGCCTGTCTGAACCGCCGCCGCATCTTGCAAACCGTTTAAACGGATAATCGAAGCATAACGCCCCGGCGCGACCTGCCCCAGATAGAGTGGCCGCCAAGCTTCGGCCAACATGGGCTTCAAGCCCTCCGACAGCGTGAGTACCCGCGTATCGGCGGCCAGGTTCAAGGCATTGCGTACCGTATTGCGCGGTACGCCGATTTGATTCATCGGCTGCCAAGTTTCTGGCAGCTTCGCCAATTCGCGCAGGCGGTTTTGTAGTTTCTGCTGCTCTGCCGCCGGCAGCAGCCATTGGTCGAGCGATTGAATGCCCGCCAGCTTTTGTCGGGCGATTAAGGGCTGCAAAGTGCGGTTGACTTCGGCGTTTTTCTGCAACAATTCATCTTCGCTGCCGGCTTCCACCACCAGATAACGGCTACTAAAATCGGTGCCGGAAAGCTCGCCGATTTTCTGCGCTTGTTCCAGCATCGCCGGCGGCATGTTCACCCATTGGCGGATATCGTCGTGCCAGTCGCTGCGCCACAGCCCCACCAGCAGGTAAATGCCGCCGATTACCCACCAGCCGCGCCGTTGCAGCCGCCGTTTAACGCGGCCGGAAAAATCAAACAAACGCTCTGTGCGCCCTGCAAACGGTACGTTTCGGGCTTGGTAACGGGCAAACAGCGCCGGCAGCCACAACAGCGTGGCGCCAAATGCGCCCAATAGTGCAAAACCGGAAAATACGGCGGTTTGGCGCAAAACCGGCAGCGGCGTAAACCATAAAAACGCATAGCCGCTTGCCGTAATCAACAGACTGATCAAAAAAGTAGGGCGTACTTGCCGCATTGCCGTTTCGGCCTGCCAAGAATGCCTGTCTGAAAACGCCGTATCGACGAGGGCTTGCGCCGGTAAAAATTTTTGCAACCAGCCTGCCGGTGCGGCAGTTTGGCTGCGCTTGGTTTGATGTTTGAACACCGAAGGCGCCAGCCAATGCAGCGGAAAATCCACCAACATCCCCACCAAACTGGTGCCGATTACGATGGTGAGGATATGTACTTCGCCGAATATTAATAAAGCCGCCGCCAGCCCGGCGAGCATACCCGCCGCCAGCGGCAGCGCCAGCCAAAACACGCGCACGCTGCGGAACACCCACCACAACAGCGCAAAGGTAAGCAGCAAACCGGCCGCACTCATCAACCGGCTTTCGCGCTCGGCGGCCGCTTTCGAGGCGGCGGCAAACACCGCCCCGCCCGCGCTTAACGTTTCCACACCGTTTTTCGCAGCCAGACCGCGGCTTTGCTGCAACAGCGGCAACAGGTTATCGCTGCCGTTGGCGAGATTGTTGGTTTCGGGCAGTTTGCCGCGCAGCCACACCCAGGTTTTGCCGCTATCGTCTTCGGTGAACAGCATGCTGTTGTCGGCGTTCCACTGCAAACGGCTTTGCGGTTGGGCGCGTTCGGTGACGAAACGGCCGAAACCCAGCCAATCCTGCTCCAGCGGCAAAGGCGAAGGGGCGGCAAACGGGTTGACCGCCGCTTCGGCGCGCTCCTGAAAGTAACGTTTCGGCTCTTCAAACAACAGCCGCCGCTGCTCGGGCGGCAGCACCGCCAGCCCCAAACGCCGCACGTCGGCGCGCACCGCTTCCAAATCGGGCGAAACGCTGCTGTCCACCGCGGCAAACACTTGGCTTTTGCGCCATAAAGCGGCGATTTCCGAGGCCGTCTGAAACGCTTTTTCCGCATCGGCGCTGCCCGCGAGCAACACCACCTGCGTATTCAACTGCGCCTCCACCGCCCTATCCGCCGCCTGCAACAACACATCCGGCCGCTCTTCCTGCGGCAGCAGGGCGGTGAGGTCGGTTTGCAGCCATTGCGTGGCGGCCACGCTGTAAACCGCAAAACCAAGCAGTAATACCATCAATGCGGTGTAAATACGGCGTATGGTAAGGTGCATGGGCTTCCTCCTGTTTTCAGACGGCCTCAAGCCGTTGCAGCCAATCGGCAACGCCTTGCCAGTATGTGCTGTTTGCGCCCGGGGTTTGCGTGATGTTTAACGGGTCGGCAAACCCTTGTTGCCCCTGCCCGCGGGCATATTCCAACAAAACCCATATGCTGCCCTCCCAGCCGCTCTGCCCTTTGGGCTGTTCGTAACACCAGCCCACGGCAATCCGGCGCTCCGCGTGCAGGCTGGCGGCGGCAAGTCGCAGAATCTGCGTCCATGATTCGGGGCGGTTGTCTGCCGCCAGCACCAGCGATGCGCCGCGGCTGCCGAGCGCCTGGGCGGCGTGGAAAGCGGGAGCGTTATGCAGGTTGGCAATAAAATCGAACGGCATGGCGGCATGGTGGTTGAGCACGTTATCGGTCATTTTTTCAAACAGCGAAGGCGACGAAAACGGCGTAGCCACATAAACCGCACAGTCTTCGCACACGGCGGCACGGCTGCGCAGGTTGCAGGCACCGAGCGCGGCGAGCAGGCTTAAGCGGCTGAAACGGCGGCCATCGATGCCGGTTTGCTGCT
Source organism: Neisseria sp. (assembly GCF_030523955.1). Taxonomy (GTDB): domain Bacteria; phylum Pseudomonadota; class Gammaproteobacteria; order Burkholderiales; family Neisseriaceae; genus Neisseria. The sequence goes on from NZ_JAUNHL010000001.1 coordinate 63,625, forward strand.
GCAAGGCTTGTTTGAGCGTTTTGCCGCTAACCGACGGATCGCTGTCGAAACGGGCGGCGGCGGTGATGTTTATATTGCGGGTTACCGTGTCCATTGCCATACCATGGCGGTGTTGCTGCCGCCGAAGCCGAAGTGGTTGCTTAAATAAAGGCCGTCTGAAAACCCAATGCGCCGCCCGTTGCTGTCTGCGCCTTCACCCTTATGCAGGGCTTCGGCCAGCAAGGCGGTTTCGATTGCGGCGGCCGCGCCAAGGGTGTGGCCGGTTTGAGGTTTGAACGCCAACAGGGGCGGCGGGGTGCCGAACACATTATGCAGGGCTTGCCATTCGGCCGCGTCGCTGTCGGCGGTGCCGATGCCGTGGGTTTTGACGGCGCGCACGGCGGCGGCATCGGTTTGCGCGGCAGCCAACACCCGCCGGATCAGCGCTTCCTGCGCTTCGCCGTCGCTCTGCACCAAACTGCCGCTGCCGGTGTTGGCGGCGCAGGAGCGCAGGCGCAGGTTGGAACCGGCGGGCTTGTCGGCACACAACGCCAGCGCGGCCATGCCTTCGCCCAAAATCAGGCCGTTGCCGCCGAAGGGCCGGTAGTGTTCGGCAAACAGGTTCAGGCTGTGAAAATGCAGCAGGGTGAGGCGGTTGAGGCTTTCCAAGCCGAGCACGAACGCGCGCCGAGAGCCGGGCGCCGAGAGTTGGTTATGCGCCTGAATCAGGGCGTGCGCCGACGATGTGCAGGCGGTGGCGATGCTGAAAATATCGGGGTTGCCGCTGCGCGCCTGCAAATCGCGGGCAAGATAAAGTAAGTGGTGTTCCGGCAGACTTTTTTGCGGGTAATGCCGCTCGTATTCGGAAATCAAATACGAACTCGAGCCGATAAACACCGGCGCATGGTGCCAGCTTTCAGACGGCCAGCCGGCGCTCTCTGCGGCGCGGCGCAAATGTGCTTCGGCCAGATCGGCAACGGCGGCGCGGCTCAGGCTGGTTTCGGCAAAGGCGCGGTAATATTTCGCCTGCTGCGCCTGATGCAGAAAGGTGAAGCCAAGCGTTTCGGGCTGTTGCCGCGCGCAGCCGCTTTGCGGGTTGAGCGCGCACGTAACCGCCTGCCCGCAAAGATAAGTCATGCGCCGTGCTCCGAACGCACGAAGGCGGCCAAATCACGCACCGTCGTCATGTGTTTGCGCACCATGCGGTCGCCCTGAAGCCGCACTTGGAAATACTGCTGCAAGGCCACGGCGATTTGCAGCGCATCGAGCGAATCCAAGCCGACTGGGCTGCCGTCGCCGAACAAAACCGCATCGTCGGCAAAATCGGCCAAGTCGATTTCGTCCGCTTTGCCCGAGGTTTCCAAAATCAGCTTTTTCAATTCGGTTTCCAGCGCTTCGGGCGCCAGCGTAAAGGTGTACGACATAATGTTTTCCGTTTTTTAGAGCCTGTCTGAAAACATACTGCGCCTGTTTTCAGACGGCCTTTTTAGTTTAAAACCGCACCTGCGTCTGCAACTGCCGCCTATACAGCCACACCGCCAACAGCAGCGTTGCGGCGGCAAACCCCGCCAATAATTGCAGATAAAGCGCGATGCCGTTTAAACCGCTGCGGTTGAGCAGCAGTTCCTGAAAGGCTTTCAGCCCCCACGACATCGGCGAAAACCAGGTAGCCTGCTGCATAACCTCCGGCATCACATGGGCGGGCACCATAATGCCGCCGACGGCCGCCATCAGAATCACGCCGCCGCCGCCCAGCACCACGGCGTGTTCGGTGGATTTCGCCGCCACGCTCACCAACAGCGCATAGCCCAAAGCAGCGGCGCTCACGGCGGCGGAAAGCAGCGCGTAAAGCGGCCAGCTGCCGTTTAACAGCAGCGCCGGCACGCCGATTTCGGGCAACAGGTAGCGGCCGAGCAGCAGCATGCCGGCAAACTGCAACTGGTTAATCAAAAAATAAGGCAGCAGTTTGGCGGCCACCAAGCCCGCCGCACCGGCACGGGCAAGGCGCAGGCGGGTGATGGTGTTGGTCTGCCGCTCCAGCGCCATCACGTTCGACAACGGTATCATAATGAAAAACATACCGAAAATCAGCCAGGCCGGCACACTGTGCTGCACGGCGTTCGGTTTGGCCACCGCCGCGCCCGCCGCGCTCAGATAATGCTCCCGCAGCATGGTCTGCTTCAAAAAGGCCGACACGGCATCGAACTGCCCGGCGTTTTTTTCATCGACTTTTTTCTGAATATCGTCGCGGACCCGTTTAGGCAACTGCTTGTTGTCGATGCTGATGCCGCCGTTGCCGTCGAAATAGGCGTTCAGGCGCGTTTCGGTGTAGTGCTGTCGCAGCACGCCTTTTACCGCCGCCAGCCAAGAAGGCTCGGTATCGGGCGGCACATAAATATCCAGCGGCAGGCTTTCGGCTAGTTTGCCGCCCGCCTGATTGGGGTTGTGCAGCACCAGCTGGAAACGCTTTTCATGCAGCCCTTGCTGCGCTTCTTTGAGTTTTTCAGACGGCATCAGGCTCACTGTCATCCGCTCTTTTTGCAGCGCAGCGGCAAAAGCGGTGTTGACGCTGTCGCCCGCTTTGCCCACCAGCGCGATGCGGCTGCCGCTTTGCGGGTCTTCGTCGCGGCTCAACGCCATCGACATAATCAGCATAAAGGCGATGGGCATCACAAACAACACCGCCAAGCCGTGCAGATCACGGCTTAACAGCTTGATTTCTTTCAGCAGCGAGGCGGCGATCATGCGGCCTCCCGGCGCAAAAAGTCGAGATAAAAGGCTTCCAGCGTGCCGTGCCCCTGTTGGAAATAACGGATCTGCACACCGCTTCGCTGCAACGCGGCATACACCTCGGCCGCATCGAGTGCGGTTTCCATCATGCCGTGGCCGTCGGCCGGCTGTGCCTGCAACGCGGCCAGCTGCTCGGGCGGCAGCATGGGATCGGTGATAAAGCGCACACGCTGCGTTTGCGAGGCCAAAAGTTCGCCCAAACCGCCCTGATAAACCAACCGCCCCTGCTGCAACAGGGCGATTTTGCTGCAAAGCTGCTCGATTTCGGGCAGGTAGTGCGAGGTGTAAACCACGGTAACGCCGCTGCGGGTGAGCATTTCCACGCTGTCGAGAATGAAGCGGCGCGACTGCGGGTCGATGCCTACGGTGATTTCGTCGAGAAACACCAATTCGGGCGCGTTAATCAGGCCGATGGCGAAATTCAGGCGGCGCTTCAGTCCGCCGGAAAGGTGTTTGGCGGCTTTGTGTTTGTGTGCGGTTAAATCGGTTTGCGCCAGCAAGGCGTTCAGGCGGCCTTTATCGCGCATTTTGTAGAGCGAGGCGAAAAACAGCAGGTTGTCCCACACACTCAGCTGCGGATAAAACGCAAAATCCTGCGGCACGAGGCCGATTTTCTGCCGCTCGGTGCGGCTCATGCGCCGCATGGGCTTGCCGTTAAACAGAATATTGCCGTGCTGCACTTCCTGCAAACCGGCCAACAGCGACATCAGCGTGGTTTTGCCCGCGCCGTTATGCCCGAGCAGCCCCCAGCATTCGCCTTTTCCGATATCGAGCGACACGCTGCTTAACGCATCGGTGTCTGCGCCGGGGTAGCGGTGGGAGAGTGATTGGATTTGAATCATGGTTTCAGACAGCCTTCAAACTTTTCCACAGTGCTTCTTCCTTATCGGCAATCGTGCGCAAAAAGGCGGCGATTTCGCGGCAGCCGTTTTCAGACGGCTGTTTGCACTGTTTCACGCACAGGCTGGCGAAGGTGCGCCATTCGTCGCCGATGGCGGTCATTTGTTCGGAGGCCGTCTGAAAGCGCGGTTCGCGGCAGATTTCGGCGGCCTGTTCGAGAAAATAGGCGTAGATATAGCGGAAGCCCGCGCCGCCGGTGCCGATTTCTTCCTGCATGCGCACCAAATGGCCGAGAAACAGTTTCTGATATTTGGCGGATTGCTTTTCGGGCAGCGATTCGATTTTCGCCGCCACCGTGCGTATGCCTTTCACGCCCGCGAAAAACACCGGCGCGAGCATATGTTTGGCGTTTTTGCGTACGGCGGTGCGGATGAGGGCGGGCAGTTCGAAGGCAATGCTTTCAGACGGCCTGTTGCCCGAGAGCGTGTACATCATGCCTTTGGCCGCCAGCGCGCCTTTGGCAAAGCGCGCCCGCTGCAAATCTTCAGCGGCGCAACGCTGCACGGTTTCAAACACCGGGTCGCTGAGCAGATAATCGCCGCCTTCTTTGCCGTACACCACCAGATTGTGGGCATTGAAATGAAAGCGCATATGCGGCGGAAAATAAGGCAGCCAAAACACCGAAGCCTGCAAGCCTGCGGGGCGGCCCTCGGCAATCGCTTTATCCAGCGCCGCCTGCCCCGAATGCTCGTCGGCGAATTTGCGGATATCGAGTTTCAGGCCGAGCGTTTTGCAGGTGTTTTTGATGATGCCGCGCGGCGCAATGCGGTAAGACACCAACGGCATACCGGCGAGCTTGATTAGCGGCATATACACAAAAGTCAGCCCGCGGGCGAGCCCGAAAATCAGCGCTTCGTTGAGCGCGTGGCCGTGGTAGTTCAGCAGGGCGGACATCACGCCGCTTTCGCAATGGGCGGTGTGCTGGTGGGGAAAATCGTTCATGATATTTGTTAAGACCTTGAGGCCTGTCTGAAAGCGGAATATTGCGTTAAACCGTTGTTTACCGGTTTTCAGACGGCCTGTTTGTTATTCTTCAATCGGCGAGCCGGCATCGGTGCGCTTGAGTTCGTCTATGCTGATGCGCAGCGCACCGGCGTATTTCTGCAAGGTTTTTTCGGGCAGCTTGGCGAATATTTCGGGGCGCAGGTGGCGGCGCAGCTGCCATTTCCACACGCCGGCGGCCATTGCCAGGCTGGTTTCGTCGTGGCGGAAGCGGAACATATGGTAATACAGCGGCGAATAAGCGCCGGCGGCCACGGCTTCGCGGGCGGCGCGGGTTTGCCCGTCAAGCTCGGCCACGGCCATTTCGGTGGCGTAGGATTCGTCTTGCCAGCCGGTGCTGGTGGCGGCTTCGTAATGCCCGTCGCGCGTGCCGTAGATGATTTTGCGCTGCCCGTGGTAAGACTTGCTGTTGTCTTGCGGAATGTCTTTTACGTCCATTTTTCAGACGGCCTCTACTGCTTCCAAAAGCATAAAACAAGTGGAAAAACGCCCGCTCTCGGGAATGTAACACAAGATTTTCTGGCCGTTTTCCAGCTTAAACGTGCGCATAAACTCTTCCAAAATAATATAAATCGATGCCGAGCCGGTGTTGCCTTTGCTGGCCAGATTGGTAAACCATTTTTCCTGCCCGATACCGAAACCGATGTTCTCCAGCCCTGCGGCCAGCTTGTCGCGGAAAAAACCCGATGAATAATGCGGCAGAAACCAATCGATATCCTCTGCTTTCAAGCCGTGTTTGGCGGCGATTTGCGCAAGCGGTTTTTCCACCGTGTAGTGCACAATGTTTTCGTTGAGCAGCTTCACGTCCTGCTTCACCGCCATCAGGCTGTGCCGGCGGCAATAGTCGCTATCAAACGTTTTCCAGCCCTTAAAGAGGCCGTCTGAAATTTCGGCGCCGGCATACATGCAGGCAGGCATTTCGTGGGCATAGGAAAGCAGCTCGATCCAATGAATTTTCAAACTCACGCCGCTTTCGTTGGGCCGGTTGCTCAAATGCACCGCGCCCGCGCCGTCGGAAAGCATCCAGCGCAAAAAGTCTTTTTCAAAACCGATTTCGGGTTTGGCATCAGCCAGCTTTTGATAGTCGGTTTCGCTTTGGAACACTTCGCCGCGCATAATGGCCGACGCGGCTTCAGAAGCAGCGGCCACGGCATGGGCGTGCTCACCCGTGCGCACGGCATTGTAGGCGTGTTTCATCGCCGCCATGCCCGCCACGCACACGCCCGCAGCGCTCACCACTTCGCAGGCGCCCGTTTCTTGCAACAGGCCGTGCACCATCACGCCGTGGCTGGGCATGGTTTGGTCGGGATAAGAAGTCGCGCAGGCCAAACTGCCCACTCGGGCGGGATCGGTGCCTTGCGCAAACAACTGTCTCACCGCCTCCGCCGCCAGCTCCGCGCAACTGTGCGTGGCTTCGCGCGTAACCGGGTCGATGGCGTAATGGCGCGTTTCGATGGCGTTGGAACGCAAAATCATTTTTCGCACGCGCGAAGGCAGCCCACCGGCCATGCCGAGCACGGCTTCCATATCGTCGTTGCCTACCGCTGCGTTGGGCAGAAAGGCAGCGGCACGGTTGATATAAACGTTTCGCAGTGTGTGGTTTGGATTCATATTTTATCTTTAAAATCAATATGGTTTCAGACAGGCCAGAGACCTTTGCAAAAGAGTCAGATGCGGATGCAGTTCAAGGCGTAGCAGCGCAGCGAGCGCAGACATAACATGGAGTTAGGCAAGCGAGCGAGCAGTACCCTAAAGGGCATAAACACACAACGCAGAAATGCGCCGCAGATGGCTTTTTTGCAAAGGTTTCATTCTCCCGAAGGCAAGCTGTAATACCGTTTCTGCCTGCTCAACCAGCCGCGCAACCACGGTTTGAGTAATTGTTTGATAACGGCGCTCACGGGTATCACGGTTAAAATCAGCGTAATCAGAAAAACGATGTAAAACGCCAGCAGTGCACGGCGCAGCAGCGGCGACACCCGCCCGGCCGCCATCAGCAGTTTGCCCCACAGGTAAAAACTGCGCCCGGCCGCTTTTTCGCTGAAAATCAGTTTTTCGTTTACCTTGGCGGCACCCATATTCTGAAACACGGTTTCGTCTAAGGTTTGGCCCGAAACCAGCGCATCACGCAGCTTTGCACCGAAACGTGCACCGTCGGCCAATTCTTCGGGGGCAATGCCCGCCGCAGGCAAAGCGCGGAAATATTGTTTGTTGCCCGTTAACAGCCATGCCGGCGTGGTGATAAAGCTGGCCGCGCTGTTACAGGCGTCGATTTTCACGATATTGCCGATCAGTTTGGCGCCGTTTTGCGCCAGCAGGGTTTTCATTTTTTCCTGCGCCATCAGCCACATATTGCGGCAGCCGATTAAAGTGACCACGGATTTGCCGTCCAACAATTGTTTCGTTTCGGCCCGCTGCAAAAAGGCGGTAACCGGCTGCGCGGGCGACAGAAACCACACGGTATAGGCAATCACCACCGCATCGTAATCTTCACTAGGAATTTCCGGCACTTCGATAGGCTCGGGCCGCAAGTGCACGGTTTCGGGAAATGTGTTGAAAAACCGCCAAAACGGCCACGGAAACGGATAAGGCCGCTGCGGCCGGAGATTAACGCAGTCCAAACGGACGCCCGCGCTTTGCCGCAACGGCTCGGCAAAATATTGCGCCAAGCGGCCCAGTTGGCCGGTTTGCGAATAATACACCAGCAAAACTTTTTTCACGTCGGCTTCCATCTCAACTTTTTTCAGGCATTTTCTTAGCGTATAGTCAGAAAGCTTGCGAAGCGGTTGTTTGAGGGAAAATCCGCAGATGCAAGGCAAAAAGCACAGCAAGATTGGACATCTTGCGAGCATTTTTAACGCAGCAGTTGCGGGTTTTAACCAAAAACACCGCCGCAACGCTTTCTGACTACACGCTCTAAAATTTAGAAACTTATTTTAACCGAATTAACGCAATCATGCCGTCTGAAAAGCTATTTTTTCAGACGGCATCCGACAATGGCAAAACAACATTTTCACATTTCAATAATCAGAAAAACCAACGGCGCGGTGTTGCCGACCGCTTCACAGCGCCTGCTTGGCAAACGCATCCAACTCTTGGCCTGTTTGAACCTGGTTGAAGCGCATCACGGTGCGGTCGCCCTGTTTTTCGCTCAATTCGATGCGGCGTACCACGCTGTCGCCGCTGATGTCGATGTGGTTGAAAATCTGCTTCATCAGCGCGGTTTTCGGGTTCAGGCGCAGCGTCCATTTTTGCGGGCTGCCGGAGAGCTGCAAGTCAAACTGCTTTTCCAAGCCCTGCGTATTGCCGCCGAGCAGGTCGAGAAACAGGCTGATTTGGCGGTTTTGGCCGCTCATTTTGCTCTGGTTGGGCTGAACCCAGCTTTTGCCGTTCCACTGCATAATGCCGTCGGCACGCACGCGCAGGCGGTTGTCGAACGGTTTCTGCATATGCCACAACAGCCCTTTTTTGGGCACCAGCACGAATTGGCCGGCGGTGGTCATCGGCTTGGCAAGCGATTTCAGATGGCGCTCTTGGGTGAACGCGCCCTGCACGTTGGCGGGTTTTTGCAGGGTTTGCGACAACTCGGCGGTGGAAAACGCCCACAAAAGCGGGCTGGATAAGGTTAAAGCAGCGGTAAACAGCAGTTTTTTCATCGGTTGCCTTTTCACTAAAACGGTTGAATTTCAGAAACGGTTGAATTTCTCGGTAGATTTCTTCAAACGGCAGGAAACATTCTTCAAATCATGCCGCCGCCCGAATGCTTTTTCAGACGGCCTCAAACGTGGGATGGCGTTGCACGGCGGAGAGCCAGCTTTCCGGCGTTTGAAACTGCATTTCGCCGTTTTCGAGCGACACCGCCACTTGGGTGGTGGAGGCTTTGGTGAGCTTCGCGCCGCTTTCGATATCTGTAATGGTGTAGTCGATACGCAGGCAGCTTTCGATTTCCACCACCGCCGCTTCTACGCGGATATGCTGGCCGAAGCGGGCGGGCTTCACATATTTCAGGTTCATCTGCACCACCGGCCAGCTGAAACCCTGCCGGCCCATTTCGTTATAGTCGTAGCCGATGGCGCTCAAGAAGGCGCAGCGCGCCACTTCGAGGTATTTCACATAATGGCCGTGCCACACGATGTGCATCGCGTCAACATCGAAAAAAGGCACTTCCAATTCTATACTGTGGCGGCAATAAATATGTTTAGCCATTGTTTGCGTCGTTCCAAAAATCGTAAAAATTAAACCATTGCAGCGGGTTTCGCGCGCATTCCTGCGCCAAAACATCGGCAAAACGCTGTGCGGCGGCGGCCACGGCGGCGTTGCGCCCGCCCCGCTTCCAGTCGGTTGCGTCTAAAAAACGGCTCAGTTTCAGATGGTAGCGGCCGTTTTGCTTGATGCAGAACAGCGTGTGTACGCGGGTTTTCAGCAGCCCCGCCAAGAGCCAGGCGCCCTGCGGCATATCGGCGGGGCTGCCGAGAAAGGATACCGGCACGGTTTTTTCGCCGCGCACCGGCACGCGGTCGGCGGCCACCGCCAGCCATTCGCCCGCATCGATGCGGCGGTGCAACTCCATCATCAGCGCCGCGTCCAAATCGGTTACCTGTATCGTCTGGATGCGGTCGGCACCGGCTTTTTGCAGCGCTTCGTTAAAGGCTTCGGCATGGCGGCTGTGCACCAGCACGTTGAGCTTGAAGCCCTGATGGTGCGACACCAGCGCGCGGCACACTTCCACATTGCCCACGTGCGAGCAAACGAAAATCTGCCCGCGCAGGCTGCGGTCGCCAATCAGCGCATACACATTATCCGGGTCTTCCAACACCAAATCTTCGTAGCGGATTTTGCGCTGCCACACGGCAAAGCGGTCGCACACCGCCCCGCCGAACGCCACAAACTGTTTGAACACGGGCAGCCGCTGCGGCAGCACGGCATCGGGAAAGGCCGTCTGAAGCCTTGCCTGATAGCGCGCGATATTGCGCCGCTGCTTGGGCGCAGTGGCGTAAAAATACAGCACCACAAACCAGATGCACGGGTTCATCAGCCACGCGGGCAGGTGGCGCACCATCAGCGTGGTGATGCCCAAAAACAAACGGTTGCCGCGTTCGTTTTGCGCCGCCCAGTGTTCGGAATCGGAAGTCGGTTTATTCATGGTTTTCAGACGGCCTTTTGCCGAAAGTGCGCCGCCACACCATTTCGCAAAACAGGCGGGCATGCATTTTGCTGATTAACACATTGTCTTCAAAAGCGCGGAAATGCGACACGCCGCCCTCGGCGTATTGCACCGGCGTTTTCACCCACACCGGTTTCACCCCGCGCCAATAGAGGCGGATTAAGATTTCGGTGTCGAAATCCATACGCTCGCCCACATGCTCTTCGCGCACCACGGCCAGCGCGGCGGCGAGCGGATAGAGGCGGAAACCGCACATGCCGTCTTTGATGTCGGTTGACCAAGTGTGCACCATATTCCAAAAATCGGTGATTTTGCGGCCGTAAAGCCGTGCTTTGGGCGCATCGGCGCCGTATTGCGGCCAGCCGCACACCACCGCTTCGGGGTTTTGCGCGGCGGCGGCCAGCAGCTTGGCGGTGTCGTCCAAACAATGCTGCGCATCGGCATCCACCTGCAACACATGGGTGTAGCCGTGTTGTTCGGCATAAGCCAAACCGTCTTTCACCGCCGCCCCCTTACCGCCGTTGGCCGCGCGGTACAGCACCGCCACGCCTTGCCGCCGCGCCGTTTCTTCCAACACCGGCCTGCAGTCCGCCCGCGAGCCGTCGTCAACGATTAAAACGTCCAAACCGAAAGCGCGCACCGCTTCGGCCACCCGGGCGATGGTGGCCGGGTGGTTGTAGTGGGGGATAAGGGCTAGGGTTTTCACAAGTTTATCCAGCAATAAAATTTATCATTTTCCTATAATTAAAATTTATTCTTCTAATATTTCTTTCAATAATTGAGATGCCCGATCTTGAGATAAAATATCTGCATGACTACCTATTTGGGTACTATATTTCTCACCCAGCTCCTTTTCTGGAGAGATGAGAAATTCTAAGGAACATGAAGCAAGCATTTTTCGTAATTGCTCACTAGGGTAAGTACGGTCTGTCTTATCAATCGTCCCAAATAGATATTTATTTTTGCTTAAGGGAATAACGATTGACTTTAATTTATCACCTTTTTCATAAAAAGGCCTCCATCTTCCCTCTGAATTTACAAAAACAACAATAGAATCCCCTAAAAATAATTTATCTTTAATTTCTACAATTTTAAAGCTTAACTTAGAAAAAATAGCTATTTTTTCATCAGGAGCAATTGTCTGTTTTAAAGCTTTAATATGTCCTTCTTTTATTTTTTTAATTAAGTAATCATCAGAAAATTCCTGCCTTAATCGTTTGGCCATATCTATTAATAAATCCTTAGGGAGATTTTGAATGATTAAATCTGGATTTCTTTTAATTATTTCTATCCACATTTTTTTTTGATGATTTGGAATCATACCATATGAATTTATTTGTTCTGCTATAAAATTATTATCATTGATAATTTGATTTCTTAAATAAGTAAAAAAATTTTTTTCATCTTCAAAAAAAATACGAGAAATTTGTTGTACCATATTTTTAATTCCCTGAAGATAATTCATTCTTAGGTGCCTAGTTCTTATCTCAAAGTGAGCTACTATTTTAGCTGCTGATTCACTAGGCAAAACTTCCCCATTTAGACAAGTCCGAAAGTCATTAATAATTGGTGCAATTAAATTTTCTTCTTCAGTAATCAAATCGTCAACAAGTACATCTTCTCCTTCTGTATAAAAATATCCTTCAACACCAATATCTTGAATATTAGATAAGTAAGCTGCCTTTCCAGCCCGTATCACAAAAGCTTTTTTCTTATCGCCTTCAATGGCAAAGCCACGTTGCAAAAATTGTGGAATATAGTGCTGCCTTTTCCCTGCCATGTGCATTCCTTCCATTTCAATAAGATATACGAGATATTATTCAGCGTTGTAGGTTGGGTTAGCCGTAGGCGTAACCCAACAACATATCCGAACTGTTCAACAGGCCGTCTGAAAAACGGATTGTTGGGTTACGCCTACGGCTAACCCAACCTACCACTAACCTTTCAGACGGCCTCAAACGTCCCAAACACAATCCGTCCCGAAGCGCATGCCGCTTCGCCGTTTTCCAGCTTAAACGTCAATTTGCCTTTGTCGGCATCGTATTTCAGCTCGGCAGACACGGTGTCGTTCGGGCGCACGAACTGCTGGTATTTCAGGTTTTCCACGCGCACGATGCTGCGGCGGCCCCAGTCGAAGCGCGCGGCCAAATCGCGCACCCATTGCAATTCGATTACGCCGGGCACCAGCGGAAAATTGGCGAAGTGGCCGCCGAAATATGCCAAGTCCAGCGGCACGCGGCCTTCGAAGCGGTAAACAGCGGGGGGTTCAGACAGGCATTCCCGCCATTCGGGTGCGGTTTGTGCCTGCGTGAAGGCCGTCTGAAAATCGGCGGCGGTAATTTTCGATTGCGCGTTGCGCGGCAGCTCGGCGGCAAACCGCCAGTAGCGCGGCAGGGCAACGGTGTCCTGCGTGGCGGCCAAGTGCGTTTTCAGCGCGGCGGCCACCTGCGCCCGGCCCTTGTCCCGCAAGGCTTCGATGCCTGCGGCATTCAGCGCCGCCCACACAGCCACCCGCTTGTGCTGCGGGTGCGGGGCGCAGAAAGCATCGGCCACCCATTCGTGGGCGAGCAGGTCGTTTTCGATTTGGTTGAGCGACACGCGTTTGTCTTCGAATTTGATGATACGGTCGCGGCGGCCGAGCAATAAAAAGCCCTCTGCCTGCGGCTCGATTAAGTCGGCGGTTTGGAAGCGGCCCGCCGTCCACGGCGATTCGGCCCACAAGGCTCCCTCTTCGCTTTGGCCGACGGCAACGGCGGCAAACGGCTGCCATGCCCGCCCCAACCGGCGCGAGGCGATCACGCCGGTTTCGGTGCTGCCGTAGATTTCAAAAGGCCGCACGGCGTGTTGTTCCAATAAATCGGCAGTGGCTTCGGGCAGCACGCCGCCGGCCGACACGATGCCCGCAACTCTGCCCTGCAAGGCCTGCCAGTTGCGCGCTTCGCCCAAACGGTTCAGCACCGCCGGGCTGGCGATCCACAGCGTTTTTTCATAAGCGGCGGCCGCGGCCAGCAGGGTTTCGGGATACACATTCTGCGGCCTATCGAGCGTCCAGCCCATCGTGAGCGGCAGCGCGAAACGGAAGGTGAAGCCATACATATGCTGCGGGCTGACGCTGCCGACAACAACGGGGTTTTCGCGCGCAAACGGCACGGCTTCGGCCAATGCCGTCGCTTCGGCCTCCATCTGCGCGGCGGTTTTCACCATAATCTGCGCTTCGCCGCTGGAGCCGGAGGTTTTCAGACAGGCTTCCGAATCTGCAGCAATCTGCCAATCTGCCGGCGTTTCGGCTTCGGGCGGCACGGCTTCCAACAAGGTGCGGATATCCCAAACCTGGTTTTCGAGGCCGTCTGAAAACGCTTTTTCATGCGGCGCATCGGTCAGCCAGATATCCGCAGTGCCGCCCCAAGCCGCGTTTTCCCGCGCCAGATTCGGCGGCAGCAACACCCGCGCCCCCGCATGCCACGCAGCCAGCATCGCGCAGGCGAATAGCGCGGCGTCTTCAAACCACAAGGTGGCGCTTCGGATGTTTTGTGTTTGCAGGCGGCGGGAAATAATGAAGACGGCACGGTTGAAATCGGCACGCGTCCAATTCGGATGGGCGGCGATCAGGTGTGCTTGCGGAAGATCGGGCGAGAGAATGTGGGTGAGACGCATGGTTTAAACTTTTTATCAGCCGGTTAAAACGGGAACCAAACAGGAAAATGGTTTCATTGCTTGGAAAATATATTAAAACATTTTGTTTGCCAATGGGATAAATGCCTGTCTGAAAACCCGTTTGTTATATTCTGCGGCTAACCCACTTCAGAATAATGACATATATTATCTCCGAGTCAGGCACGGGTATGACGGAACGGTTATCGTGGTTGGCAATAAGCGTTTCAGACAGGCCTCAAATCTTCAATACCGCTTTGCGGTAAACCCACTCCCCCGCAAACAGCACGCCCATCAATATATACGAAACAATACCGGTATAAATCGCCCACCATTCGTGCTTGCCCGACCATGCCAGCAGCGCGGCGGCGGCGGCGTTGAAGATAAAAAAGCCGCACCAGATTCGGGTAACGAGGCGGGTATAGCGCACGCCTTCGGGCGGCAGGTCGGGGTGTTGCAGGCGGGCGAGGCGTTCGATCAGGGTTTGTTCGGCAAACAGGCTGGCGCCGAACACGGCGAGCATCAGCAGGGAAACGGCCACGGGATACCAATACATGGAATCGGGTTGGCGCAACAGGATCACGGCGGCGAAGAAAGCGGCCAGCAATAATGAAACCGTTTTTTGGGCGCGGGTTTTCTGCAAAGCGGCGCGTATCAGCCACAGGCCGCACATGGCGGCGGCCAGCCAGAAAAAGATGCCTTGTTCGCGGCCGTAATACCACAACAGCGGATAAGAGAGGCTGAGCAGAACCAGTAGGATTTGGCCGATGGGTTTGAGCATGGGATCAATCGAAAGGAAAAGCCCGGCGGTTTGCCGGACTGCTGTTTTTCAGATTCAAAGCCGTTTGAACAAAGCGGGGATACAACTGAGCTGCGGATTTATTCGCCGTCTATCCGCAGCACGGCTTGTACCACGTCGTCCACCGTGCGCACATTGCGGAAATCGTCGGCTTTCAGTTTGCGGCCGGTTTCGCGTTTGATGTGGTCGATGAGGTCGATGGCATCGATGCTGTCGATTTCCAGATCTTCATAAAGATTGGTTTCGGGTTTGATGCGCTCGGGTTCGATTTCAAACAGGTTCACCAAGGCATCGGTAAGGATTTTGCGGATTTCTTGTTCGGTCATCGTCATTCCTTTCAGGCTTGGCGGCTGCGCACGAAATCGGCCAGAGTTTTCACGCTGGTGAAATGCTCGCGCAATTTGTCTTTTTCGCCGTCGAGCTGGAGCTTGAAGGTTTTTTGTACCGCCAAGCCCAGCTCCAGCGCGTCTACCGAATCCAGCCCCAGGCCGTCGTCGCCGAACAGGGGGGCATCGGTTTCGATATCTTCGGCAGTGATGTCTTCCAAGCCGAGGCTGTCGATAATCATTTGTTTGATTTGTGTTTCCAGGGTCATGTTGTTTCTCGCATGAAATAGTTTTGTAAATAAGCGTTCAAACGCCGGGCGGCGATGGGCAGCGGTTTTTCGGCCAGCCAATCCTGCGGATGGATGTCTTCGCCGACGGTGATTTCGTAATGGATGGTGCGTGCCGGAATTTTATACCAAGGCTGGCCTTTTTTGAAATTGGGCGGATTCATTTTGATGACTACCGGGGTAATCACCCGGGCGCTGCGCAGGCCTAATGAAACCGCACCCCGGTGCAGGCGGATTTCGCCGTCCCAGCCGGTACGCGTACCTTCGGGGAATACCAGCAGGCTCTGCCCGCTTTTGAGCACGGCATCGACTTCCTCCATCATTTCCATCGATTCGTCGTTGGCAATATAGCCGTTGGCGATAATCTGGCTTTTCATCGAAGGGTTTTTCAGCAAATCTTTTTTTACGATGCAGTTTAACTCGGGCACTTGGCCGATCAGCAACACCACGTCAATCAAAGAAGGATGGTTGGACAATACCAGCTGCCCCGGGCGGCCGAGTTTTTCCAAGCCGTTGAAGCGTACGGTGAGAATGCCCGACCAAATCATATAATGGGTAAACCATTTCCATACGCCGCCGATCAGCCGCCGTGCCTGCATTTGGTGCGCCGCATCGTTGCGCTTGGGGTTCAGGGTATAGGGCAGCAACACGATTTTCAGTAATACGCCGACTACGCCGAATAAGACGAAGGCAAAAGTCGTGGCGATAAAGCGGCGGTAATAGTTCAATGATTTCATGGGTTTTTCTGCCACAACCAGCGGCGTTTGCTGCCGTATCTTTCCCATTGATGCCTGTCTGAAAGCATAAAACGTATCCATTCGAGTGCGCCCCAATACGGGCTGCGCGGCGGATTTTCTTTTTCGGCATCCGGTTTCAGCAGGCTGATGCGGTAATCGTCGCCCGCTTCCAACACCATCGCCAGTGCATGGGCAAACGGCGCGCGCTCGGCGGCAACGGCATATTCTCGGTGCAAAGGCTCGTCTGCCAGCACCACCCAAACCTTGTCCGCCCCTTCCTGTAACAGCGCATAAGCTTCGGCCAGCGCGCTCTCCAAGCTGTCTTCATCCGCTGCCAGCGCGGTGTTTTCGCTCATATCTTGCCGCAGCATAGACCACTGCCCGGCCAATGCGTTGTGCACCGACAAACCGAACGAGGCGGGCGACACCGTTTGCTCGCGCAACAGCGACAGCCACAATTCGAAGCTGCGGTTGATTTCGCCGTCGTGCGAGGCGAATACCAGCGGGCAGTTCGGAAACGCCTCGGCCAGCGGCCAAGCCGCATCAAACATCAAACGGGCGGAGGACGACAGGCGGCGGCGCTGCATGGCCGGCAGAAAAGCCAGCCCGGGCTGGTGTGCGGCGGCCGTATCTATTTGGCCATCGGCAGCCCAACGCCGCCATTGTTCGGAATCGCTGAAATAAGGGCAAGAAGCGCGCCAGGCGGCGAGCTTGAAAGAAAAAGCGGTCATCATCAAAACAGGGAAAGACAAGTGGTTTTATTATATAGGGAAATGCTCATCACTTCTTTATAATCGACCGCAAAACAGGATAAGCCATGACAAATACAACTTTCTTACCACTCTGGCTGGCCGGTTCCGACAGCGCCGCGCATTATCAGCCGCAAGCTTTGGACGAGGGCGACCGGCAGCGCCTCAACAAACATCCGGCCTTGGCGCAACGGGCGGATTGGCAGGTGAGCCGCTTTTTAAAACAACAGGCCGCCGCACCGGTTTTATCGTTGTCGCACAGCCGCGGCGCCGCCTTATTGGCCGCAGGCAGCGGCTTGGGCGCGGTGGGGGTGGACATCGAATACCTCAAGCCGCGCGATTTTGCCGCATTGGCGCAATGGTGTTGCAGCCCGCAAGAGCGGCAATGGCTGTCGGCATTCGGTTGGCAGGCCGAAGCTTATTACCGTTTGTGGTGCTTGAAAGAAGCAATGATTAAAGCCGCCGGCCTCTCTTTTCCCGCCGATTTGCCCCAAGCCGGTTTGAGGTGGCAGGCAAACGGCGGCATCGGCCTCTATGCCGCAGGGCAAGCGTGGCAGGGCGTTTCTGCACGTTGCGGCGATTGGGTGCTGGCGGCGGTTTGGCAGGCGGAAAAGAATTTGCAGCCGCAATGGAATTGTTTGGGTCGTTGGCCAGAACCGGAAGGGATAACGTTTTTTCCCATGGATAACGATATGGCTGGAAAGTTTTTTTCAGACAGGCATTGAATGCTGGAGGCCTGTCTGAATACAAAATGCAACAAAGCCGCCAAAGCCCGTACCATCATCTTTTGCGGCTGATTTGTCTATCAGAAAACCGTTTTTCGTTGGCTTGAAAAAATCAAAAACTAGCATAAATTTGTTTCTTTCTGCCTTTCTACTTATAATAGCCGCCATATTTAATCTATTTACTGCAAAGAAAGGAGCACATCATGATTCGCATTCAATCTCCCCGCTCACACGCTCTTTGCAGCCCGCGCGTTTAAGGCGCTCACTTCATTTCTGTGTCGCCCGCATCGGGCTGCTTTCATCCTGCTTAATATAAAGACGATGTCATTAATGGCGCGTTTAACCGTGCTATTAGCGGAAAATTTTTATTTCTGCCGCGGCGTTGCTAGGCCTTTCGGTACGGCTTGTCCTGTCTGCGGCTTGCTGCCTGGTGGCAAAAATAAGTTTTCCCGCCATACCTGACAGCGTTTGAAGAGAAAGTTTTTCCCATGGGCACAGAAACCAATTTTTCCAAACCCCTGATTATCGCCAACAGCGATACCTGGTTGGAGGGCAATGCCATCCGACAACTCGAAACCACCGCCCGGCTGCCGCATATGCGCCAAGTAGCCGGCATGCCCGATTTGCACGCCGGGCGCGGTTATCCGGTAGGCGCCGCATTTTTCAGCAGCGGCCATTTCTATCCCGCTTTAATCGGCAACGACATCGGCTGTGGCATGGCCTTCTGGCAGACCGGTTTGCCGCTCAACAAAGCCAAACCGGCCAAATTGGCCAAGACGCTCGGCCAAATCGACGAATCCTTGGACGGAAGCTGGCTGCCGCGCATCCGCGAATTGCTGCCGTCCGATGCGTTGGCCGATAGTACAGGCGCACTGGGCACCATAGGCGGCGGCAATCATTTTGCCGAACTGCAAATGTTGGACAGCGTATACCGCAGCGATCTGTTGCCGCCCGCTTTGCAAGCGGACAAGTTGCAATTGCTGGTACACAGCGGTTCGCGCGGCTTGGGCCAGCAGATTTTGCAAAACCATATCGCCCGTTTCGGCCACCAAGGCCTGTCTGAAAACAGCGCCGAAGCCGTCGCTTATCTGGCCGAACATCAGGCCGCGCTCGATTTTGCCGCCGCCAACCGCCGCCTGATTGCCGAGCGCATGTTCTCGCGTTGGGGTACCGAAGGCAATATGCTGCTGGACGTTCACCACAACTTTTTGCAGGCCGCCGAAATCGGCGGTGTGCAGGGCTGGCTGCACCGCAAAGGCGCTACGCCCGCCGACTGCGGTTTGGTGATGATTCCCGGCTCGAGGGGCGATTACAGCTATCTGGTGCAACCGGCCGCCGACACCGAAAGCGCGCTGCGTTCGCTGGCGTACGGAGCCGGCCGAAAATGGCAGCGCAGCGAATGCAAAGGCCGGCTGTCGCACAAATATTCCGCCGACAGCTTGCGCCGCACGGCGTTCGGCAGCATCGTTATCTGCCAAGACAAAGCGCTGGTGTACGAAGAGGCGCCGCAAGCTTATAAGAATATTGACAGCATTATCCGCGCATTATCCGATGCCGGTTTAATCAGCGTGGTGGCGCGCTTCAAACCGGTGCTGACTTATAAAACCGGCGGCAGTTGCGGAGGTGAGGCATGAACCGCGTACGTTTACTGATTTCCACCGCGCAAGGCCCTGCCGAATGCCGGCTGTTTGCCCGTTTTGTGCTGCAAAAACTGTTGGCCGAAGCGGCAGAGCAGGGCGTGCATGCCGAAATACTGGATGAAACGTCGGATAAATACGGCATTTTTTCGGCCAGCCTGCTGTTGAGCGGCGGGCAGGCCGAATGCCTGTCTGAATGCTGGCTGGGCACGCTGCAATGGATAAGCGAAAGCCCGTTGCGTCCCAAGCACCCGCGCAAAAACTGGTATATCGGCGTGTTCCGCCTGCCTGAGCCTGCCGGGTTGCCGCAAGAGAGCGGCATTGTGTTCCAAACCTGCCGCGCCGGCGGCAAGGGCGGCCAGTATGTCAACAAAACCGAGAGTGCCGTGCGCGCCGTCCACAGCGCCAGCGGTTTGTCGGTGCGGGTGGAGAGCGAACGCAGCCAGCATGCCAATAAGAAGCGTGCGCGGGAGCTGTTGATGCAAAAACTCGCCGAACAATGTGCTAAAGAGGCGGCCGAAGCGGCAGCCAGCCAGCACGCTGAGCTTTATCGGGTGGAGCGCGGCAACCCGCGCCGCGTGTTCGCCGGTCGGGATTTTCAGGAGCGTTAAATCCACCGGTTTGGCCGCACTCAAATGCCTGTCTGAAAACGCTAGTGGCTTAAATTCAGAATAATGCAGCGTTGCCTTGCCCTATTCTGAATTTAAGCCACTATATTTAATCGTTTCAGACAGGCATTTCTTAGCCGATGTGGCCAAACAGTTATAAAGAAGGAAGTAAAAAGTATTTATTTATCTTATAGCCGGCTTGTTATATTGCGGAAAATTTCAAATCAGGAGCGTGTGTGATGAAAATTATCCGTAAATTCGGTTTGTCGCTTTCGGTGGCATTATTGTTGGCCGCTTGCGGCCAAGACGGTGCCAGCCAAGGCAGTGGTGCGGCCAAAGAAAAAGTAAGCTTGATGAATGTTTCCTACGATCCGACCCGCGAGCTTTATCAGGAATACAACCAGAGCTTCCAAAAATACTGGCAGCAGAAAACCGGCCAGGAAGTGGCGATCCAGCAATCCAACGGCGGCTCGGGCAAGCAGGCCTTGGCGGTGCGCAACGGCTTGAAAGCCGATGTGGTTACGTTGGCTTTGGCGGCGGATATCGATTCGCTCAACCGCGACGGCAAGCAGTTAATCAAACCGGATTGGCAAAAGGCGCTGCCGCACAACAGCACGCCTTATACTTCGACCATCGTGTTCTTGGTGCGCAAGGGTAACCCGAAAAACATCAAAGATTGGGGCGATTTGGTAAAAGGCGACGTGCAGGTGATTACGCCCAATCCGAAAACTTCCGGCGGCGCACGCTGGAACTTCCTGGCGGCCTGGGCTTGGGCGAAAAGCCAGCCCGGCGGCAGCGATGAAACCGCGCGCGCGTTTGTCAGCGAATTGTACAAGCGGGTGCCGGTGATGGACGCAGGCGCGCGCGCCTCTACCATTTCGTTTACCCAGCGCAATCTGGGCGACGTGTTGCTGGCGTGGGAAAACGAAGCGCATCTGTCGCTGAAAGAAGCCAACGGCGAATATGAAATCGTTACCCCCAGCTTATCGATTTTGTGCGAACCGCCGGTGGCGGTGGTGGATTCGGTGGTCGATGGCAAAGGTACCCGCGAAGTGGCGACCGAATACCTGAAACATCTGTATAGCGAAGATGCGCAGCGTATGATTGCGAAAAACTTTTTCCGGCCGGCCGATGAAAAAGTGAAAGCCGAATTTAAAAACCAGTTTCCGGATTTGAAACTGGTAACCATCGGCCAAGAATTCGGCGGCTGGCAAGAGGCGCAGAAACGCTTCTTTGACGACGGCGGCCTGTTCGACCAGATTTATACGCCGCAAAAATAAACAATAAGCCCGAAGCCCCAAGCTGCAAGCAAGCGGCTTGGGGTTTTCAGACAGGCATAGCGTCATATTCGGGCTTGGCCCGAATATCTCCAAATCTGCTGAAATTCGTCATATTCGGAGACCTTTGCAAAACCCTCAGATGTGGATGCAGTTCAAGGCGTAGCAGCGCAGCGAGCGCAGACATAACATGGGGTTAGGCAAGCGAGCGAGCAGCACACAACGCAGAAATGCGCCACAGATGGGGGTTTTGCAAAGGTCTCATTCGGTTCAAACCCGAGCATGACGAATGTACATTTCTTAAATTCACCATAAACCCCTTCCGCCGCCTGATGTTATAATTGCAGGCCTTAAATATCCGTCCAACCTTTGAATTTCAACACAGGAAACCGAAATGATTAACTCCATCGCCGCCCTTTCCCCGCTGGACGGGCGTTACGCCAAATCCGTCGAAGCACTGCGCCCGATTTTTTCCGAATACGGCCTGATGAAGGCGCGGGTGAAAGTGGAGCTGGGCTGGCTCAAAGCGTTGGCGGCCGAGCCGAAAATCACCGAAGTACCCGCCTTCAGCGACTTTACCCTCGATGAAATCGACGAAGTGATCGCCCATTTTTCCTTGGAGGACGCCGCCGCAGTCAAAGCGATTGAAGCGACCACCAACCACGATGTAAAAGCCATCGAATACTGGCTCAAAGAACGTTTCGCCGGCGTGCCGGAAGTGCTGGCGGTAAGCGAGTTTATCCATTTTGCCTGCACCAGCGAAGACATCAACAACCTATCGCACGCCTTGATGCTGCAAGAAGCGCGCGAAACCGTATTATTGCCGCAATTGGCCGAAATTACCGTCAAATTGCAGCAAATGGCACACGATTTGGCCGCCGTACCGATGATGAGCCGCACCCACGGCCAACCGGCTACCCCCACCACCTTAGGCAAAGAAGTGGCCAACGTATTGTTCCGTTTGCAACGCCAAATCAAGCAATTGGAAGCGCAACAGTTTCTCGGCAAAATCAACGGCGCCGTCGGCAACTACAACGCCCATATGGTAGCCTACCCGGATGTAGATTGGGAAAGCCACTGCCGCCGTTTCGTAGAAAGCGGCTTAGGGCTGAGCTTCAACCCCTATACCATCCAGATCGAGCCGCACGACTATATGGCCGAATTTTTCCAAACCCTCAGCCGCATCAACACCATCCTGATTGATTTCAACCGCGATGTGTGGGGCTATATCTCTTTGGGTTACTTCAAACAAAAAGTAAAAGCCGGCGAAGTCGGCTCTTCCACCATGCCGCATAAAGTCAACCCGATTGATTTTGAAAACTCCGAAGGCAACCTGGGCATGGCCAACGCCGTATTGGGCTTTTTGGCGGAAAAACTGCCGGTTTCCCGCTGGCAGCGCGACCTCACCGACAGCACCGTATTGCGCAATATGGGCGTAGGCGCGGGCTACACCGTATTGGGCTGGGTCGCCCACTTGCGCGGCTTGAACAAACTCGAAGCCAACCCCGCCGCACTGGCCGCCGATTTGGACGCCACTTGGGAACTGCTGGCCGAACCGATCCAAACCGTGATGCGCCGCTACGGTATCGCCAACCCGTATGAAAAACTGAAAGACCTTACCCGCGGCAAAGACGGCATCACGCCGGAAGTGCTGAAGCTCTTTATCGAAGATTTGGCGATTCCCGCCGCAGCCAAACAGCAGCTTTTGGCCTTAACCCCGGCCTTGTATGTAGGCAAAGCGGAAGAGCTGGCCAAACGGATTTAAGGCTTGCCTTTTCCGATACCAACAACCATGCCTGTCTGAAAAATTCTTTCAGACAGGCATTTTGTATCAAGCAGCGCTTATTTTAAATTTAATATATATAGCGGATTAACTTAACTTTCGCAAAGGCTTGCCGCCTTGTAGCAAAGTCATTGAATCCGCTATACATATTATGGAGGTGTTAAGAATGCCTGTCTGAAAACCCTGTTGGTTGCCTGAAGGCGACAGAGGCAGCAAGGTTTTCAGACAGGCATTTTATATTTTTATTAAACGGGATGAAGACGCAGCAGCGCAACGAAAGTGAAATGAAACCATGATAGGCTGAATTCGGCGTATTCGATGGCCGGATTTTATTCAATGGTTCAAATTTTTTAAAAATGCTATTTAAATTTAATTTTTATCAACAATGCCTACCTGAATGATGTTTTCAGACAGGCGTTGTTGCGGGAAAAGTGATTTTTATAACGTTTCTGTACGATAAATAACTAAAGGCATTGTTTTCTTAAAAATATTTGATTAAAAATCCAAAGGTTGTTATATTGCATAAACAAATTGCATAAAATGAAAGTGATTTTGAGAAGATTACATGATTGGTTGGCGGAGGATATAAAAAGTATAGCAGACCTGAAAAATCTGCTGCATCTCGATTGTGGGATAAAAACATTCGGCCTTGAAAACTGCGATTATTATTTTTTTAGAATTGATTAGTTTATGAAATATGATGATTTGTTTCTTAGAGGTGGTTTTATTAATCTGCTGATTAAGTATGATGTAAGGGTAAAAAAATTTGCATTAAGACAAATTTCTATACTTACTTTGTTTATATTTGTTGGGTTTTTTATATTTTTTTTAGCTCGTGATTGTCATGTAAGTAATAAGTGGAACCTGTTGCTTACTATTTTTAGCGGTTTAGCAGGAGGATGCTTGTTAAGTTTGGATCTATTTCATCATTTGGGAAAAAATAAAAATTCATTTCTGAGAGAAATTTTTCCTATGGAACTTACTTCTGCTGCGATACCGACTATTGTTTACTTTATTAATAAGGGAATGATATGGGTTTATTTGTTTTGGCTATGGTTTTTGATTATGTCTAGCCTCTCACACGTAATTAATTATCCAAATGTATATATGCTGATATTTACACATGCTTCTATTTATTATTGTTGGATCATGAGTAATTTTTTTCTTATTATCTATTTGTTTTATAAAAAAAATTCTTAATTTTAAATTGTTTGGGAGCTGATTATGACAATAACTTTTAAATCAAAAGATGCGCAAGCAGTGGTAAACGATGAAAGCTTTTCTGGCATTTTTCTCAATGGAACTGGTGCAGCGAGTACTATGTATCAGGAGTATAACCAGCGGAAATATACTATTGAGAGTAAAAAATATGCAAATGAAGCGGACAGATTGGCGGCTAAATCTGCGTTATTTAGAGAGCAAGCCTAGAAAGCCCAAACTGCCTACAATCAAGCCCTAACGCAAGCCTCACAGAAATTTCCTGCTGGGTCAGCACAGGATGCTTTTATAAGGAACGCTCAAAGCAGTTTGCAAAAACAAATTAATGCGAATAAGTTTAATGATGCGACTTATGCTCGAAATGCAGTAAAAGTACTTGATAAAGCGGAAAATGCTAAAGGATTGGCGGATCAAGCGGGAAAATTTGGTAATGGTGCAACGGCAGCACTGGGTGCTCTAACGATGGGTAGTGCTTGGGCGAAGGCAATTGAACAGAATGATCAAGCTTCATGGGATAAAGTTGGTGAAAGCTCATCATCTTTTCTTGGAGGTTTAGCTGGGGGCTGGGCTGGTGGGCATGTTGGATTTGGAGCGGGTGTGCTCTTTGGTGTATTGACAGGGGGAGTAGGCTGGCTTCCACTTGTAGGAGCAGCAGCAGTTGGCGCATTAGGTGGATGGGGTGGATCAAAATTAGGAGAATGGGGCTGGGAGGGCTTTAGAGATTGGCTTGATCAAAACCGCGATGGCAAATTTCATATCCCCAAAGACCCGCTGGTACTCGACCTGGATGGTGACGGTATCGAAACCGTTCAGACCAACGGCTACCAAGGCGCGATGTTTGATCATGATAAAGACGGTATCCAAGTTGCCACCGGCTGGGTGGCGCCTGATGATGGTTTGCTGGTAATCGATAAAAACGGCGACGGTTTAATCAATAACGGCGGCGAATTGTTTGGCGATAACCAAGTATTAAAAGACGGTACGCTGGCGACCACCGGCTATGCGGCGCTGGCGGATTACGACAGCAATGGCGATAAAGTAATTGATAGCAAAGATGCGGAATTTGCCGACTTGAGCGTTTGGCGCGATCTGAATCAAGACGGTACCAGCCAAAGCAATGAATGGTTTACTTTGGCGCAATTAAATATCCAATCTTTAGATTTGGAACATCAAAACGTTGATAAACATTTGGGCAACGGCAAAGATAATACAAAGAATGCCTGTCTGAAAACCCTGTTGGTTGCCTGAAGGCGACAGAGGCAGCAAGGTTTTCAGACAGGCATTTTATATTTTTATTAAACGGGATGAAGACGCAGCAGCGCAACGAAAGTGAAATGAAACCATGATAGGCTGAATTCGGCGTATTCGATGGCCGGGTTTTATTCAACGGTTCAAATTTTTTGAAAATGCTATTTAAAGTTAATTTTTATCAACAATACCTGCCTGAATGATGTTTTTAGGCAGGCATTGTTGTAGGAAAAGTGATTTTTATAACGTTTCTGTACGACAAATAACTAAAGGCATTGTTTTCTTAAAAATATTTGATTAAAAATCCAATGGTTGTTATATTGCATAATTATATAGCATAGTGAGTTGTGTCAGGGTTAATGGTTTGGGGTGGTATTTTAGATGGGATAAAAGTGATATCTACTGTTGTTGTGTTGCTTTAAAAAAACGCTAAGGAGTCTTGAAATGGCTACAGGCGCAGCGGGAGCAGATGATTACGATATATTTAATTTGAAATATGGATTGATTTTAAGGTAATAAATTTAGGATTAGATAGTTATTTTGTTTGGATAAGTAATAATCATTGGGGATGTTTATATGGAAAAATCCACCTATATTTTGTTGAATATTTTTCTACTTATTTTGTGGGCATTAATAGCGTTACTTTCTCCTTCTTATTTAACTCCTATACAGCAAAAATATATAAAAGCAGAAAATGTTCAATTGCATTACTTTGGAGGAAAAAGATCGAGAATTTCCTTTGAATATGAAAAGAAACAATATATCGCATTCTGTAGAAACCTTGTGGATTATAGAGGTAAGGAATTTTGTGAAAATAAATTTCCGATAAAGGTGAATAAACTTGAAATGGATAAAGTTTTGAGTGGCTTATATCGTAACTCAGAAAATATTGTTATTGTTAAACATATGGTTTGGAGAGATGTTCAAGAAAATGTTAGCGAATTTCAATTGGGTAAGCAGGAGTATTTGAGTGAGTTTAGATTATTGAAATATGATCAATATTTTATAAGATTATTTTTGGTGATGTCCTTTGTTGCTGTTTTTTGTGTTTATTTTTATAAAAATAAAGATAAATTTAAGTGAGAAGTGGATTTGGTCTCTTTGAGTGGTAATAGTTTTGTTTTTTCTTTTGATAATGAAATAGGAGCTTAATTATGGCTGGAGCAGGTCGAGCGGTTTTTACATACGGAGTTAATAGTGCTACAAGTCTTGCAGGGGCTACAGGGCAGTCCGTCTCTTATGCTACTAATAACCAATCTACAGGATCAACTATTGTAGGAGCAACTTCCGTAGCTGTAAGTTACGCAGAAGGGGTTGCAAATTCAGCAAGTTATGCACAATCAGGGACCGCTTACTCTGGGAAGCTGGCTGGCATGGGGACATTTCTAGGATTGGCTCAAGTTGGAGTCAATATTTATCAGAATGAGGGTGATACATCTAAATTGACTGCTGGTGATTTATTAAATATAGCAGGAGCAATGGCTATGTTTGTACCTGGTGGGCAAGTTATTGGTGCGGCTATTGCTATTGGTGGGGCGGTATATTCAGTTTATGAAGGAAAATATGGGCCCGTTACAGTGAGGGATATTGGGGATTATTGGTATGATAAATTTAATGGTTCTTTGGGAGAGTATACAGATTTCAACCGCGACGGCAAATTCCAACTACCCAAAGACCCGCTGGTACTCGACCTAGACGGCGACGGCATTGAAACGGTAAAGACCGATGGCTACAAGGGCGCGATGTTTGATCATGATAAAGACGGTATCCAAGTTGCTACCGGCTGGGTGGCGCCTGATGACGGTTTGCTGGTAATCGATAAAAACGGCGACGGTTTAATCAATAACGGCGGCGAATTGTTTGGCGATAACCAAGTATTAAAAGACGGTACGCTGGCGACCACCGGCTATGCGGCGCTGGCGGATTACGACAGCAACGGCGATAAGGTAATTGATAGCAAAGATGCGGAGTTTGCCGACTTGCGCGTTTGGCGCGATCTGAATCAAGACGGTACCAGCCAAAGCAATGAATTGTTTACTTTGGCGCAATTAAATATCCAATCTTTAGATCTGGAGCATCAAAACGTTGACAAACATCTGGGCAACGGCAACAGCATGGCGCGTGAGGGCAGCTATACCACTACAGATGGTAAAACCCAGAAAATGGCCGATTTGCTGCTGGCGGAACACCGGATGTACAGCCGTTACAGCGATAGCGTGAAAATAACTGAAGAGCAAGCGCTAGCGCCGAATCTGCAAGGGGTAGGTATGCTGCGCGATTTGCGCGAAGCCGCAGCGCTTACTCCGGCGCTGGCAACCGAATTAAAGGCCTATGCTGCTGCGGAAACCCGCGAAGCGCAAAAAGCGCTGCTCGACAATTTGATAACCAACTGGGCAAAAACCAGCCCGCAGTTTGCCTCTGGTATTAAGTTTCTGCCGCCTTTTATCCAAACAGAAGATGAAGGTACCGTGCTGACTCAGGCGCAGGCTGAAGAAGCCCAGCGTTTGGTTATTCCGCAAGAATATCTTGATAAAATTAACACCGTATTAAATAAAATCGCGGTATTAGACGCTTTCTCGGCCGAAAAATCCAATACGATTTATGTAACCTCCGCTTTGGAAGTGTTGAATTTCTATGAGGTGGTCACCAAAACCTACAATAAACTAGCTGAAGATGTTTATCAGGGTTTGCTGTTTCAAACCCGCTTAAAGCCGTATCTGAATGAAATTGGCTTTACTCTTGAAAACAATGAATTCAAGCTGGACTACACCGGTGTGAACAAGGCATTTCAAGAGGTGTATGCAAAAAATCCGGAAAAAGCGGTGGTAGATTTGGCGGAGTTTGTTGCATACAGCGATGGCGCAGATCCCGGCATTGCCGGGCTGGCGGAATTGTTCACGCAATATATGGAGGGTATTGAGGCCGCCGGTACCTTGAGTCATTACGAAAAGCTTATCGGGCAGGATTCGTTGGATAAGCTGGGCGTACGCATCGGTACGGATAAAGACGATCAATTAAACGGCAACGATTTCCACAATTATCTGAGCGGCGGCGCGGGTAATGATACGCTGAATGGTGGTGGGGGTAATGATTTGATCAATGGTGGAGCAGGTAACGACACACTGGCCGGCGGCGACCACGGCAAAGACCGTTACGTATTCCAAAAAGGTCATGGTCAGGATGTGGTCAAAGACCAAAGCTACCAATGGCATCCGGAGCATATCAATGATGTGATGTTCGAAGGTGCGAAATCCACCGATGCCCAGTTCCTGCGTATCGGCAACGATCTGGTCATCAAAGCCTACGGCACCGAAGATTCGGTGGCCTTCAGCAATTACTTCGACCGCAATTATGACTACTCCCGTTGGTATAACTTTAACTTTGACGATAAGAAGTTGGAGCAAAAGGATATTGCCGCCAAATCATTCAGCCTCGGCGGTACCGATACCGACGATACGCTTTATGGTTGGAACAGCAAAGATACGCTGAACGGCGGTTTGGGCAACGATACCATTTACGGCGGTAGCAATGACGACACTCTTGAAGGCGCTGCCGGAAACGATACCTTACACGGGGAAGCAGGCAAGGATACGCTGAACGGCGGAGCCGGTGACGATACGCTGAACGGCAACGAAGGCGACGACATCTTGAAAGGCGCAGAAGGCAACGATACGCTGACCGGCGGCGACGGTTATGATACGCTGACCGGCGGAGCAGGTAACGACACACTGGCCGGCGGCGACCACGGCAAAGACCGTTACGTATTCCAAAAAGGTCATGGTCAGGATGTGGTCAAAGACCAAAGCTACCAATGGCATCCGGAGCATATCAATGATGTGATGTTCGAAGGTGCGAAATCCACCGATGCCCAGTTCCTGCGTATCGGCAACGATCTGGTCATCAAAGCCTACGGCACCGAAGATTCGGTGGCCTTCAGCAATTACTTCGACCGCAATTATGACTACTCCCGTTGGTATAACTTTAACTTTGACGATAAGAAGTTGGAGCAAAAGGATATTGCCGCCAAATCATTCAGCCTCGGCGGTACCGATACCGACGATACGCTTTATGGTTGGAACAGCAAAGATACGCTGAACGGCGGTTTGGGCAACGATACTTTGATCGGTGGCGCTAATTCCGATACTTATGTATTCGCCAAAGGCCATGGGCAAGATGTGGTGCAGGATGGTTCGGATAAATTGGAAAACGCGGATATTTTGAGCTTTGCCGATGTGAAGTTATCCGATGTTGTGTTCACCCAATCCGGTTCCGATTTGCAGATTAAGGCGTTTGGCGGGGAAGATCAGGTATCGGTACAAAGTTACTTTACCAGCCAGCATAGCCATACGCAGCTTGCATTTAAAGATCAAACAATTTCATCGGAGCAGGTGGCGGCGATTCTTTGATGATGTTATCGGCTTGAAGTAAGAAATGCCTGTCTGAAAGAATTTTTTCAGACAGGCATTTTGTTTGTGCGAGCAAAACGCTTAAGCCTGTGCTTCGGCCTGTTGGATGGCTTCGCGGCTGGGTTTCAGCAGGTTGGCCATCATCACCAGTTGCTGCCACAACACGCTGCTTTGTTCGTTGTGGCCGTCGGCGGCCAATTCCTGCAATTGTTCCAGTTGGTGTTGCAGGGTTTCGTATTCTTGCCGGAAGGCTTCTTCATCCGGGATGTCGGCTGTTTCCAGCAAATCGGTTAAGCTGTAGGCGGCGGCGAAAAACAGGTCGAGGAATCCGGCGTCGTCTTCGCTTTGTTTCATTTGGCTGCGGTAGGCGCCGAGCGCCGAGATGTAGCCCATCATTGAGTAATTGATTTTCAGCAGGCTGAAACCGGTTTGCAGTTTGCTGCCGTATTTGTCGGGTTCGCTCGACATATCGGAAACGGTACTGGAGAGCGCGGCTGCGGATTCGTGGGCTTTGCGGCGGGAGGAACGGTAGCCGACATCGTCAATCTTGCCGTTTTCCAGTTGCTTGAGGATGCTGCGCAGATAGCCGGCTTCGCTTTTAATTGCTTTGGCTCCGGTTTGGTTGAGCGCCAGATAGTGCCAGTCCGGCCATAGGTAAGAAACTGCCGCCCACGCTAAGGCGCAGCCGATGATGGTGTCGACCACCCGCCAGGGCAGGGCGGCGGCGGTATCCATGCCGGCGATGGAAAAGCTGGTGAGCGCTTGGATGGTAATGAAGAAGGTGGAGAAACTGTATTTATTGGTGCGGAAGAAGTAAAACAGTGTGGTCGCCAGCACGACTACGATCAGCTTGGTTTCCAGCGAAGGGGTGAAATAGGGCAGCAGCGAGCCGACGAATACGCCCAATACGGTGCCGACAATCCGCTGTTTCAAGCGGCTTTGGGTGGCCGAGTAGTTGGGCTGGCAGACAAACAGGGCGGTCAGCCAAATCCAGTAGCCCAGCGAAAGATTGAAGCCTTCGACTATGGCACAGCATACTAAGGTAATGATCGCCATCCGCACCGCATGGCGGAAAATGGCGGATTCGAGGGTGAGCTGGCTGCGGATACTGCGGATGATGTTGGCCAGGCCGCTGGTTTCGGTATTGGCGATGCGGGTGGCTTCGCTGTCGTGTTCTTGATCTAGCCCGCTTTCCAAATGGCTGAGCTGGTAGTTTACGCCGCGCAGATTGGCGGCCAGCCGTTGCAGTGCGTGCACGTCTACTCCGCCGGGATGGGTGGCGGCATAGTATTCGATGGATTGTTTTAGCCCTTTGTTGGCGCGGGCCAGGCGCTCGTCGTATACATAAGGTTCATTGTCGCGCAGGCTGGCGGCAATATTGCGGCAGGCTTGTGCTTGCAACTCGAGCAGGCGCTGGTAGCGGTAAATCAAATCGCTGTTTTTCAGTTTTTCGACCATATCCTGATATTGGATGTGGCTGGAGCTGGCGCGCTCGTGGATGTCTTGTGCGGCGAAATAATAGCGCAACATGCGGCTGGTGCGCGGATGGCGGTGTTGGCCGCGCATACGGTAAAACAAGGCGCTGCGGCATAGGTTGAACACGGCTATCAATTTGTGGTTGCTCATGGCCAGCCGGATTTGCTGCTGTTCGAATTGGCCGACTTCGTCGGGATCGAAAAAGCCTGCTTTGGCATCGAGATAATCGCCGAGCGCGGCATAAGCGTTGGCCATGTTTTCTTGTACCGGCCGGTGCGGGAATACAATGTGGCACAACACCGCCAATACGCTGTACATCGAGGTGCCGATCAAAATCATTAATGTGCTGGTATACCAGTTTTCGCCCGGATGATGGCTTAAGGTGGTGTATACCGCTACCGCCAGCGTGCCGAAAGAAATGGTGCGGTAACGCAGGCCAACTGTGCCGAGCACGGTAAACAGAAAGGCCAAAAGCGTCATGGTGGCGGCAAAGGTTACCGGTTGGCCGTAAGTGAGTTTTACCGAAATTGAGGAAATGCTGAAGGCGAGCAGGGTGAAGAACAGGTTTTTCAGGCGGCCGGTGAGGCGGTTGTCCAAATCGACCAAGCCGCCGGCGATGATGCCGAGCACCAAGGGGATCGCTTCTTGGGTAAGATGGAAATGGCGGATCAGCAACGCGGCCAGGCAGACGCTGAGAAATACCGGTAGCGTGGCGATGACTTTGGGGTTGACGGGCGGCGTTTTCACGACAGATTCCGGTAATAGAGAGGTGGGAAAGAAAAGGTAATTTTAACAGATTCCATGCCGCTTCAATAAGCCTTGTATCTTGGGGGGGCGGCGAAGAGCAGATAAGTGTGAAATGCCTGTCTGAAAAATATCAGGCTTCCTTCAACCGCTCTTGCACCGCTTCGCTGATTAATTCTGCCATTCGGGCGCTGGCGCCGCGGTGGCGGCGGACAAAGGAGGAAGCGGCATCGGCGTATTGTTGCCGCTCCTGTTTGTCGGCCAGCCAGAAGCGGGTCATGGTCAGCCATTCTTCCGCCGAACCGATTTGCTTGGCGGCGCCGGCGGCTACAGCGCTGCGGCAGACTTCGGCGAAATTATAGGTAGACGGGCCGAACAGGGTCGGCACGTTGCAGGCAATCGATTCGATTACATTCTGGCAACCGGCATCGACCAAGCTGCCGCCGATAAAGGCAATGTCGGCGGCGAGAAAATAAGCAAACAATTCGCCCATGCTGTCGCCTACCCAAACCTGAGTGGACTTGTCTACCGCTTCGCGGTCGCTGCGTTTTTGCACTTTAAAGCCCAGCGATTGAGCCGTATCGTAAACTTCCTGAAAACGCTCGGGATGGCGCGGCACCACCACCAGTAAGGCATCTCCGCGGTAAGAGCGCCAGGCTTTCAGCAGCATTGCCGCTTCGTCTTCGCCTTTGTAAAAACGGGTGCTGCCGCATACCACCACCGGCCGGCTACCGATTTTTTCGCGAAATTCGGCCGCCCGGTTTTCCGCTTCCGGCGGCGGGGTAACATCGTATTTGGTATTGCCGCACACGTGCACGTTGGAAGCGCCGATTAAGTGCAGTCGTTCGGCATCTTCTGCCGTTTGCGCGTAGCAGCCGCTTAAGGTCTGCATCGCGGGCTCCACCAGCGTGCGGATGTGCAGATAGCCTTTTTGCGATTTTTCAGACAGGCGTGCATTAGCCAGAAACAGCGGCACACCTTGCGCACGGCAACCATGCATCAGGTTCGGCCAGATTTCGGTTTCCATCAGAACGCCGAAAACCGGGCGGTGTTCTTCGAGGAATTGTTTGATGTATTCCGGTTTGTCGTAGGGCAGATAGCGGCATTGCACATCGGGGAAGAGGGCGCGGGCCGTTTCCCGTCCGGTCGGCGTCATCTGAGTCATCAGAATCGGTGTTTCCGGAAAAAAACGGCGCAGTTCGCGCACCAACGGCAGTGCGGCGCGGGTTTCACCCACTGATACCGCATGTATCCAAATCGGGTTTTGTACCGCACCGGAAAAGGATGAGCCGAAGCGCTCGTCCCAATGGGCAAGGTATGCCGGATTTTTCTTTGCCCGTTTGCGCAGATAGCGCCGGATGAGAAACGGTGCCACGCTCCACAAACGGGTATACAGCCAGGGAAGATTCATAAGCAACCAAATTAAACAATAACGGTTTACAGGCCGGGTAATACTACTGTTGCTCCGGTAGGCAGCCGGGCTTTTTTGAGACCGTTTGAGAATAAGCGGCGGGAAAACATACCCTGCCGATGGCCTGTTTCCCCCACATTGTATGCCTTTCTGCATAAAAAGAAATGCCTGTCTGAAAAATAAGCTTCGCCCGATTGGGTAAAACTTCTGTTTTTCAGACAGGCATTCATTTTAAATTCAAATGTTTATTGGCCGTCGCGTAGGATTCTGCGAATGGCTGACAATTGGCGGCGGCTCACCGGCAACGGCTCGGCCACATCCAATACTTGAGCGCCCCAGCTGGCGTTGCCCTCGTCATCGTCATTATCCAAGCGGATCAGGCAGTCAAGCGTGTGGCGGAACACCAAAGCATTACGGTGTACACGAATCACCTTGTCGTTCAATACTTCTTCCCAGTGCACCAACGTTTTGGGCAGCTCATAGCTTTTACCGTCGCCGGTAAACAGGAACACGGTTTTGTGTTCGGCCAACAAATAGCGCGCTTGTTGCCAAGGAATTTCCACCATCCGGTCGCGATTGAATACTTTGAAGTGGGTGAAGCTGTCGGCATTCTCTTCATCTTTTTCGCCCACCCTGTCCAGCGCCGCCTGCAAACGCGCCAGTTTAATCGGTTTCAACAGATAATCGGCAGCAGCCAGCTCAAACGCACGCAGCGCATGTTCTTCATACGCCGTGGTGAAAATCACATGGGGCTGCTTTTTGGCCACGCGTTTGATACGTTCCACAAATTCCAAGCCGTTCATTTCCGGCAAACCGATATCGGCAAACACAATATCAACTTCATGTACGCTCAGCCAATCCAGTGCAGGTTGGGCATGATGGAACGTTTTCAGCAATACGACTTGGCATTCTTCCAAAAGCACCCGTAATCGCTCGGAAGCTAATACCTCGTCTTCAACAATAATTGCGCTCGGCATAGTCGTTAGCTTATAGTAGTTGTATAAAAGTATATCGTATCGCGATAAACGGTATATATCAATCCCCAAGTGTATGACAAATAGCAATAAACCTTAAAAAGATTAAATTATTGCCACTTTTTGCAACAATAGTGGTCAAATATTAACTGATGTAATCGATAATCAAGCAGCAGAATAATTTTATGCATTAGGAATTTTAAAGAAAAGAAAAGCGAAATAGCAAAATAAATAAAAAACACCGCCATTTGGCGGTGTTTTTAAATATTGGTTGCGGGGGCAGGATTCGAACCTACGACCTTCGGGTTATGAGCCCGACGAGCTACCATGCTGCTCCACCCCGCGTCTGAGAAGAATGTAACTATATTCTGATTTTATTCGGTTGTCAAATTTTTATTCTGAAAAATTTGAGATTTTGCCGGAATGCCTGTCTGAAAACTTTCAGACAGGCATTCTGCTATAATCTTATCCTCTTTGTTTTAGCAGAACTTTCTATCCCTTTCCATGCACCCCGATTTATCCCAAACCCTCGCCAAAGACCGCCATTTCCTGCAAACCGCCTTCAAAAATCCGAAAAAATTCGGCGGCTTGCCCAAAGTCGAAGAAAAATACCGCAAATCGCACGAAATCTATTTAAAACGCCAAGCCGCGCTGCCCAAACCGCAGTATGACGGCACGCTGCCGGTGCACGAGCGTTTGAGCGACATCAAAGCCGCCATCGCCAACCACCAAGTCACCATCATCTGCGGCGAAACCGGCTCGGGCAAAACCACCCAACTGCCGAAAATCTGCTTGGAACTCGGGCGCGGCGCCGCAGGCTTAATCGGCCACACCCAACCGCGCCGCCTGGCCGCGCGTTCCGTTGCCGAGCGGATTGCCGAAGAATTGGGCAGCAACATCGGCGAAACCGTCGGCTACAAAGTGCGCTTTAACGACAATACCTCGCGCGATGCCTATGTGAAACTGATGACCGACGGCATTTTGCTCGCCGAAACGCAAACCGACCGCTACCTCACCGCCTACGACACCATCATCATCGACGAAGCGCACGAGCGCAGCCTGAACATCGATTTTCTGCTGGGCTACCTGAAACAACTGCTGCCGCGCCGCCCCGATTTAAAAATCATCATCACCTCGGCCACCATCGATGCCGAGCGTTTTTCCAAGCATTTCGACAACGCCCCCGTGCTGGAAGTGAGCGGGCGCACCTATCCCGTCGAAATCCTCTACCGGCCGCTGCACGCGGCAGACGAAGACGAAGCGGAAATCGAAATCGCCGATGCCATCGTCGATGCCGCCGACGAGCTGGCGCAATTGGGCGGCGGCGATATTTTAGTGTTCCTGCCCGGCGAACGCGAAATCCGCGAAGCCGCCGAAGCCCTGCGCAAATCGCCGCTGCGCCGCCACGACGAAATCCTGCCGCTGTTCGCCCGTTTGTCGAACGCCGAACAGCACAAAATCTTCCACCCCAACGGCAGCAAACGCCGCATCGTGCTGGCCACCAACGTTGCCGAAACCTCGCTTACCGTGCCGGGCATCAAATATGTGATCGACACCGGCCTGGCGCGGGTGAAACGCTATTCCGCCCGCGCCAAAGTCGAGCAGCTGCATGTGGAAAAAATCTCCCAAGCCGCCGCCCGCCAGCGTTCCGGCCGCTGCGGCCGCGTCTCCGCCGGCGTGTGTATCCGCTTGTATTCGGAAGAAGATTTTGAACAACGCAGCGCGTTTACCGACCCCGAAATCATCCGCAGCAATCTGGCGGCAGTAATCCTGCGCATGGCCGCGCTGAATCTGGGCGATGTGGCGGCGTTCCCGTTTCTCGAAGCACCCGACCAGCGGTATATCAATGACGGGTTTCAGGTGTTGTTGGAACTGGGGGCGGTGGAGGAGGCCGTCTGAAAAATGCCTGTCTGAAAACGCGTAGGTCGGACATTTATGCCCGACTAAAAACCGATAAACGACCACACAACAACTATGCCATTAATCCGACTCAAACACCGAATCCATCAATCCCGCGCCGGTCAAATACATTATTGGCTCAGCGAAGAGATTAACCCTCAGCTGCCTTGGTTGGTGTGGCTTCCCGGCTTAACCGCTGATCACCGGCTATTTCTGCCGCAGCTGGAATATTTTCAAGATCAGGCAAATCTGTTTGTCTGGGATCCGCCGGCACACGGAAAGTCCAAACCTTATGATTTGGCTGAATTCACTGTGGATGGCTTGAGCCGCCGGCTACATGATATTTTGCAGACCGAGGACATTGAAAAACCGATACTGGTTGGGCTCTCATATGGCGGTTATGTCATCCAAGGCTATTTGCACAACTACCCTCAGGCTGCCGGCGGTGTCATTATTATGGATTCCGCACCACTTAAAAAACACTATTTCAAGCGATACGAACTATGGGCGCTGGCCAACACCCATACCTTGCTCAAGCTGATGCCTTGGCGATTACTGGTTAAGTCCGGGGTTAAAGCTGCTGCCTGCACTGCGGCAGGACAGCAACTGATGCGTACCTGGATGGAAGAAACCGATCGGGAAGCGTATATCGCATTAACTGTGCGAGGCTATAAAGCTTTGGGGGATGCCATTAATCTGGATTTGCCTTATGAGATGAACGTACCGGCTTTAATTATCTGTGGTGAACTGGATAAAGCAGGGTCGGCCAAAACATTAAGCAAAAAATGGGCGGCTACGGAAAAACTGCCAATCGTTTGGGTGCCCAAAGCCGGACATTTGTCTACGATAGATAATCCGGATGCCGTAAATACTGCCATCAATGAGTTTTTGAAAAAATTTAAAGAAAGCTAACCGTAGGTCGGGCATTATTTATGCCCGACTAAATCAAGCGGTGCAAAATAATTGTCGGGCATCAATGCCCGACCTACGAATTATGCAAAACATGAACAGCAATACAAAAATGCCGTCTGAACCCTTTTCAGACGGCCTGAAAACATCTGCCAAACCCCGCTACCGCCTAACCAAACTCGGCGAACAAATGGCGCGGTTGCCCATTGATCCGAAAATCGCCCGCATTTTGTTGGCGGCGAAAAAGCACGACTGTATGGCGGAAATCTTGGTGATTGCCTCCGCCCTCTCCATTCAAGACCCGCGCGAGCGGCCGCTTGAGGCGCGCGAAGCGGCTGCCAAGGCGCACGAGCGGTTTACCGACAAGCAGTCCGACTTTCTGGCCTATCTGAATATTTGGGACAGCTTCCAGCGCGAGCGCGACAAAGGCTTGTCGAACAAACAGTTGGTGCAGTGGTGCCACCAATATTTCTTATCGCACCTGCGGATGCGCGAATGGCGCGAGCTGCACCGCCAATTGGCCGAAATCGCCATTGAAATGGGTTTGACCAGCAAAGAGCAGGCATTCAGACGGCCGCCCGTGCAAGAGCAATTAAGGCCGTCTGAACAGGCAGGCGACCAAGATTTATCCGCCAAACTCAAACAAAAACAACTGGATAAAAAGCAGCACCGCGCCCAAATCCGTGCCGCCAAAGAAGCGGGCTACGAACAAATCCACCGCGCCCTGCTCACCGGCCTGATCGCCAACGTGGGCATGAAATCGCCCGACGGCCACGATTACACCGGCGCGCGCGGTTCGCACTTTCATTTATTCCCCGCTTCCGCGCTGTTCAAATCCAAGCCCAAATGGGTGATGGCCGCCGAACTCACCGAAACCACGCGGCTGTATGCCCGCGATGTGGCCGCCATCCAGCCCGAATGGATCGAGCAGGAAGCGCCGCATTTGGTGAAATATCATTATTTCGAACCGCATTGGGAGCAGAAGCGCGGCGAAGTGGTGGCCAGCGAGCGGGTAACCCTTTACGGTTTAACGGTTTTGCCGCGCCGCCCCGTCGCCTACGGCCGCGTCGCGCCCGAAGAAGCGCGCGAAATCTTTATCCGCGGCGCGCTGGTGGCGCAGGAATGCGATTTGAAAGCCGATTTTTTTGTCCACAACAAAAAGCTGATCCGCGAAATCGCCGAGCTGGAACACAAATCGCGTAAGCAGGATGTGTTGGTGGACGAAGAAGCGCTGTTTGATTTTTATAATCAACGGCTGCCTGAAATGTATAGGCCGTCTGAAAACAATGTAGGTCGGGCATTCATGCCCGACACCGCCAACGCAAGCGCACAAACCCCGTCGGGCATAAATACCCGACCTACGGTTTCAGACGGCCTGAACCGACAATGCCTGTCTGACCCCCCAAAACCCCTTGCCGATATCCGCACCTTCCAAAGCTGGTTGAAACAAGCCGAGCAGGAAAACCCGCGCCTGTTGTTTCTCAGCAAAGAAGACCTGATGCAGCACGCCGCCGCACACATCACCGAAGAACAATTCCCTAAGTTCTACAAAACAGACGACGGCAAATTCAAACTGGCCTACCGCTTCGAGCCGCACCACCCGCTCGACGGCGTAACCCTTACCGTGCCGCTTACCGTGCTCAACCGCCTCTCCGCCCCCGCGCTCGAATGGCTGGTGCCCGGCATGCTGCGCGAAAAACTGCAACTGCTGATCAAAGCCCTGCCCAAACAAATCCGCCGCATCTGCGTGCCTGTGCCCGAATTCATCACCAAATTTTTAGAAAGCAGCCCCAACCGCCAAGAGCCGGTTATCCCCCAGCTTGCCCGCTTTATCGCCAAAACCGCCGGCGATATGCGCCTGCTCGAACAAATCAATCTCGACGACTGGCAAGCCTTCAAGCTGCCCGATCACTGCTATTTCAACCTGCGCATCATCGACGACGGCGGGCAGGAGCTGGCCATAGGCCGCAACCTGGCCGGGCTGCAACAAGAGTTAGGCCAAGCCGCCGCCGTAACCTTCCGCGACAACACCCAAGAATTCGAGCGCGACAACGTAACGGCGTGGGACATCGGCACCCTGCCCGAATCCATCAAATTCGCCCGCGGCAAACAGCAGCTCACCGGCTTTTTGGGTTTGCAAAAAGAAAAAAACGGCAACATCGCCCTGCGCCTGTTTGACACAGCCGAAGCAGCCCAAGCCGCCCACCGCCAAGGCATCATCGCCCTGATGCAGCTCCAGCTCAAAGAGCATATGAAAGACCTCAACAAAGGCATTCCAGGCTTCACCCAAGCTGCCATGCTGCTCAAACACATCAGCGCCGACACCTTGCGCGACGACCTCACCACCGCCATCTGCGACCGCGCCTTTATCGGCGACGACGAATTGCCGCGCAGCGAAAAAGCCTTTAAAGAACAAATCAAACGCGCCCGCAGCCGCCTGCCCGCCGTCAAAGAAGCCGTCAGCCGCTACCTGCAAGACACCGCCGCCGCCTACGCCGAACTCAACGCCAAACTCGGCAACGGCAAACACCCGCTCGCCGCTCTCTTGCGCAGCCGTATGCAAACCCTGCTTGCCGCCGGTTTCGCCCAACGCACCCCCTGGAGCCAATGGCCGCGCCTGCCCGTTTACCTCAAAGCCATGACCCTGCGCATGGAAAAATACAGCGGCAACCCCGCCCGCGACACCGCACGCGAAGCCGATATTCAAGCGCTGGAACAGATGTGGCAGGAAAAAGCTGATGCCATGCAAAAACAAAACCAACCGCTTTCAGACGGCCTGAAGATGTTTCAATGGCAGCTGGAAGAGTTGCGCGTGTCGCTGTTTGCGCAGGAGTTGAAAACGCCGTATCCGGTGTCGGTGAAGCGGTTGATGAAGGAGTGGGAGGGTTTGAAGTAGGTCGGGCATTGATGCCCGACACCACAGGATACCGCATGCTTATTTTTATCGGACATAAATATCCGGCCTGCGGCTGAAAACCATGTTACACTTATCCGAAGTATCTACAAGGAGCGTATACCATGACCCAAGCCACTATTTTTAAAAACAATCAAACCCAAGCCGTGCGCCTGCCAAAAGCCGTTGCCTTTCCCGATGACGTGAAAAAAGTTTCCGTTGTCGTGATCGGCAAATCCCGCCTGCTCACGCCGAGCGAAAACCTGTGGGATAGCTGGTTCGACCAACTGCCGCAAGCTGATTTTCCCGATCGCGAAGCTACCTTCCAAGCCGAGCGGGAGAGCTTCTAACCATGCTGCGCTATATGCTCGACACCAATATCTGCATTTACACCATCAAAAACAAACCCGCCGCCGTGCGCGCGCAGTTTCAAAAACACCAAGACCATATGTGCATCAGCAGTATCGTCTTAACAGAATTGCTATATGGCGCAGAAAAATCCGAAAATCCGACCAAGTCATTGGCCGTGGTCGAAGGTATGGCCGCACGTTTGGAAGTATTGGATTTTGACGCGCACGCTGCCGCCCATGCCGCCGAAATCCGCGCCGAGCTGGCCAAACAAGGCACACCCATCGGACATTATGATGTGTTGATTGCCGGACACGCCCGCAGCCGCGGGCTGGTGTTGGTCAGCAATAATTTAAGGGAGTTTGAGCGGGTGGATGGGCTGCGGCTGGAAAATTGGGCAATTTAACAGTTTGTAAGGATAGGGAAACACTTCGCGTGCGAAGCCGATATTCAAGAGCTGGAACAAATGTGGCAGGAAAAAGTGGATGCGTTAACCAAACAAAACCAACCGCTTTCAGACGGCTTGAAAATGTTTCAATGGCAACAGGAAGAACTACACCTATCTCTGTTTGAGCAGGAGTTGAAAACGCCGTATCCGGTGTTGGTGAAGAGATTGCGGAAAAAGTGGGAGGGTTGAAGTAGTTGATTTTTGTCGGGCATTTATACCCGACAAAAATCAATATACTGCTTGCTTTAAATATGTTAGCATTCAAATGCTCATTTTGTTTTAGAAAAATGAGGCCGTCAGCAGACTGTCAAGGTCAATGAAAGCTTGGAAGCTTGCCATAGACCATGACAGAATTATCCACAGGAAACGAATGGCATAGTTCATTGTCATGTTTAAATCCTTTGTAATTATATCTGTTTGATTATAATTCATCTTTAGCACATTAGCGGCCTACATAAAGTTGTTATCATGCGATGATATGTAAAATGGTGCTCTTGTAGAGTGCTCGGCTATACTAAGAGCTGTTAGCTTCTGTTAAAGTAGCTAGGGATCGCCGCAATCCTAAGCTCTTAGTTTTGCTACCTATACTAAAAATAAATATTATATGGATAAATCTTGGTTTAAAATTCGAGGATATTTGCATTTCGATACTCCAATCAGTCTAGAAAATGCGACTAAACTCGTCTCCTCTCCCCAGCTCATCTCAACTCATAGTTTTTATCCGTTCATTTCGTGTACTTTATCAACACCAAAATTAAAGAAAAATGAGAATGGCGAGTTAACCCGAGAATTCAAAAACAGAACAATATCTTATGCTGCCCATAAAGATAGCCACATCTTTAGCTATTATGCATATATCCTAGGCGAAAAGTATGAAAATTTAATAACCAATAAATATGATAATATTAATCAATCAGTCTTAGCTTTTCGAAAACTAGGAAGAAATAATATTGACTTTGCCAAACAAGCATTTAGCTATATTAAAAAGATAAAAAATTGCTCAGTCATTGCATTGGATATATCGGATTTTTTTGGCAACCTAAATCATAAGATTTTAAAGAAAAAATGGTGTGAGGTATTAGGAGTATCAACATTACCTGCCGATCATTTTGCTGTATTTAAAGCCATTACTCAATACACGATAATACCAAAAGATTTTTTGTTCAAAGAATTTAAAATATCCCCTCATACCTCAAGAAGTAATAATAGAAAAAGAATTTGTACTCCAAATGAATTTAGGAATCTTAGAAGGAAATATAAATTATCTTTACCATTCCAAAACGAAAACTTTTTTATTTCAAATAAGGAAAAAGGAGTGCCTCAAGGTTCTCCAATCAGTGCTTTATTATCTAATGTTTACATGATAGATTTTGATGTTTTTTTAAATGATGAAATTAAAAAAATAGATGGTTTATATTTAAGATACTGTGATGATATTTTATGTATAATTCCAACCTCAGAAGTAGATAATATTAAAGAATTAATCAACCAGGAAATTGAAAAATTAAAATTGCAAATAAATAATAATAAAACAGAGATTATTAACTTTATTTATGATGCTAATAAAAAGAAAATTCTTAATGAGAGAAAACTTCAGTATTTGGGATTTATTTTAAAGGATGAATCTATTACTATTCGCCC
Source organism: Neisseria sp. (assembly GCF_030523955.1). Taxonomy (GTDB): domain Bacteria; phylum Pseudomonadota; class Gammaproteobacteria; order Burkholderiales; family Neisseriaceae; genus Neisseria. The sequence goes on from NZ_JAUNHL010000001.1 coordinate 105,654, forward strand.
AGCAGCATTTACAAAATATTCAAAAAAGATGAAACGGGGAGTTAGTTTAGCTAAGCAAACTCAAAGGAAATATAATTCCATCCGTGCAAGAAAATGCATACCGAATAAAAAGTTATACACGAAAAAATTATATTCAGCCTATTCTCACTTTGGCAAAAGAAATTTTGTTTCTTATGGAAAAAGAGCAGCTGTAATTATGGGTTCTTCACCAATTAAAAAACAATTAAAACCCTTGTGGAAAAAGCTTCAATGCAGAATTAAGGCAGATTATTAAATTAATAGAAACGTAAGTTGGACTACAAACCCAACATTCTATTACATGCCGTCTGAAATCCTGCCAAGCAGTTTTTCAGACGGCCTTTTTTCGTCCATTCAACCTTAACCGGTATTGCGCAAGCCTTGTGCCATACCGTTGATGGTGAGGTGCACCATTTACAACAGCCAGCGTAGCCCGCATGTGTAGGGTGTGCGCCCTTGGCGCGCACGCGTTGTTTGAGTTTCCATCTACCGCGTGCGTGGCTTACGCCACACACCCTACCGCTCACAATACGAACCAAACCGCAAACCCGACAAGGCCGAGACCTTTGCAAAATTCATTTAGGCCGTCTGAAATATTCAACCATCGTCATTCCCGCGTAGGCGGGAATCTAGTCGTTTTTCGTAAACTATTGAAATAAAATACTTAATGGTTTAAAGGCTGGATTCCCGCCTACGCGGGAATGACGGAGTTCAGATTTTTTAGATAGCAATTTGAATTTTGCAAAGGTCTCAGCCTTTTTTCACTCAGCCAACCTTAACCGGTATTGCGCAAGCCTTGTGTCACGCCGTTGAGGGTGGGGTGTGCCATTTGCTGCGGGTGGGCGTTGCCGCGTGTTTGCGCGGGCGTTTGGGCAGATTTATATCGGTATAGCGGTTTACAGCCCGCCCGAACCGGTTTACCCTACTGTTTTATTTCAGAATGTGTACAGGTGATTATGATGGCCAAACCGGTTTTATGTTTCCAGCTTCGCGTGCATCTGGCGGGTTCCGAACCTGAGATATGGCGGCGGTTGTTGGTGCCTGCCGAGGCAACGCTTTATGATTTGCACTGGATTTTGCAAGCCGCTTTCGGTTGGGAGGCTTGCCATTTGTATCAATTCGGTATGGAAAACGGCGGTGCTGCCGGGCGGGTTTATCCGGATTTTGAAGACTTTGATTTTGACGACCCTGAAGATTGCGAGCGCCGGGCTATGGAAACGGCACCTAAGTTGCGTGATGTTTTGCCGGTGGGCGAACGCATGATCTATACCTATGATATGGGCGATGATTGGGAGCATGTGATTCTGTGCGAAGCATTGATGATCAAGCCGCCGCGCCTGCGCCTGCCTGCTTGCACCAATGGGGCAATGAACCATGCGCTGGAGGATGTGGGCGGCATTTGGGGCTACCAAGAGATTGTGGATGTAATTGCCAACCAGCACCAGCCGGATTACCAACAGGCCGTGGCCGATTTGCAGGAATCTTTCGGCAAGCGGATTTTAAAATACGATGCTGCGGCTTTTGATCCGAAGAAAATCAAATTTCCCCGCGCGTAGCTATAAAATTCGGGCATAAATGCCCGACCTACGGTTGCTATCAGGCTATTTCGGTTTGTTGGTTAACCGCCGCTGCGTTTACTCAATGCTTCAAAAAATGCCTGTCTGAAAAGTTTTCAGACAGGCAAATATTTTTGCAAAAAGGCGTTTATACGGATTTAATGAGTTTTTGCGAAGGAACTGCTGCGCTAAAGCGTGAAGAGAGCGGTTTTGTCGGCCACTGAAGCGCTACCCGTATTGTCTGCGGCTTGCTGTTTTATATCGAAGTCATTAAATCCGCTATAAAATTCGGGCATAAATGCCCAACCTACGGTTGCTATCTCTTTACCGCGTGCACGGCTTTATCTCCGCCAACCTTGCCGCCAAAACCGGCTTTTCCGACGAAGATTTGGCCAAACTCTGGCAAGCCCTGCAACTGATGTTCGAGCACGACCGCTCCGCCGCCCGCGGCGAAATGGCGGCGCGCAAGCTCATCGTGTTCAAACACGACACCGCCCTCGGCAGTTTGCCCGCGCACAAACTGTTCGACGCCGTTAAAGTCGAGCGCGTGGGCGGCGAAAGCGGCACGCCGGCATCGGGTTTTGCCGACTATCAAATTCGTGTCGATTCAGACGGCCTCAACGGCGTGAGCGTGGAAGAATTGCTGTAATGCCCGATGTGCAAAACACCGCAGCAAACCCACCGCTAGCAGGCGCAGGGGAACAGGATTTGCCCACTGTTTCCCTCTCCGCCCTGCAACACTATGCCTTCTGCCCGCGCCAATGCGCGTTGATTCACAACGAGCAGGCGTGGGCGGAGAACTATCTGACCGCGCAGGGGCGTTCGCTGCACGAGCGGGTGGATTCGGGCGAGCCGGAAACGCGCAAAGGTGTGCGCTTCGAGCGCAGCGTGCATGTGTCGGCGCAGCGGCTGGGCATCAGCGGCATTGTTGATATGGTGGAGCACGATATTCAGACAGGCCGTCTGAAACCGGTGGAATACAAACGCGGCAAGCCCAAACCTGAGCCGTTCGACGAAATCCAGCTTTGCGCGCAGGCGCTGTGTTTGGAGGAGATGACCGGATCAACCATAGCCGAAGGCGCGCTGTGGTATATGCAAACCCGCCACCGTGTGCCGGTGGTGTTTTCAGACGGCCTTAGGGCGCAAACGCTGGCAGTTATCGCCCAAGTGCGCGAACTCTTGGCAAGCGGGCAAACTCCGCCGCCGGTGTACGGCAAACGCTGCAAAGCCTGCTCGCTGGTGGAGGTTTGCCAGCCGAAGTTGTTGGAGAAGGATCGGTCGGTGGGGTATGTGGCAGGGTTGTTTGGGGAATAAATAACATTTTTTATAATAGTGAGTTAAAGATGAAATGTTTTTTGTGCGAAAAAGATAACGTTGAAATGTCATTAGAACATTCCATTCCACAGTTTCTTGGTGGAAAGAAGAGTGATGATAAATTTAAAAAATTAAACTTATGTCGAGCATGTAATAGTGGATTAGGCACTCATGTGGATGCAAGATTTGCTCGCTCGTTCATAAATGCAATGGAGTTAAATGAGATTAATGATGAAGTATTTTTTTGTCGATTTACATCTATAGTTTTTGAAGACGATGATGAAATTCATGACCTAATATCTGAAAATAGCCATATAGAAATGATGAGTAATGATAAGTCGTTTGCATTTTGGGTTAAGGAAAATACTGAAGAATTTCTTGGCTTGGTAGGAGGTCATGCCCCCTTAAGCAAGAGCAAAAAATCCCAGTTATTTTTATTTTTAACAAAAGAGCTAGACAAGGAAGAAATCCAGCAGTTATTAAAAAATATTATAATAAAATTTAAAGATTATAAGAAATTAGAGATTTTACTTTGTATTGATTTTTTATGTGATTCAATTTCTGGTGAAAAGCAATTGGTTCTATATCGCGAGCAAATCAAAAATGAATTGGGTGTTAGAAATTTAAAGTTTATTTGGGAGTTTACTGAACAAGAAGCAAAAATAAAAGAAAGATTAAGTCCTTCGGCTGCAAAAAATTCTAATGGGTTTAAGTCAAGTTTATTGATTGATTTAAATGATTATGTGCGTTTTTTGTCTAAACTTTATTTGGGTGTTTTATGTGGCTTTTTGGGGAGTAAGTTCGTTCATCATAATATTTCTACTAAGTTAATAGAGATTATTAGAACATATTCTTCAAAATCAGTTTTACCTGATTATGATATGGGTCGATTCAAAATGCGTTTGAAGTCGGGAGAAAATAGTTTTTTCTTGTCAGAAAACAATGCAATTGTAATTGCTATTTTTCAAATAGAAAAAGATGTAATGGGCTACTTAAGTATTAATTGTAGCGAATTTGTATTAAAGATATGTGAACATAAAGACTTACCAGAAGAAGCAAGGCAACGCTTATATATTGGTTCTGCTTGTTGCAAAATACCTGAAGGAGTGGGTTTAATATTAAAATCAGATGCTGAAAAATATGAAGAGTTTGATGTAAAAAAATTTCTTTTGAGTAAAACCATAAAAGAAAAATTTCCTCATATCTCTGAAGAACAAAAAAAGGAAATTTTTAAGTGTGTTAGTGGTCAGTTGGAAAATGTGGGCTTTGTCTAACGTAATCTGCGGTAAAACCTTTTTCAGACAGGCATTGTCTATTTAATGCCTGTCTGAAAACAAGATGTTATTTTTCAGACGGCCTAAACAACAAGCCGTTCCAAAACAAAAGTGCGGTCAAAATCAAGGGAGTTTTTCAACCATGCGCAAGCTGCAAAACACGCTGTATATCACCACGCAGGGCAGTTATCTGCATAAGGAGCGGGAAACGCTGGTGGTGGAGCAGGAGCGCAAAAAGGTGGCGCAGTTGCCGGTGCATTCCATCGGGCATATTTTCTGTTTCGGCAATGTGCTGGTGTCGCCGTTTTTGATGGGGTTTTGCGGCGAAAACAATGTGAATCTGGCGTTTTTTACCGAAAACGGGCGTTTTTTGGGGCGCTTGCAGGGGCGGCAGAGTGGCAATGTGTTGTTGCGGCGGGCGCAATACCGGCTGTCGGAGCACAATCCGGTGCCGATTGCGCGGCATATTATTGCGGCGAAGATTCAGTCGGGCAAGCGGGTGTTGCAGCGGCGGCTGCGCAATCACGGCGATCAGGAGGAGGTGCAGGCGGCGGTGTCGGCGCTGAATTTTAGTTTGCAGCAGTTGAAGCGGGCGGAAAGTTTGGAGCTAATCCGCGGGATTGAGGGCGATGCGGCGGCGCGTTATTTCGGTGTGTTCCGCCATTTGCTGCGCGAAAACAGCGGTTTTGCCTTCGACGGCCGCAACCGCCGCCCGCCGCGCGATGGGGTGAATGCGCTGCTGTCGTTTGTGTACAGCATTTTGGGCAAGGACATCAGCGGTGCGCTGCAAGGCGTGGGGTTGGATCCGCAGGTGGGTTTTCTGCACGCCGACCGCCCGGGGCGCGACAGTTTGGCGCAGGATATTCTGGAGGAATTCCGCGCGTGGTGGGCGGACAGGCTGGTGCTGTCGCTGATTAACCGCGGGCAGATTAAGCCGCAGGATTTTGTTACCGAGGCGGGCGGGGCGGTGAATATCAAGCCGGAGGCGCGCAAGCTGCTGTTTCAAACCTTGCAGGCGAAAAAGCAGGAAAAGATTGTGCATCCGTTTTTGCAGGAAGAAGTGGCCGTCGGCCTGCTGCCGCATATTCAGGCCATGCTGCTGGCGCGGCATCTGCGCGGCGATTTGGCGGAATATCCGCCGTTTTTGATGCGTTGATTTTTTCAGGCAGCCATTCAGGCGGCCTTAATGCCTGTCTGAAAAATAAACAAGGGGAAATACTGTGTTGATGCTGATTACTTACGATATTGCTTTGGACGACCCGCAAGGCCAAGCGCGCCTGCGCCGTATCGCCAAACATTGCCAGGACTACGGCGTGCGCGTGCAATATTCGGTGTTCGAGTGCGATATTGCGCCAGACCAATGGGTTGTGTTGAAAGAAAAATTGTTGAAAACCTATAACCCCGAAACCGACAGCCTGCGTTTTTACCACTTGGGCAGCAAATGGCGGCGCAAGGTGGAACACCATGGCGCAAAAGCGGCGGTGGACGTGTTCCAAGACACGCTGATTGTGTGAGTCGCTAACCTGCGGTGCTCATCAAAATGCGGGCAGGTTGGCGAAACGGGAAGGTTCTTTAACAATCAGGAACTTAGCAAAGCATGTATGGCGGGAAAAGGCTGTGCTATACTCGCTTTGCGCCTTTTTCGGCGACTTTGGCGATTTAGGGCTGTAGAAGCCTTGAGTAGCAAGAGTTTCCGAGGAGGCTTCAGCCGCCTTCGGGCGGCTGCGTGTTGAAACTACATTGCTTGGAGCGGGCACACATACTCAGGGAATCAGCCGCCTTCGGGCGGCTGCGTGTTGAAACGGTGCTTTTTCGTTCGTGGTGACGCTTAAATCACTTTCAGCCGCCTTCGGGCGGCTGCGTGTTGAAACAATACTGATGGTGAATGCCCTGCGCCTAAGCAAGTTCAGCCGCCTTCGGGCGGCTGCGTGTTGAAACAAATTTGAGTGGCATCAAAGAATGACGGGCAACCGTTCAGCCGCCTTCGGGCGGCTGCGTGTTGAAACGCGCGGCAAGATGCCGCCGGGAGCCGTAGGAAATTCAGCCGCCTTCGGGCGGCTGCGTGTTGAAACGATGAGGCATGCTATTGTTGGTACGCGGATAATTCTCAGCCGCCTTCGGGCGGCTGCGTGTTGAAACAAGCCAGACAATTTCACAATTAAAATTTTTTGAGCTCAGCCGCCTTCGGGCGGCTGCGTGTTGAAACATGAAATCCACGCGCGGCCTTGTAATAACATCCGAATCAGCCGCCTTCGGGCGGCTGCGTGTTGAAACGGAGTATGCCCACCGCCGCGCCGCGTCTATTTTCCTCAGCCGCCTTCGGGCGGCTGCGTGTTGAAACTAGAGTTTATTGAGGAGGTTCTGCCGGGAGCGTCGTCAGCCGCCTTCGGGCGGCTGCGTGTTGAAACCCGGAGTTTGCGGCCGCCGTGGAGGCTGGCGATATTCAGCCGCCTTCGGGCGGCTGCGTGTTGAAACTATCTCAAAGTGAAATCGTCTTTAGTAAAAGAGTTCAGCCGCCTTCGGGCGGCTGCGTGTTGAAACACGCGTCGGCCTTTAATGTTTTGGCTAAGGCTGGTTCAGCCGCCTTCGGGCGGCTGTGTGTTGAGACTAAGTTATCAAGAAAATATTTACAGCGACTCTAGGTAGTGTAGCCACAATATCTAACACGGCTAAGCTCTGCACTCATGTAAACCCGGCCGCCAATCTGGCCACAATCTGCGCCGCCGAACCCGTGCGCGCCAACGGAGCGTTTTGCCCCGCCCAGAAGGTGCTGAAATCATCCGAATCTTTTGCTTCGGCGGCTACTTTCAGAAAGCCGATGGCGGCGCCTGCTAAGGGAAAGGGTAATGCGGCGGGGTGGACAGCGCCTATTTCGTCTATCAGCCGGTTGGGGATGCCGCGCGCCATGCCGCCGCTCAACAGATTGGTGACCACGGTTGCTTCGGCGCGCGGGCTTTGCAGGGCGGTCCGGTGGGCGGGGCGGGTGTCGGCTTCGTCGGCCAGCAGAAAAGCAGTACCGGCTTGTACCGCGGCGGCGCCCAGTGCCATTGCGGCGCGTACGCCGGCGACATCGCTGATGCCGCCGGCGGCGATAACCGGTATATCGACCGCCCCCGCCGCTTGCGGCAGTAAGGCGAAGGTGCCGGTTTGGCGGGCGGCATCGTGGTTGAGGAACCAGCCGCGGTGCCCGCCTGCTTCCCAGCCTTGCGCAATCACCGCGTCGGCACCGTGGGCCGCCAGCCAGCGTGCTTCGGCCACGGTGGTGGCGCTCGACCACACTTGTGCGCCCGTTGCTTTTACCGCTTGCAAAAGTTTAGCCTCCGGCAGGCCGAAGTGGAAACTGATGACCGCCGGCCGATACGTTTCCACTACTTGCAAAGCGGCTTCGTCAAACGGCTGGCGCCCGCTGTTTTGCGCAATATCGGCCGGGTTGATGCCCAATTCGTCGAAATAGGGCTGCAACAAGGATAGCCAGGCGGCTTGCTGTTCGGCGGAAACGGCGGGAGTGCGGTGGGCGAAGAAGTTGACGTTGTACGGCGCACCGCCGCTTTCGGCATGCAAAGCAGCCAGCGAGCCGGCCAGTTGATCGGCAGACAACATCGCTGCCGGTAATGAACCGAGTGCTCCGGCACGGCACACTGCCGCCGCCAGCCGAACGCCCTGTACTCCGGCCATCGGCGCTTGGATAATCGGATGTTTCAAATCGGATAATACGTCAATCATGCGGCGGCTCCTCGATGGGGGAAATGGTGTTTCAGACAGGCATTGCATGGGTAGGGCTTGGTTAGCCAAACCGTGTTAAATGTTTTTCAGACAGGCATTTCATACAATATGCCTGTCTGAAAAGCAAACGGCGGCGTTTATTCCGGGCTTATTCCGACATTTTCAATACGCTCAAGCCGGGCAGGTCGGCAAAGCCGCGTTCGCGCACGATTTGGCAGAAATTATCGAGATAGGTTTTATCGGTATCCTCGCTGCGCATGGCCGCGTAAAGCTCGCTTTGCAGGCCTTGGCCGGTAATCGGCCGCGAAATCACATAATCTTTTTCCAGATAAGGCATTACCGTCCAATAGGGCAGGGCGGCGATACCGCGGCGGCTGGCCACCAGTTGGATAATAGCGATGGTCAATTCACTATGGCGGCGCGGCGGATTGATGCCGGCAGGCAGCAGGATTTTGCGCAGTAAGTCCAGCATATCGTCGGGAACAGGATAGGTAATCAGCGTTTCATCGGCAAAATCCTGCGCCTCCCAAACGGTTTTAACGGCCAGCGGATGGTCTTTGGCGCAAATACCCACCATTTCATAGGCAAACAGCGGTTGGTAGGTGATTCCGGCTTGTGGTACGGCTTCGGAAACAATCGCCAGATCTGCCCGGTGGGTCAGCAGCAGGCCGACCGGATCGGCCTGAAATCCGGAAACGATGTCGAGTTCCACCTGCGGCCACAACGGACGGAACTCGCCCATTGCCGGCATCAGCCAGTCAAAACAGGTATGGCATTCCACCGCCAGCCGCAACTCGCCGGCCTCGCCTTCGATAATCTGCGCCAAATCGCGCTCGGCCGCCGATACCTGCGGCAGCAGATCGCGCGCCAGCCGTAGCAGTCGTTCGCCGGCGGGGGTAAAGCGCAACGGGCTGGATTTGCGCTCGAACAGCGGCGTGCCGTAATAGTTTTCCAAGGCGCGGATTTGGTGCGACAGCGCCGACTGGGTGAGAAACACGCGTTTGGCGGCCAGCGAAACGCTGCCGGTTTCTTCCAGAGCCAGCAGGGTTTTTAAGTGGCGCAATTCGATGATGGATTCCATAGCTGATTCCGGCCGCAGGCATTGCGGGATTAAAGATAAATGTGATTATAAAGGAAGCGCGGCACGGCCAAAACAGCAGGGGCAACCGTCGGCTAGAGACCTTTGCAAAATACCCATCTGCGGCGAATTTCTTCGTTGCGCGTTGCTCGCTCGTTTGCCTATCTATCTGATATGTCTGCACTCGCTGTGCTGCTACGCCTCGAACCTCATCCACATCTGGGTATTTTGCAAAGGTCTCGGCTATTTTGCCGCCCAATCCGTACTACTTATTAAGCATATTTTTATTAAATTCAACAAAATCAAAACTTTAATTCTGTGTTATAATGCTATCTTTCTCTAACATAATTTCGGAACACATTTACATTCGAATTGCATAACCGCAGCATCGCATCACCCCGGAAAACCGACATGACACTCGCAAATAACCAAAAAAGGAGCCAACATTGTCTGCAAACCGTTCTAACTCTTCTTCGCGGCCGACAGAAAACACCGCCGCTTATTCACCGTTAACCAAACGCCCCGCCACCACCTACCGGCACTTGGGGATGTTTGATTCCGATAAAAATTTCAAGCAGCACACTTCCGATACCCCCGATACCCGTATCGACAAATTCACCTTTTTCGGTACGCTGTTTATCTTGGTAGCCGTTACCCTGCCCTTGGTGGCCTTTCCTGAACAAGGCGCCGATTGGGTGGCCGCTACCAAAGCGTTCGTTACCAACAAACTGGGCGGCGCTTATCTGGCCTTCGGCGTGCTCTCGCTGGTATTCGTTACCTATATTTGCTGTTCCGATATCGGCAACATCAAATTGGGCAAAGCCGAAGACGACATCGAATTCAAAACCGGATCGTGGGCGGCGATGATGTTTTGCGGCGGCATCGGCGCCAGTATTCTTTACTGGGGCATTTTGGAATGGATGTATTACTACCAAGGGCCGCCCTTCGGCATTGCGCCCGGCTCGCCCGAGGCGATACGCTGGGCTTCTACCTACGGTTTGTTCCACTGGGGGCCGGTGGCTTGGGCGATTTATCTGGTACCGGCCATTTCCATTGCCTATTTCGCCCATGTGCGCAATTCGCCGATTTTGAAAGTCAGCCAAAGCCTGATGCCCTTGTTCGGCGAAAAATTCGCCAAGAGCAATTGGGGTAAATTGGTCGATGTGTTTTTCGTATTCGGCATGATCGGCGGCGGCGCCACGACACTGGGCCTCGCCTCGCCGATGATTACCGAGGGCTTGCACGAATTGTTCGGCACGCCCAATACTTTGTGGGTACAACTCTCGGTATTGCTGGTTACCACCATGATTTTCGCTTACAGCGCCTATCAGGGCTTGCGCAGCGGCATCCAGTTTTTATCCAATATTAATTTTTACATGGCGATCGCCTTTTTGATTTTCGTTTTGGTATGCGGCCCTACTGTGTTTATTCTGAATACCGGCCTGGAAAGCCTCGGCCGCTCGCTCACCCAGATGGTGAGCATGATGACTTGGACGGAAGCCTTCGGCGAATTCGAGCAACACGGTTTTAAAAACACCCATTTCCCGCAAGACTGGACGGTGTTTTACTGGGCATGGTGGCTGGTATTTGCACCTACCATCGGTTTGTTTATCGCCAAGATTTCCAAAGGCCGCACCATCCGCCAAATGGCGGTGGGCTCCATCTTCTTCGGCTCGCTCGGTTGCGCAGTGTTTTTCATCGTATTGGGCAACTACGGCATGTATCTGCAATTGTCAGGTGCGCTGGATGTGGTTTCCATCCTCAATAACCAAAGTCCGAACGCCGCTATTTTCGCCGTACTCAAAACCCTGCCGATGGCCAAATTGGTGATTGCGGCGTTTATCTCGCTGGCAGTGATTTTCACCGCAACTACCTTCGACAGCATTTCCTATATTCTGGCCTCGGTAGTACAACACGAAGTAGACGACGAACCGCACCGCTGGAACCGCCTGTTCTGGGCGTTCACCCTGTGCTTTATGCCGGCGGTATTGATGTTTATCGGCGGGCTCTCCACGCTGCAAACCGCTTCCATCTTCGCCGGTGCGCCTTTGTTGCTGATCATGAGCCTGATCATGCTCTCCACCATCAAGGCAGCCAAATACGATTTGCATTACCAGCCCGATTATTCGCTGAAAACCATCCACATCGAAGAGTTGCCGGAAAACGCCCCGTGGGAACAGGGCGAAACCTCCGAAGCTCCCGAAGGATCGGTATTGGCGCAGCAGGCGGTTTACCGTGAAATCCGCGAGCAGCAAAACGGTAGCGGCAACGACGACGGCAATAAAAGCTAAGGGATTGCCTGTTTAAAGGCCGAACCCGCAAAATGCCTGTCTGAAAAGCATTTTCAGACAGGCATTTTCTTGATCCCTTATAAAAGTAAGCGGTCATCCCATTTTCATAAACCTTCACGCTATCTGCCATAAACTGAACAAACTTGGCACAACTTTAAACCCGCCTTGCAAAGCTTGGCTGTTCATCCGCGCCCGGCTAAACGATAATATATTCATCACACACATCTTAAACAAACCAACAAAATATATGACTTTGCCCAATCGTTTTTACTTCACCCTGCCTCTGTTGCTTGCCTTATCCCTGTCGCCGGCCGCACAAGCCAATGCCGGTACCTCATCCGAACCAATAACCCACTCAGCCACGACCCAACAAAATATGCGTAAAGAAAGCGGACTCATGTTGGATACCGCCCGCCGCTTCTATCCGGTATCCGTGATCAAAAGTTTTATCGACACCCTCAGCGCCTCCGGCGGTACTTTTCTGCACCTGCATTTTTCAGATAATGAAAACTTCGCCCTTGAAAGCACTTTGCTCAACCAACGTGCCGAGAATGCCAAGGTCGACGAGCAAGGCGTATACATCAATCCGCAAACCAACAAACCCTTTCTGAGCTATCGGCAACTGGATGAAATCAAAGCCTACGCCGCCGTCAAAAACATCGAGCTGATACCTGAAATCGACAGCCCCGGCCACATGAACGCCATCTTCGACCTGCTCGAACTGCGCCACGGCAAACCTTATGTCGCCTCGCTGCAAGCCCCCGACCAACCGGGGCAGCTCGACGTTAGCAACCCCGAAAGCGTGCAACTGATGGAGTCGCTAATAGGAGAAACTGCCGATGCCTTCGGCGCGGCCAGCCGTCATTTCCATATCGGCGGCGACGAATTCGCTTACAGCGCCGAGAACAACGGCCAATTCATCGATTACGCCAACCGCCTGGCAGAATACCTTGACGGCAAAGGCCTGAAAACCCGCATGTGGAACGACGGCATCATTCATTCCACCCTCGACCGCCTCAACCGCAATATTCAAATTACTTATTGGAGCTACGACGGCGACACCCCCGACCGCGGCACCGCACAATACCGTCGCGAGTTGCGCGCCAGCATGCCCGACCTGCTGGACAAAGGGTTTTCCGTACTGAACTACAATTCCTATTACTTATACGTTGTTCCCAAAGACGGCAGCGACAACGGTCACAACAGCCAATACGCCCTGCAAGACATCCGCAACAACTGGTCGCTCGGCGTGTGGGACGGCAAAAACCACCAAAACGCCGTGAAAGACACCGGCAAAATCGCCGGTTCCGCCCTCTCGATTTGGGGGGAATACAGCGGCTCGCTCAGCGGCGAAAACATTTACGATTACACCGCCGACCTGCTGGCCGCCGTGATCCAGAAAACCCAAGCCGACAGCCGGAATTAATTACCGGCCGCCATCGTTACACAACATCAAGAGCGCTTTTTACCGCGCTCTTTTTTGTTATACCGCCCCCGCTTTAAACCAAAGCACTTGACCTTTACCCAAGGTTAAGCTGTAAGCTTGCCGCACTTCATCGATAAACCCTCCAAGGAACACCCATGAAAGCCCTATTATTAAGCACGCTGATCTGTGCCTGCGCCCTAGTGCAAGCCGCACCGGCCGCTCATGAACACCAACACGGGCACAACGCCCACACCATGCATGCCGCCCCGGCTCCCGCCGCCGATGCACCTGCCCATGCGGCAGAATACAACGCCGCCATGATGGGCATACACGAGGACATGATGAAAGGTATCCGCCTGCAAAATCCCGATGCCGCCTTTGCTGCCGGCATGCTGCCGCACCACCAAGGCGCAGTGGAAATGGCACAAATCGAATTGAAATACGGTACCGACCGCCAGATGCGCCGCTTGGCGAAAGACATCATCCGCGCCCAAAGCGCCGAAATCAAACTGCTGCAATGGTGGTTGTCGAAAAACCCGTCCCAGCCCGCCGGCAATTACGCGCCGCCCCATGTTGCCGCATACGATGCTTCCATGAAAAGTATGCACGATGACATGATGAAAGGCATCAGCCAACAAAACCCCGATACTGCCTTTGCCGCCGGCATGCTGCCGCACCACCAGGGCGCGGTAAAAATGGCGGAAATCGAATTGAAATACGGCACCGACAAACGCCTGCGCGAACTGGCGCAAGACATCATCCGCGCCCAGAATGCCGAAATCGCCTTTATGAAGCGCTGGCTGGAAAAACATTCAGCCGCACCGGCCGCTCACCACTAAGCCGTAAATACACCATGCCTGTCTGAAAAGCTTTTTCAGACAGGCATTTCTCTTATTTACCCATAATTATTTACTCAGCCTGATTATTAATTTCATTCATACAACTATGCAAATTTATCGTTTGCCCACTTTGCAAAAAAGCGTCATGATGCCATCATTGCAAATTGTGTTAACGATGTATCACCAGATTCACCAACAGGAGCTATCCCCATGAATACTTTTCACCTGTCCGGCTATCCGCGCGTCGGCGCGAAGCGCGAACTGAAATTTGCTGTCGAAGCCTTTTGGAAAGGCGCGAA
>NZ_JAUNHL010000027.1 GCF_030523955.1 Neisseria sp.
ACGCTTTGTAGAGGACTTTCGGACGGGGGTTCGATTCCCCCCGCCTCCACCAGATCCTAAAAAAGCCGAACCTCAAAAGGTTCGGCTTTTTTATCGTCACAACAGCTTAATCACTGACGGATGTTTCGGTTTCGCCAACCGTTTTCTTACCAGTTACCATCGCACGCGCCAAATTGGTTTTGCTCAGGAAAGACATGATAAATACAGCGGCCACGTGTAATCCGATCAATACCCACATCAGATTCGCTAGCAACTCGTGGACTCCCATCACCGTTTCATTACCCCAATAGGCATCGGTCTCCATCATAAAACCGCTCACGCCCAAGCCCAAAATAGCTCCCCACAAGGCAAACATCATCAACGCACCGATCGGATTGTGGCCGACATCATGACCGAATTCGCCCGCTTTCATAGAGCGGATATGCGACGCGATGCGCGAGGGCGTCGGGAAAAAACTGCTGAAACGGGCGTAACGGCTGCCGATAAAGCCCCACAGCAGACGCGAAACCACCAAACCGCAGGCGAGATAGCCGATATAGCGGTGGACAACCTCGCCCTCCTCCGTAAACAGCAGGTTGGCAAAAACAATGGCCGCCACTGTCCAGTGTGTAAACCTTACCCAAATATCCCATACTTTTACTGTCTGCATATTTTGACTCCTTGGCGTGCAGTCTGAAATCTTGGCAAAAATACCGATAATCTCACAGCATTTTTGCAAAGACACCAGCGCAATTGGTAATAAAAAACAGCGGGATAGCAATGCAAACAGCCAACCCGCCCGCTTTATAGATGCTGTCTGTTAGTCAATTTCGGATTTTACCGGCTTGCCGGTTTTGGTGTCGAAATAAATCTCAACCCGTTTGCCTTCTTTATTTTTACCGTAGATTTCATAGCAATTACCATCGGTTTTCTTGAAATTACGGATTTGATAACCTTCGGCTTTCAATTGTTCTTGGAATTTTGCCGGCGGAATTTGTTCCGCAGCCGGGTGGTTTTGGCATTGGGTTTCTGCGAAAGCAGGCAAAGTAACGGCGGCGGCGATTAAACCGAAAAGGGCTTTGTTCAACATGGTAGTTCTCCTAAAAATATCTGCGGTCAACAGGACCGTGGAAACCATTAAAACAAAGCGAGCTTAATTGAAACTTAAAAAAATAATATTCACGCTCTATTAAGCCTAACCTATTATTAATACAAATTTTTCTGTTTCCGTATGCATTGTTTCATATGCAACCTGCTTTTTTCAGACAGGCATTGCGGCTTTCTTGTTCCTTTATTTAAGTTTATATCCCTCACGTAAAAAACCTTCTTCCGTAATGAGATTAAGCTTGCTTTAAGTTTACCTCACTACACTGCGGCTTTTCCCCAAGCCAGCAGTATTCAATGAAAACCTTTAAGCTCTCTTCCAATAAAATCATCCTACTGTTCACACTTTACTTTGTATTGGTGCTCAACATCGGCTTCTGGCGCAGCGTGCTGGAAAATGCCCCGATAAGTAATTCTGCCAACTGGTTGCTGCTGGCCACCATGCCGCTGTTCATCGTAGCAACGATGAATGTCTGCCTGCAGATTCTGTTTTGGCCCAAAGTTAACCGCGTATTGTTTCCTCTGATTCTGGTGATGGCCGCCGGCGCTTCTTATGCGGTAATGACGCAGGGGATTTATTTCAACTCCGACCAAATCCAAAACATTCTGCAAACCAACCAAACCGAAGCCAGCGCGTGGATCAGCGTGAAATTTATCGCTTGGTTGCTGATCACCGGTATTTTACCCGCGCTGTTTTATATTGTTTTTGTGCGCGTCGAAGCCAACAAGCATTGGTTCAAAGGCCTGTTGTGGCGTTTGGCCAGCGTAGCGGTTTCCCTCGGCATCATTCTGGTGCTGGCCGCCACTTCTTATCAAAACTACGCTTCTTTTTTCCGCAACAACAAAGGCATTAACCACCAGATTATTCCGGTGAACTTTATCGGCGCCAGCTTCAAAACCGCCTATAACTATTACGACGCCCACCGCCCGTTCGAGCAAATCGGATTGGATGCCAAACGGCTGACGCCGCAAGGTGCCAAGAAAAACCTGATAGTGCTGGTGGTCGGCGAAACCACCCGCGCCGAAAACTGGGGTCTGAATGCCGGCGCGCCCGATACCACCCCGCAGTTGAAGCAGATAGGCGACGTTATCAATTATCCGCAAGTCAGTTCCTGCGGTACTTCCACCGCCATTTCCGTACCCTGCATATTCTCGCGCATGAGCCGCGAGGAATACAACGGCAATACCGCCAAACATCAGGAAAATCTGCTGGATATGCTGCAACGGGCCGGCCTCTACACCTCATGGCGCGAAAACGACAGCGGCTGTAAGGAAGTCTGCAACCGCATCAAACACATCGATATGTATAAAACCATTGCCGATGCCGCCGCCCAATGTAAAGGTGATTTGTGCTACGACACAGTATTGTTGGATAAACTGCAGCAAGAAATCGATGCCATGCCCAACGACGGCATCATCGTACTGCACAGCAACGGCAGCCACGGCCCGGCCTATTTCGAACGTTATCCGCCGCAATTGCGCAAATTCACGCCCACTTGCGACACCAACCAGATTCAGGATTGCGATTTAACCAAACTGGCCAACACCTATAACAACACCATCGTTGCCATCGACGACATGCTGGCTAAAACCATCAAGCTGCTCAAAGCCGACGACAAAGTCAACAGCGCATTATGGTATTTCTCCGATCACGGCGAATCGCTGGGTGAAAAAGGTATTTTCCTGCATGCCGCGCCGTACGCCATTGCGCCCAGCCAGCAAACCCATATCCCGATGATTTTCTGGGCCTCGCCGGGGTTCTACAGCGACCGCAAGCTGGACGAAGCCTGTATGCGCCAGACAGCACAACAACCCAAATCGCACGACAACGTGTTCCATTCGCTGCTCGGCATTTTCGATATCGGCACACAGGAATACAAAAAAGAGCTGGATATGTTCGCCGCCTGCCGAAAATAGTGATATATAGTGGATTAACTTAAGAAAAAGCTTATGCGTCATGCCCGGGTTCAAGCCCTGCATGACGCATAAGTTTTTAAATACACCTGTCTAACTTAGCATAAGTCTTTTCCGTTCATTTTTCAGACAGGCATTCAGTTATGCATAATAAATAAATTACTGATTTTAAGATATTTATCCTAATTTATTACACATTTCAAACGGAACTTGCCTGATAAAAAACACTCTATCCGGCATAAAAATACAAGAATGTATGTTTAACAAGCTTTTGTATCGCAGATTAAATTTAATAATCCACCATACTTTGCAGAAACAAAAAGAGGATTCAACATGAAAATCAAAAATATTTTGTTGGCCACCTTGGTATCGGCGTCTTTAATCGCCCCCGTTAGCACGGCACAAGCGCGGGGTACTACTGATCAAACCACCGCAACCATCGTCGGTGCAGCAACCGGAGCCATTATCGGCAATGCGTTCGGCAAGAACACCAAAAGCACGCTGATTGGCGCAACAGTCGGCGGCTTGGCCGGTAATGCTTATGCCTACCGCAATAAAAAAGCAGAAGCCAAAGAGCGCGATGAACGCCAATACGCTCAATACCATAAACCCAAGCATCACAAACACAAACGCAAAAAGCATCGTGAACGCGATTGGGACGACGATTAATCCGTTCTAAACCATTTAAATCCCATTCAATATTTACAATTAATGCCTGTCTGAAACCGTTCAGACAGGCATTTTATTTTTCCGATTCAGGTCGTGCTATATTACCGCCCCAATAAAACAAACTTTACTCCACTATTTCACCTATAGCGGATTTAATTACTTCGATACAAGACAGCAAGCCGCAGACCGTACAAGTAGTACGGAACCGATTCTGTTGCCGCTTCAGCGGCTTACAGAATCGTTCTCTTTGAGCTAAGGCCCAGCAACGTCGTAGCGAAAGTTAAGTTAATCCGCTATACATATTGCAGAAGGTTCCCATGTCTGATCACGCTACATCTCCTCAAACTAAAATCGGTATTTTTCCCTATATCATCGCCGGCATGTCGTTTATCCCATTGATTGGCGTACTGTTTGGCATCATTGCCATCATCTGGGGACTGATCCTTTTAAAACGCGGCGGCAAACGTCTAATTATCATAGGATTACTGGGAATTGCCTTAACCGTTACCCTGTATGGCTCACTTTATTATTTCGGCTTTGTGCAACGCGGCGGCGTATATGACGACCTGCGAAAAGATTTGGCACAAAACAACTTAAATTCATTGGTACAAACCGTAGAATTTTATAAAACCCAAAACGGCAGCTATCCTGATTCATTGAAAACACTGGAAAGCGCTGCTCCTCAGGGCAGTTTTGTCTTCATTACCGACCCCACCGATGTTACCTCCCAGCCACCGTGCGAATTTTATTATCAAACAGTGGGCACCGATAAATATTATCTGCGCGGCGTCGGCGCGGACGGCCAGCCGTTTACCGATGACGACATCGTGCCGCAAATCGCATCCGCTGCCGGCAGCAAAATCGGCTTGCTCACCGAGCACCAATAAAACAATACCCGCACAAGCTGCGGGTATTTTTCAGACAGGCATACCATCTTGTCGATATTGGTCTTCCACACAGATTGATTCGGGCAAACACCCAAAAATGCTTTTAAGCTTCTTCTTCCAATGCGACTAATTTCAACTTCAGGTTTTCCTCTTTTACACGAAACAACAAATCGATATTCGGATGCTTACCCGGATGCGCCTCTGCATCGGCAACATGTTCGGCAAACCATTCCAAACCCCGTTCTGCAGCGGCTATCCCCAACTCGCCGTCAAACTGTTGTGCCAAAGCATGATAAACTTTGAGCGAACCGAGCTTACCCTCAATAGCCGGAATATGGTGAATCACCTCATCGTCTTGGCTACAAATATCCAACCCGCGTAAATGTTCTACAGATGGCATGTTCGCCAGATTTTCCTGAAAACTCATCATGTTCTTTCTTTAGTCTCAAAAATATCCAAAACTCAAAATAAGGTTTTGCCCCAAATGCAAGCAAACGTCTTATTCTGACCAGCCGCGATTGTATCACTGTTTTCGCCCGGTCTACCCTACAAACAAGCTGTTAAGTCTCTGTCGCTTTGTGTAATATTTGGCGATTCGCTTGATTTTTCCACCCATCGCCCCCATACTGCTTCTTGTAGTTAGTTTGAAGTTTCCGGTTGCTGTATTTGCTTAGCGTAACCATCTGAATATTCTCTTGCAGTCTTTCAAGTGTTTGCCCTGATTTTCCAGTCCCCTAGCTTTAGTTCTGGCTATCTTTAATTTTATTTCAATAAGGAAAAATTCAATGAGCAATCTGCAATACGGTTCAGTAAAATGGTTTAACGAAAGCAAAGGCTTCGGCTTCATCACTCCGGAAACCGGCGGCAAAGATTTGTTTGCCCACTTTTCTGCTATCGAATCCGACGGCTTTCGCACGCTGAAAGAGAATCAGCGCGTCAGCTTTATTCCTGGCGACGGCCCCAAAGGCCCGCAAGCTTTAAATATAAAGGTATTATCATGAGTTCTGCAAAACGTCGCGGTCGTATCTTTTATATGCTGCAAAAGCAGAAAGAGTATAACGAACGCGGAAACAAAGCGGCTTAAAAAGCCCGGTTTCCAAAATAAAAATCCCGCAACATTGCGGGATTTTTTGCGTCTGAAATTCAGACAGACCAAAGCTTTTTATGCCAGTGCTTGGCACTAGTATAAACGGGATACAAACGTTTTCAGGCTTGAACCGGCTTTTTGCAAGAGCCTTCGATTACAATAAAACCAATCATCAACCAAGGCACTATAAAATCGTACGAAATCGCAACAATAAAAGATTCAATCAACGGAGCTTGGTATTCCGGAAGAAGGTTGGCGGTTGATTTCGGTTTCCAAGCTGATAAAAGCACTGATCATGGCTTGCCAAATCGCTTCGGCCACATCAAGTGACAAACCGGCGGCAGATGCCTGTTGACGACGTGCCGCAATGACTTGGGCCATTCGCTCCGGTGCGGCAACTGCTTGAGCATCGTTTAGAGGTTTCAACTTGCCGGCTTGCTCGACTAATTTTTGCCTCTCGGATAATAAATCAATCAGTTGGCTGTCTATTAGATCGATAACTTGGCGAACTTTGGTTAAAGTTTTTGACATGTTTTTGTTTTCTATAGCGAATTAACATAATCATGCTCGGGCTGAGACCCGAGCATCTTGATTGTTTCGAAAGGAAAAACGGACACTTGGCTCAAGCACGCGGATAACGAAATAGCGTTTTCGAGTTTGAATCAACTTTTACCAAGGCTCTCAAGCCATTTCGATAGCTTATTTACCTAAAGCCGATAATACTTCGGTTTTCACACTCTCTACCGGTTGGGTGCCGTCCACTTTAATGTATTTCGGCGCTTTTTCACCTTCCAGTTTGCTGTAAAAACCAATCAGCACAGCGGTTTGGTCGTGATAGACTTCCAAGCGTTTTTTTACGACTTCTTCTTTATCGTCATCTCGCTGAACCAAATCTTCACCGGTTACATCGTCTTTACCCTCATTTTTAGGCGGGTTGTGCTCGATGTGATAGGTGCGGCCGGAAGGCAGGTGCACGCGGCGGCCACTCATGCGGGAAACGATTACCGAATCAGGTACGTCGATTTCAACCACCGCATCCAGATCCACGCCCGCTTTCACCATTGCTTCGGCTTGTCCCAAAGTGCGCGGGAACCCGTCGAACAGGAAACCGTTTTTGCAATCGTCTTGCGCGATGCGCTCTTTTACCATGCCGATGATGATGTCGTCGCGCACCAAGCCGCCCTCATCGATGATTTTTTTGGCTTCCAGGCCCAACGGTGTGCCGGCTTTAATGGCGGCGCGCAACATATCGCCGGTAGAAATTTGCGGAATATTGAATGCCGCCGTAATAAATTGAGCCTGTGTTCCTTTGCCGGCACCCGGCGCTCCTAACAACAATACTTTCATTTTTCTTCTCTCTCTACTGATTTACAAACTTCCCGAAGCGCTTTCAGACAGGCATCGGGAAACCTAAAAGCTTACGAAAACAGTGCGCGCACCCGATCCAAGTCTTCCTGCGTATCCACGCCGGCCGCCGGTGCCGTTTCGGTAATTTCCACGGCAATCGGATGGCCGTGCCACAATACCCGCAACTGTTCCAGCGATTCCACCGATTCCAGCGGCGAAGCGGCCATAGCTTCGAACTGCTGCAAAAAGCCTGCGCGGTAGGCATAAATCCCGATATGGCGCAGCGGCTGCGGCGAATCGGGCAACTCTTTCCTCTGATCGCGCATAATATCGCGCGGATAAGGAATCGGCGCCCGGCTGAAGTAAATGGCATTGCCTTGCGCGTTCAGTATTACTTTAACCACATTCGGATTGAAAAAATCATCGAAATCATGGATTTCATGGGCGGCAGTCGCCATCGGCGCACCGTTGGCAACCAATACCGCTGCGGTACGGTCAATTAATGCAGGATCAATCAAAGGCTCATCACCCTGCACATTGACGACTACCGTCTCCGGCGGCAGATTCAGCAGACGTGCTGCCTCGGCCAAGCGGGTGCTGCCGCTCTCATGCGTATCGGCGGTCATCACCACCTCTATGCCGTGTAGACGGCAGGCTTGGGCGATTTCTTCATGATCAACCGCCACCACCACACGCTGTGCGCCGCTTCTTGCGGCCTGCTCGGCCACGCACACAATCATCGGCTTGCCGCCGATATCGGCCAATGCTTTGCGCGGCAAGCGGGAAGACGATAAACGCGCGGGAATAATCACGATAAACGGGGTTTTCATTGTGCCAACTCTTCCTCGGTTAACACACGCGCTTCGTTTTCCAGCATATAAGGAATGCCGTCTTTAATCGGATAGGCCAGCTTGGCCTGGCGGCTCCATAATTCCTGTTTGTCCTGCTTGTATTCCAGCGCGCCTTTGGTAACGGGGCAAACCAAAATATCTAAAAATTTCTTTTCCATAATATGCTTTCGTTTTTAGACAGGCATGGCTGTCAATAAATAATCCATATCTAACGCGCATCAACTGCTTTTCAGACAGGCATCCGTGAGATGCAAACGCTGCGCAACAAATTCGGCCAAATCCGGTTCGATTATCGCACAAACCGGCAGCACCCACACATTTTCCCCATGCCTGTCTGAAAGTTTTACCGCATCTTTTTCAGTAATCAAAACGATATCGGACGGCGGCCAATCCTGCGGATTCAAGGGCGCGTGATCGGGCAGCGCCAGCGTTTGCGCGAGCGGAATACCGAGGCTGAGCAAGCTGTTGAAAAAACGCTCGGGCTTGGCAATCGCTGCCACGGCGGTGATTTTTTTACCAACAAAACTTTGGCTCTCTAAGGTTTGTTGCGGCTGATTCAGTCGGTAAATTTTCCCCGTTTGCAACCGGGAAACAAACAGCGGCAGCGATGCCGGAAAATCCTGTGCGGAAACGGCAGCTTGGGCATCCGGCAAACCGCTTACCACCACCGCATCCGCATCCTCCAACCGCGACCAAGGCTCGCGCAAGCCGCCGTTGGGCATCAAATCCAAATCCTGCCGTCCAATATCCGCCGCCGGGAAAACCACAAGCTCCAAATCACGTTGCAAGGCATAGTGTTGCATACCGTCGTCGGCGACAATCAGTTGCAACCCGGGGTAAGCCGCCAGCAACGCCCTGCCCGCTTCGCCACGTTTGCTGCCTACCGCCATCGGCACGCCGGTTTGTCGATACAGCATCAGCGGCTCGTCACCCGCTTCGGCGGCTGTGCTGCGTTCGTTCAGCACATGAATCTCACGGCTCTCGCGCCCATAACCCCGGCTGATGATGCCGACCTCAATTCCTCTTTGCCGCAAGCCGTTCACCAAAGCGGCGGTAACCGGGGTTTTGCCGACGCCGCCGACGTGGATATTACCCACCACCACCACCGGCACCGGTAATTTTTCGCGCCGCAAAATACCGCTGCGATAAAGCCTGCGGCGCAACAGAAAGCCTGTCTGAAACAGTCGCGACAGCGGCCATAACACCAGCTTCAACCAAGGATTCGGCCTCTGCCAGTGTTGTTCGATGATTTGATGTAACGGCGGCATAGGCTTATAAACCGAGATTCGCCCACATGGCGTCCACCTTCGCTACGGTGGCGGCATCGCGCTCAATCACCCTGCCCCATTCGCGGTCGGTTTCGCCCGGCCATTTGTTGGTGGCATCCAAACCCATTTTACCGCCGAGGCCGGAAACGGGGCTGGCGAAGTCGAGATAATCAATCGGCGTGTTTTCGATTAACACCGTATCGCGCACCGGATCCATGCGGGTGGTAATCGCCCAAATCACTTCTTTCCAGTCGCGGCAGTTGACATCGTCGTCCACCACCACGATGAATTTGGTGTACATAAACTGGCGCAGAAAGCTCCAGCAACCCATCATCACGCGCTTGGCGTGTCCGGCATACTGTTTCTTGATGCTCACCACCGCCATGCGGTAGGAACAGCCTTCGGGCGGCAGATAAAAATCAACGATTTCGGGAAACTGCTTCTGCAACAGCGGCACAAACACCTCGTTTAAGGCCACGCCGAGCACGGCCGGTTCGTCGGGTGGTTTGCCGGTGTAGGTGCTGTGGTAAATCGGGTTTTCGCGCATAGTAATGCGCTCGACGGTAAACACGGGGAAATAATCCTGCTCGTTGTAATAACCGGTATGGTCGCCGTAAGGGCCTTCCAGCGCGGTTTCGTCGGGATAAATCGCCCCTTCCAGCACAATTTCGGCACGCGCTGGCACCTGCAAGTCGCTGCCGATACATTTCACCAATTCGGTGCGCGAACCGCGCAGCAAACCGGCAAACTGATATTCGCTCAAAGTATCCGGCACCGGCGTAACCGCCCCCAAAATGGTGGCCGGATCGCACCCCAACACCACGGCAACGGGATACGGCACGCCCGGATACGCTTTTTTATGCGCCTGAAAATCCAACGCACCGCCGCGATGCGCCAACCAACGCATAATCAGCTTGTTTTTGCCGATTAACTGCTGGCGGTAAATACCGAGGTTTTGGCGTTTTTTATGCGGGCCGCGCGTTACGGTCAAACCCCAAGTGACCAAAGGCGCGACATCTTCGGGCCAGCAATGCTGAATCGGCAGTTTGTTTAAATCGACTTCATCGCCCTCCCAAACAATCTCTTGGCACGGCGCTTTTTTCACCACATTCGGCGCCATACTCCAAATATCTTTCAGCAAAGGCAGTTTGGCAAACGCATCTTTTAAACCTTTGGGTGGTTCGGGTTCTTTGAGATAAGCCAGCGTTTGGCCGATTTCTCGCAATTTGGCCACGCTCTCCGCCCCCATGCCCATCGCCACCCGTTCGGGTGTGCCGAACAAATTGGCCAACACCGGAAAATCATAGCGGCTGCCGTCGGCGTGCACGGCGTTTTCAAACAACAAGGCCGGCCCTTCGGCGCGCAACACGCGGTCGGCGATTTCGGTCATTTCCAGATGCGGCGAAACCGGGGATTGGATGCGTTTGAGTTTACCCTCACGCTCCAGCATCCGGATAAAGTCTCTTAAATCTTGATATTTCATCATCACGCTCGAAGAAGTCATTCAAATATAAACAGGCCTGTCTGAAAAAGCTTTTGCCGTTTATGCTTTGCTAAGGTCTGTCGACAATTAACGCAACGGCGGTATTTTTGGTCAAAAATCCCCGTCTGCAGCGTTAAAAATGCTCGCAAGGTGTTCAACCTTGCTGTGCTTTTTGCCTTGCATACGCGGTTTTTGCCTCAAAAAACCGCTTCGCCGGTTAATTGTCGACAGACCCTAATAAAACGCTTGCTGCGGCTACTGTTTCAACGGCAGGGCTAATGTTTTATATTGTCTTTTGCGACAGGAACCGACAACGCCGATTCCTCCGTCTGTCTGCCGGATTCTAACACTTCCGGCACGGTTTCGCAGTTGCTTCTTTGCCTATTTATTAAAAAAGTATTAACATTTTATGCCGTATATTTATAAAATTTTGACGATTACAGAACTCAAATATTTAGTTCACTCGCTTAGATTGTCAGGACATTATGTCTGATTGTGCAAACAATGTGACTGATAATGACGAGAACGAAGAGGAGAAATTTAAAAATGGAACAATCAAAAGTCAGCATCGCTCGCGTGATTACCTATGCCGGCGCCTTTATCGCCTTCCTGATCGGCTCGGGCTTTGCGACCGGGCAAGAGGTGATGCAGTATTTCAGTGCTTACGGTTGGATGGGTATCGCCGGTATTTTGGTGGTATTTATCCTGTTTCTTTATGTGGGCTGGGATTTTGTGGTTACCGGTTACCAACATAAATTCTATAACAGCGGTGATATTTACCGATTCTTGTGTGGCAAATGGATAGGTGGTTTTTTCGACTACTTCTCCATTTTGTTTATTTATATGTCGTTTATCGTAATGATAGGCGGTACCGGCGCAACGGTTGAACAACAATACGGCATATCGCCTTGGATAGGTGCCATCAGCATGGGCATTATCGTCGCGACTACGGTGATTTTCGGTTTGGACAGAATTGTCGAAGTATTGGGCAAAATCGGCCCGGCCATTGTCATCCTAACCGTTACGCTGGGTATTCTGGCGATTATGAAAAATCCTTCCGGGCTTGCGACCGTCGATTCCGTTATTCCCAACCTGCAATTGAAAACCGCTTCCAGCAACTGGTTCCTGGCCTCGCTCTCGTATGTCGGCTTTTGCATGTTGTGGTTGGCCGGCTTTATGAGCCTGATGGGCGCAACTTCAAAAAATCTGAAAGAAGTGACCTCCGGCGCTATGCTGGGCGCATTAGGCTTCAGTTTGGCACTGGCGATTATTGCGCTGGGGTTTATGGCCAACATCGAATTTGTGGCCGGCTCCATGGTACCGACATTGAAAATGGCCAATAGCATCCATCCGGCCTTCGCCACTATTTTCTCCATCATCGTACTGGCCGGTATTTACACCACCGCCGTTCCCTTGCTGTGGCAGGCCTCCGCCCGCTTCACCGATGGAAAATCAATGAGATTCAAAGTATTGACTTTGGTATTGATGGCTATCGGCGTATTCGTCGGCTTAAAGGTACCGTTTGACGATCTGGTTAACGTGATTTATGTGATTAACGGTTATGTTGGTTTTATCCTGTTGCTGTTTATGGTTATCCACACCGTGAAACGCATCAAAAACAAAGCAGCTGCCTGATTGCTTGGTTCACAACAAAGCAAAGCCCGTACGGAGAGACGGGCTTTTTTGATGTGATGTCATCCCCTCTCTTCAGACAGGCAGAGACCTTTGCAAAATTCTTTTCGATAGCTGGAAACACGTGCGTCATGCTCGGGTTTGACCCGAGCATCTGTTTGTTTGAGAAGAAAAAGCAGATACTCGGGTCAAGCCCGAGTATGACGAGATATCAATAAATTCAGGCTTAATTCAGGATTAAAAAGTTTTTTGCAAAGGTCTCAGTATGCCTGTCTGAAAATAATTTGACACGTTTATGGTGATGCAAATACCCCCGTTGTTTACTTAACATATACCTGTCTTACAAAACCGATTAAATATAAAAAACCAAACTATTTTCAGACAGGCATACTGAGACCTTTGCAAAACCCTCAGATGTGGATACAGTTCAAGGCGTAGCAGCGCAGCGAGCGCAGACATAACATGGGGTTAGGCAAGCGAGCGAGCAGCACACAACGCAGAAATGCGCCGCAGATGCGGGTTTTGCAAAGGTCTCTCTCTTTATTTCCGTTTTCCTACCAAACAAATATCCCCATGCCTTGCGACATGGGGACAGCATCACATCGTGTCAAATCTTTAATCACCGTATACCGGGCGGCGGGCACACAAGACCTCTACTTTACCGGCAACTTCTTTCAACACCGCTTCGTTATCCGGCGCCTCCAATACATCGGCAATTAAGTTAGCCAATTCGCGGGTGTCGTTTTCATCGAAACCGCGGCTGGTGATGGCCGACGCACCCAAACGCACGCCGGAGGTAACAAACGGTTTTTCCGGATCATTCGGAATCGCGTTTTTGTTCACGGTGATGTGCGCCTTGCCCAAAGCTTCTTCGGCTGCTTTACCGGTAATGTTTTTGGCGCGCAGATCCACCAGGAACATATGGCTCTCGGTACGGCCCGAAACAATGCGCAAACCACGTTGGGTCAATACTTCGGCCATGGCTTTGGCATTGAGCTTCACTTGTTTGGCGTATTCTTTCCAAGAAGGCTCCAACGCTTCTTTAAATGCCACCGCTTTGGCAGCAATCACGTGCATCAACGGGCCGCCTTGCAGGCTCGGGAAAATGGCGGAATTGATTTTTTTCGCCAACTCCTCATCGTTGGTCAACACGATGCCGCCGCGCGGGCCGCGCAAAGTTTTGTGGGTGGTCGAAGTGGTGAAATGAGCGTGCGGAACCGGGTTCGGGTATTCACCGGCAGCGATCAAGCCGGCGTAGTGCGCCATGTCGACAAACAGATACGCACCGATTTTGTCGGCAATTTCACGGAAACGTTTGAAATCGATTTCCAAGGCGTAGGCAGAAGCACCGGCCACAATCATTTTCGGCTTGTGTTCCAATGCCAAGCGCTCGACTTCATCATAGTCAATGGTTTCGTCGTCGCCCAAACCATAGGGCACCACTTTATACAGTTTGCCGGAAATATTCACCGAAGCACCATGGGTAAGATGGCCGCCATGCGCCAGATTCATCCCCAAAATCGTATCGCCCGGCTGCAATACCGAAGTGTAAACCGCTTGGTTGGCTTGCGAGCCGGAATGCGGCTGTACGTTGGCATACTGGGCGCCGAACAGTTTTTTAATGCGGTCGATCGCCAGTTGCTCGACGATATCGACATATTCGCAACCGCCGTAATAGCGCTTGCCGGGATAACCTTCGGCGTATTTATTGGTCAGTTGCGAACCTTGCGCCTCCATCACCGCCGGGCTGACATAGTTTTCGGAAGCGATCAGCTCCACATGGTCTTGCTGGCGCTCGACTTCCTGCGCAATGGCCTTGGCCACTTCGGGGTCAAAAGATTCGACTGTCACACTGCGTGAAAACATATTATTTCTCCTTCGTAAAAATCATGATGATACAAATCGGGTGCAGAATTAAGCGTCGCCGGAATCTCCGGCGGTTTTGACAGGAATATCAGCGCAGCACCACAGTACGCTCTCCGTTGATAAATACCCGGCGCTCTAAAACTTGCTGCAATGCGCGCTCCAACACCACGCTCTCGCTGTGGCGGCCGGTGCGCAGCAAATCGGCCGGCGTAAACGCATGATCTACGCGCTCCACATCCTGATCGATAATCGGACCTTCGTCCAAATCCGGCGTAACGAAATGTGCGGTGGCACCGATCAGTTTTACCCCGCGCGCATGCGCCTGTTCATAAGGCTTGGCTCCCCTAAAGCCCGGTAAAAACGAATGGTGGATATTGATGGCCTGCTTTTCCAGCATTTTGCTGGTTTGCGGACTCAATACCTGCATATAGCGCGCCAACACCACAAATTCGGCATCCAATTGGCTCTTCAAGTCGATAATCTGCTGTTCTTGTCGTGCACGGTTTTCATTGTTCACCGGCAAATGGTAATACGGTATGCCGTGATGATCGGCAATCGGCTTCAAGTCCAAATGATTGGAACCGATGCCGACAATATCCATATTTAATACACCCAATTTGCTGGCCGAAATCAAGGTATTGAGACAATGGTCGGTTTTCGACACCATAATTAGCACTTTAACCGGTTCGTCCAAATCCCAAATATGGCCTTCACCGTTTTGCTGCTGCAAAAATTCATGGTATTCGTCTTGCAGGCGTTTCAAATCAAAGCTTTTTTCCTCAATGTGAAAAACACTACGCAGATAAAAATATTGGCAAATTTCATCGTCGAACACCGAAAATTGTTCGATGTACGCCCCGTGATTCTCCAGAATCCGGGTCAACTCACCCACCTGCCCGCGTTGGCTGGGTGCGGAAAAATTCAATGCATAGCGCTGAAAACCCATGGTTACTCCTCTTAAAGTTATTGTGCAACCGGCCCGCCGGATAGCCAAGCCGAATGGATTATTCATGATGGCATTGCTGCAAAAGCAAAGTATATCCAAATCGACACCCAGCATAACAAATACGACAGGCCCGACAGGCTTGTATTTAACCGAATAAACCTTGTCGCTTCCTGAACAAATTACGTCTAAGTTTGACGGTTTTACAACAATCAAATATCAATAATAGCTAGAATTTACAGCCTACCGCTGGATTTGGGAGAAGAAATGAGTAACGGAACTTTTGATAAAAACAACTTCTACTCTTGGAAGTCGTTGCTGAAAAACAGCTTATCGCACAACCAGAACTGGCCGGAAGCACGCCGCATGGCAACCTTGCAAAGCCAGTATGATGTGATTATCGTCGGCGGCGGCGGCCACGGTTTGGCAACTGCCTATTATCTGGCAAAAAACCATAATGTCGGCAAAATCGCCGTATTGGAAAAAGGCTATCTGGGCGGCGGCAATACCGCGCGCAACACCACATTGGTGCGCTCAAACTATCTATGGGAAGATGCCGCCAATTTATACGAACATTCCATGAAACTGTGGGAAGGCCTGTCTGAAGATTTGAACTTCAATACCTTCTTCAGCCAGCGCGGCGTATTCAACTTGGGTCACAACCTGCAAGACATGCGCGACATCGAACGCCGTGTAAACGCCAATAATCTCTTGGGCATCGATGCTTATGTTTTGAACGCCAAAGAAGTGCAAGAACGCATCCCCCTGCTCGATTGCTCGCGCCGTACCCGTTATCCGGTACTCGGTGCCAGTTGGCAACCGCGCGGCGGTATCGCACACCACGATGCAGTCGCCCGTGGTTTTGCCCGCGCAGCCAGCCATCTGGGCGTAGACTTGATTGAAAACTGCGAAGTCACCGGCATGAACATCAGCGAAGGCCGCATCCAAGGCCTGCAAACCACCCAAGGTTTCGTGCGCGCCAATCAGGTAGGTGTCGTCGCTGCCGGCCACACTTCGGTTCTGGCCAATATGGCAGGCTTGCGCTTCCCGATTGAAAGCCATCCGTTGCAAGCGTTCGTTTCCGAATCCATGCAAAAAGTCTTTGATACCGTGGTGATGTCGAATGCCGTACACGGCTACATGAGCCAGTCGGATAAAGGCGAATTTGTGATCGGCGCCGGTATCGACAGCCATCTGGGTTACGGCCAGCGCGGCAGCCCGCACATCATCGAGCACACTGCCGCCGCCATTATCGAATTATTCCCGCAACTCTCCCGCGTGCGCATGAACCGCCAATGGGGCGGTATCGTGGATGTTACTCCCGATGCCTGCCCGATTATCAGCAAAACGCCGGTTAAGGGCTTGTATTTCAACTGCGGTTGGGGTACCGGCGGCTTCAAAGCCACTCCGGGTTCCGGCCACGTATTCGCCCACACCATCGCCAACGACAATCCGCATCCGTTGAACGCAGCCTTTACCTTAGACCGCTTCTACACAGGCCGTCTGATTGATGAACACGGCGCCGCCGGCGTTGCTCACTAAGGAGCCCATCACATGCTTTATTTACATTGCCCGTTTTGCGGCGAAAAACGCGACGAACAAGAATTTCATTACGCCGGCGAAGCCTTTATTGTCCGCCCGAAAAATCCTGAAGAATTAAGCGACGAAGAATGGGGCGACTATGTATTCATGCGTAGCAACCATAAAGGCTGGATCTGGGAACAGTGGGAACACACCTCCGGCTGCCGGAAGTTGTTTGTGGTTAAACGCCACAACGTTACCAATGAAGTAGAAGGCAGCTATACATTCGCAGAAGCCCGCAAAGCATCTGAAAAACAATCAGCAGCAGAGGAGTCGGTATGAGCGCAAGACGCATTTTAAAACCATCGGTACAAGTCGAAGCAGGCAACACCGTTAGCTTTGAATTCGATGGCCAACAATACCAAGGCCTGAAAGGCGATACATTGGCATCGGCATTGCTGGTAAACGGCGTTAAAGCCTTGGCCCGCAGTTATAAATACGGCCGTCTGCGCGGCATCATGAGCGCCGGTGCGGAAGAGCCTAACGCGCTGGTACAACTGGAAAAAGGTGCTTTCAGCACGCCTAACGTCAAAGCGACACAAGCCGAGCTCTACCAAGGCTTGATTGCGGAACGTACATCCGGCCGCCCCAGCCTGCATTTCGATTACAAAGGTATGATCGGATCGGTAGGCAAAGCCATGATGCCGCCCGGTTTTTACAGCAAAACCTTTAAATGGCCGCCAAAACTCTGGCCGACTTACGAAAACGTTATCCGTCAGTTCGCCGGCTTCGGCAGTACGCCTGAAGTGGGTGATGCCGAATGGTATGACCATCTGCATCATTATGTGGACGTATTGGTTGTCGGCGGCGGTTTGGCCGGCTTGCAATCTGCCCTCAATGTTGCCGAAAACGGCTTGAAAGTGCTGTTGGTGGACGAGCAGGCACAATTGGGCGGCTGGCTGTTATCCGATGCAAGCAGCCGTTTCGACGGCATCAGCGGTGCCGAATACGCGGCCAGTCTGGCGGAAAAACTGAAGCAGCATCAAAACGTAACGGTTTTAACCCGCACCACCGCCTTCGCCTTGCACGACCATAATTTGATTCAAGCGGTTGAACTGTTGCAAGATCACCTACCCTTAGGTCAACGCAATCCCGACCAACCGCGCCAGCGTCTGCACCGTATCCGTGCCGATAAAGTCATTCTGGCCAGCGGTGCGATCGAACGGCCATTGGTATTCGGCAACAACGACACCCCCGGCGTTTTCACCGTTTCGGCTGCGCAAACCTATCTGAATCGCTATGGCGTACTGTTGGGCGATAAAATCGTGATTTGCGGTAACAACGATGAAATCTATCTGGCCGCCCGTGATTTGGCGCAGGCTGGCGCCGAAGTGATTGTTGCTGATGTACGTTCGCGCAGCAGCATCCCGGCCTATATTTCCAAACAAGTCAAAGTGCATCTGGCTACCGGGATTGCGCAAGTTAACGCCGGCAAAGGCCAAGTTCACGGTGTGGAACTGATAGATCTGAAATCCGGTGGCAAGCAAAGCGTAGCCTGCGAAGTGGTACTTTCCAGCGGCGGCCTGTCGCCTACCGTACACTTGTATTGCCACGATACCAGCCGTCCGCTGTGGGATGCCGAAAAAATGGCGTTTGTAGTACCCGATAAGTACGAGAACTGCAAACCGACCGTATGCAATGTAGGTGCGGTAACCGGCAGCAAAACTTGGCAGCAAACCCTTGCACAAACCGCCGACATTCTGAAAGCCTTTTTGGCTGACCGCGGCATCCAAGCCGATATCGAGATGCCCAAAGTGGTTGAAGAAAAACATCAGGCTATGGAATTGGCCGTACGCCTGCCTGATGGCAAGCCGGCAGGCAAAGGTGCCAAAGCCTTTGTCGATTACCAAAACGATGTGACGGCCGAAGACATCAAAATCACCATTCAGGAGAACTACCGCCATATCGAACACGTGAAGCGCTATACCGCTTTCGGCTTCGGTACCGAACAGGGCAAGCTCTCCAGCGTCAACAGCTTTATCTTGACCGCAGAAGCCATGGGGGTTCCGGTAGAACAAGTCAGCACCACCACTTACCGCCCGGCTTATACACCGGTCAGCCTGGGTGTGTTGGCAGGCTTGGATGCCGGCGACACCTTCGACCCGGAGCGGATTACCGCCATGCACGAAAGCCATGTTGCGCGCGGCGCAGAATTCGAGCCGGTCGGACAATGGCTGCGTCCGTGGTATTTTCCCAAAGCCAGTGAAGACATTCATGCCGCGGTTAACCGCGAATGCTTGGCTGCACGCAACGGTGTCGGTGTAATGGATGCCTCTACGCTGGGTAAAATCCAGATCGACGGCCCGGATGCACGCGAATTCCTAAACCGCATCTATTCCAATGCTTGGTCTAAGCTGGAACCCGGAAAATGCCGCTACGGCCTGATGTTGGATGAAAACGGCATGGTTATGGACGACGGCGTAACAGCCTGCGTCAGCGAAGAGCAATTCTACATGACCACCACTACCGGCGGCGCCGCCCGCGTATTAAGCTGGCTGGAATTATGGCATCAGAGCGAATGGCCGGATTTGAAAGTCTGGATGACTTCGGTAACCGACCATTGGGGTACCATTGCCGTAGTCGGTCCCAAATCCCGCCAAGTCCTGCAAAAACTGTGTAACGACATCGATTTCTCCGCCGAGGCCTTCCCATTTATGGAATGGAAAGCAGGTACCGTAGCCGGCTTGCCCGCACGTGTATTCCGCGTATCCTTCTCCGGCGAATTGGCTTATGAAATCAATGTGGAAGCCGGTTACGGCCACTATCTGTGGGAGCAAGTAATAGCCGCAGGCGCCGAATTTGACATTACGCCCTATGGCACCGAAACCATGCACGTATTGCGTGCCGAAAAAGGTTTCATCATCGTCGGCCAAGATACCGACGGCTCGGTAACGCCGATTGATTTGGGCATGGGTTGGGCAGTGGGTATGAAAAAACCCTTCTCCTTCTTGGGCAAACGCTCTCTTGCACGCAGCGACACCGCGCGCAGCGACCGTAAACACTTGGTCGGTTTGTTCCCGCAAGATACGAACACGGTTATTCCCGAAGGTGCGCAGATTGTGGCCGATGCCAACATCAAAGTGCCGGAAGCCGGCGGATACGACCCGAAAGTTCCGCTGTTAGGCCACATTACTTCCAGCTATTACAGCGCCTTCCTTGGCCGGTCGATTGCCATGGCCGTAATAACCGACGGTCGTAACCGTATCGGGCAGACCCTGTATGCCTTCAGCCAAGGCAAATTGATTCCGTTCACCGTAGCCGACAGCTCGGTATTTGTGGATGCCAAAGGAGAACGTCAACATGGTTGATACAACACTGGTAGAAAAATGGGAAACGCCTTTGCACGTGCAATGGGCGGAGTTGAATGAACAAGCTGCCATCGACAGCGTCAATTACAGCAGCGGCAGCGCCTTGGGCTTTATCTATCTGCGCGGCATAGCGGATGATAAGGCGTTTAGCCAAGCGGTAGCCTCCGTTTTGGGCAGCGATATTCCCACCCAACCCAAACAAACGGTATACACCAAACCGGCCGCCGTATTGTGGCTGTCTCCCGATGAATGGCTCTTGGTATGCTCTTATGCAGAGAAAAACGATTTGCTGCAAAAACTGCAAACCGCATTAAAAGGCGTATACGCCCAAGTGGTGGACAACAGCGGCGGCTTCATGCTGATGCGTATCCACGGCAATGATGCCACTACTATTTTGCGCCATATCTCTCCGTACAATTTTGAGTCTTTACAGACAGGCCAATGCGTACAGACCATTGCAAAGAAAACCACCGTAGTGGTCGTAAAAGTAGCCGAAAACGATTACGCCTTCATTTTCCGCCGCAGTTTTGCCGATTATTTGTGGCGTATTTTGCAAAAAACCGCCAAGCCTTACGGCTATGCTTTGCAAAAAAAATGGCAGTTTTCAGAAACCGATTGGCAACGCTATACGGCTTGATTAAAGCTGGCCAACAGTAAAATCTCTGCTTATTATCCCTGCGCTGCAAACCGCGCAGGGAT
The DNA here is from genome assembly GCF_030523955.1 of Neisseria sp. GTDB lineage: Bacteria > Pseudomonadota > Gammaproteobacteria > Burkholderiales > Neisseriaceae > Neisseria. The sequence goes on from NZ_JAUNHL010000027.1 coordinate 20,619, forward strand.
TTCTTTTGTATAATCATGTCGCTTTTAAGCGATCGCATGTCGAATTTATCACGCGCCATACCGCTGAAAGCCAGTAAGTTTATGCCTGAAAAAAGGGAAAAGTCTGTACCAAGGAGAAAGAGATGAGCATACCAAACCATTATTATCAACATAAAACCCAAAAAATCGGGTTTATTTTATTACGCGGTTTCACCATGCTCAGCTTTGCCAGCGTGATTGAAGTAATGCGCATGACCAATTATTTAAGTCAAAATGAACTTTATTCTTGGCATATTTATCAAGATCAGGAAGACATTTGCGCCAGCAACGGTTTACGCTTTGAAAATTCCATCAGCAAAGAAGAATTGTTCGGATGCGATATTGTTTTCGTTTGCGGCGGCATTCACGTGCAAACCGCCACCACCGCATCGATCAAACAATTATTGCAACAGCTGGCGGCACAAGAAAATATCATTCTGGGCGGTTTATGCACCGGCTCCATCGCCTTGGCTCTGGCCAACCTGATGGACGGTTATCACAGCGCCGTGCACTGGGAAAGTTTGCCGGCAGCAAAAGAAGCTTTTTTGAAAGTGAAATTCGGCGAACAACTCTATGTAATCGATAAAGACCGCTATACCTGCTCAGGAGGCACCGCCTCTATCGATATGATGTTGCAGCTTGTCCGCATCCAGCATGGCAAGGCGCTGGCCACTTCGGTATCCCAACAATTCGTGGTCGAGAGAATCCGCGAAGCGTCTACCACCCAATATCTGGTTTATACGGAAAACATGGGGCCGGGCTATGAATATGTGCGTGCCGCTATTGAACTGATGCAGGCAAATCTCGATGAAATCTTATCGATGCAGGAAATCGCCAATTTGATTCCGCTCTCTTTGCGCCAAATGGAGCGTTTGTTTAAACGTTATTGCCATGTTTCACCGGCTCAATATTATTTGCGCCTGCGTTTGCAGCGCGCCAAAGAATTGTTGGCACAAACCAGCATGAGCATCATGCAAGTAACGGTTGCCTGCGGCTTTTCGACTTCATCGCACTTTTCCAAAGCCTTCCGCAACTATTACGGCTACTCTCCGCGTGAACAACGCAAACCCACCGACCCTTCGCTGACTTATAAAGTAGCGGGCTCAGGCGGCGTAATCAGCAATCTTTAACAGGCACAGTGAATCTGACAATATCTAAAATCGGCAATAAAAAGGCTGCATCCTTATCGGATACAGCCTTTTTCATCCAACCTCAAATTTCACAACTAAAGATTAATCGGATTTAACCGTATTTGCAGGAGGGGCCAGCGGTATACCATGCTCATCCAGCAATAAATCTTCTTCACGGAAATTCGGATCGTTAATCTCTTTTTCCAGTTTCTTAATGGCTTTATTCCGAGTTTTCAAGCGTCGGAACAAATTGGCAATCATCAGCAGAATCACAAATGCAAACGGAAACGCACCGATAATAACGCCTGTCTGAACGGTATCGACTACGGCGTTATCGCCCAGCGACAGCAACACAATCGCAACGGTGGCAATCGAGGCTACCAAAACCACGCGGAAGGCCGGGCTCGATTTACGCGGCGCGGATACAAACTCCGACAAAGCGTAAGTACCCGAATCCAGCGAAGTAACATAATAAGTTGCTACCAAAATTGTAGCCACCACCATCAGCAAGCTGCCGCCGAACGGTAACAAATCGAGCATGGCAAACAAACCGCTGGAGCTGTCTGCCTTAATTGCCGCACTAATCAAACCTTTCGACTGTTCATCGTAATACATACCCGCAGAAGCAATGATACCGATCCAGATCATCACGATCGCCGAAGGAATCACCGTTACGCCGATAACGAATTCGCGAATGGTACGGCCGCGCGAAATACGTGCAATAAAACCGGCCACAAACGGGCTGAACGCAATCACCCAGCACCAAATAAAAATCGTCCACCAACCGTTCCAAGAATCTTTCCAAGAGGCCAAGGGCGACATGGTCAATTCAGGGCCGACATAGAAGCTCATGGTAATGAATTGGTCAAAGAATACGCCGGTGGTTTGCACCAAATTACCGAGAATGTAAACCGTCGGGCCAATCACCAATACGCTGAGTACCAGCACAATCGATAAGATGGTATTGGCCTCCGAAACGATTTTCATCCCTTTATCCAAACCGGCAAAGGCGGAAAATGAAGCCAGTACACCAAGCACCGCAATAATCACCACCCAAGTAGTGGTATTGCTGCCCAGCAAGCCCAAGGTCTGCAAACCGGATGAAAACTGGATGGATGCAAACGCAAAGCTGGTTGCCAAACCCAATACGGTCGCAATAATCGCCAGCATTTCAATCACCACGCCGGCCGGCCGCTGGGCCGCTTTGGGCAACAAATCGACGGTTGCCTCACGGAAAGTCAGCGTTTTTCCGAGGTTGTGGTGCGAATAAGCCAAACAGGCCGCAACGACACCGTACATCGCCCAAGCAGTAAAGCCCCAATGGAAATAGCCCCATACAATGCCGCTCTCGCCGGGATTGCTGTTAATCGGCAAAATACCCGCATCATTTTTCAACATGATAGGCTCGGCCAGCGACCAGAAAATCAGGCCGATACCCTGCCCGCAGGCAAACAGCATCGAATACCAAGCAAAATTTGAAAACTCCGGTGCCGCCTTCGGCCCGCCGAGACGCACTTTGCCCAACTTGGAAAAGGTCAGCCAAATACACATGCCAACCGATACCAAGGAATAAAGAATAATAAACCAAGCCCAACCGCTGGTGATTTTCGTGCGCAGGTATTGGATGATGTCGGAAACGCCGGTCGGATTCATAATCACCGCAGCCACCACCAGAATAATCAATATCGGCGGCAACACTTTGATAATCAGAGAATCCAGCGGCGGAATCACCGTACCCCGGAACCGGGGTAAGCTGGTTTGTATTTTTTGATCAGGCGGCATTGATTCTTTCTGATTTTGATCTTTGTTTGACGGGGTTGTCATTTCTTTTGCTCCATTTTTTGTGGTCCGGTATAAAAAATTCAAACAGATAATCCGATTTAAATTCCCCTTAACCATCCAAATATCGTCTACTTCATCTGCCCTTGATTAACTCTGAAGGTTTTATTCTCGGTAAATACTCTATTTTTCTTTTAAGACTTTAAACCAAAGAGGCCTGTCTGAAAGTTTGTTTCAGACAGGCCTCTTTCTTTCTAAAGCACTTTTCGGCTGTTATCTTTCACGCACAACACCGCCAGCATCGCCACCACCGCTACCGCCATCAAATACCAAGCAGGTGAGATTTTGGAGCCGCTTACACTGATCAGCCAAGTCGCAACCAGCGGCGTGGTACCGCCCATCAAAGCATTTGCGGAGTTAAAACTAAAGGCAAAGCCGGTATAGCGCACATCGGTCGGAAACAGCTCGGACAGAAAAGCAGGCAACGTGCCGTCGTTCACCGACAAAATCGCGCCGAAAATAATCTGAATCAGCAAAATCAAGCCGAAACCGCCCCAGCCGAATGCCATAAACAAAGGCACCGTCAGCACAACAAACAACACCGAGGCAGCAATCAGCATGGCTTTGCGGCCATAACGATCCGACAATTTGCCCATAATGAAAATAAAACCGACATAAGACAACAGCGATACCGATGCCGCAACAAACGATTCGGTTTTACCTACGCTCATATTTTCCGAAAGATATTCCGGCATGTAGCTCAAAATCAGATAAAACGCCACTGCATTCAGACAGGCCACCAAAAAGGCTACCAACAAGGCTTTCGGATGCTCCTTAAACAAGCGCTTAATCGGTACGGATTCGGGATGGGCATTGGCCATGGCCGCCTGGAAAGAAGGTGTTTCTTCCAGCTTCAAACGGATATAGCGTCCCACCAAACCGAACGGTGCGGCCAATAAAAACGGAAGCCGCCACCCCCATTCTTTCAATGCCTCCTCGCTCAGCAAGCCGTATAAGCCTGCCGCCATCAGTGAGCCCAGCAACAAACCTGCCGCAGTGGAAGCCGGAATCAGCGCAGTATAAAAACCACGCTTTTCGGGCGGCGCATATTCGGCCAGGAAAGTTGCCCCGCCGGCATATTCGCCTGAAGCGGAAAAACCCTGCGCCAACCTCAGCAATAGCAGCAACACCGGTGCCGCAAGACCGATAGTGGCATACCCGGGCAACAAAGCGATCAAAAACGTCGCTACCGTCATAATCAGGATCGACCACGACAAAGCCGGACGCCGCCCGTATCGGTCACCGATATAACCCCAGAAAATACCGCCCAAAGGACGAACAATGAAAGATGCGGCAAATACGGCGTATGTAGACATCAAAGCCGTGGTTCTGTCGCTCTCCGGAAAAAATACCATTGCAATGGTTGCCGCTAAATAGCCGTAAGCACCGTAATCGAACCATTCTACAAAGTTACCGATGAATGTTGCCTTGGCGGCACGGTTTAAATCGCCATTATCTTGTTGCTGCGTGTGATGCGAAGAAGTTCCTGAAGCGCCAACGATTGTTGTCATGATCAAGCTCCTTTTTTCTATCCGTATCAGAATAAGTATGAGGTCTTTGCAAAATTCAGAGCTTCATTAAAAGCCCCGGATAACTTGGGTTATTTTGCAAAGACCTCCTTATTTCAATGGTATTCCGTCAGTTGGGTTCAGCCTGCGGAGATGATATTGTGCTCCGGACCGTACGGGAACTTGGTGATGTTCTCAGCGCCGCCTTCTTTAACCACCAAGATATCGTGTTCGCGATAACCGCCGGCACCCGGCATACCTTCCGGCAGCATAATCATCGGTTCGATGGAGATCACCATGCCCGGCTCCAGAACGGTATCGATGTCCTCGCGCAACTCCAAACCGGCTTCGCGGCCGTAGTAGTGCGACAACACGCCGAAAGAGTGGCCGTAACCGAAAGTACGGTATTTCAGCAAATCATATTCTTCGTAGATTTTGTTCAGTTCGTGGGCGATTTCGCAGCAGCGGATACCCGGTTTTACCAAAGCCAAACCGGCTTCGTGAACTTTCACATTGACTTCCCACAATTTCAGAGAGGCATCATCCACATGATCGTAGAACATGGTGCGTTCCAGCGCGGTGTAGTAACCGGAAATCATAGAGAAACAGTTCAGGCTCAGAATATCGCCTTTTTGCACCTTGCGGCTGGTTACCGGATTGTGCGCACCATCGGTATTGATGCCTGATTGGAACCAAGTCCAAGTATCCATCAGTTCGCTGTCCGGATAACGGCGGGCAATTTCGCGAATCATTGCTTGAGTGGAAGCCAGCGCCACCTCGTATTCCGGGATACCTTCGGTTACCGCATCGCGCAGCGCGAAACCGCCGATATCACACACATTGGCACCGTTTTTAATAAACTCGATTTCTTCGGCCGATTTCACCATACGCATGCGCATACAGGCAGCACTGATGTCGACAAACTCCACATCCGGCAGCGCCGCTTTCAATTTTTCCAAGCGCTCCAGCGGCAGATGGTCCATTTCAACCCCGATGCGGCCTTTTTTCGGCAATTCCTGCGCACAGGCTTTGAAATAATTGTCGCGTTGCCAGTCGGTATACACCACATTGTAATCACCTACCGTACGACGCCACGGTTGGCCGCCGTCGATGTTGGCGGAAATGGAAACCACTTTGTCCTGAGTAACCACCAAGCCGTAGAAACGGCCGAACGAGCAATACAAAAAGTCGGAGTAGTAGTTAATATTGTGATAAGAGGAGAACAGCACGCCGTCGATTTGCATCTCCGCCATTTTCTGGCGAAGCAGGCTTTGCCGGCGTTGGTATTCAGCCAAGCTGAAGGTGGATTTGACTTTTTCACCGTTCTCAATGGTAATCAAGCTGGGCATTTGCATCGGGTTTGAGGACATCTTTATTTCTCCTGATTAGATTCGAATATCAACTTTAATTTTGAAGCCACAATTGACAATACTTCATGATTTAAGCATTATCTGTTGCACATCATAATAAAACACAGTCGACCGAAAATATGCTTAATACGACATATTCTTGTCACGCTTAGTGACAAGCAAACAGGAGAATAAAATGACGATGCCTGCAACCAAGCATCAGATTGGTTTTGTTTTACTTGAAGGTTTTTCCATGATTGCCTTCTCCAACGCCATTGAAGCCTTCCGTATGGCCAATTACGTCAGCAATCAGGATTTGTACCATTTCTCAGTTACCGGCCTGACCGGCGCCCACACCTCGGCCAGCAACCATATTTCCGTCAACCACACCGCCCAAATGTCGGATTTGCTGCGGTGCGACTTAATCTTCGTTTGCGGCGGATTTGATTTGAACAAACTGAAAAATTCCGGTTTGCGCACTTGGCTGCAACGTTATGCGCAAAAAGGCGCAGCCTTGGGCGGCGTATGCACCGGTGCGTTTGCACTGGCCGATGCCGGCCTCTTGAACGATTACCGCGCCAGCATCCATTGGGAAAATATGCTGGCGGCCAAAGAAACCTTCCCGCAAACCCACTTCAACACCTCGATCTACACCATAGACCGCAACCGCTATACCTGCTCGGGCGGCACAGCGGCGCTGGATTTATGCATTAATATCATCCGCCTGAATTATGACCGCAAGCTTTCCGAATCGGTGGCCGAACAATTCACACTCTCGACCTTGCGCGGCGAAGACGAACCACAGCATATCCCCTTATCCGCCCAATTAAACTCCGGCTACAACTATGTGGTGGAAGCCTTGGTATTGATGGACAAAAACCTCGAAGAGCCGCTGCCGATTCACGAAATTGCCCAATTATTAGGCATATCCGTACGCCAACTCGAACGTTGGTTCAACAGCTATTTCAACAAACCGCCGCAACTGTATTACATCGAAGTGCGCCTGCTGCACGCCAAGCGTTTGCTGAAACAAACCAACAAATCGATTATGGACGTCGCCCTCGCTTGCGGCTTCTCCAATCCCTCCAGCTTCAGCAAAGCCTACCGCAGCCAATTCAGCTTAACGCCGTCGCAAACCCGTAAACAAACCATGGCCTCGGCCGGCTGAATGCCTGAGAGCTTTGCAAAATTCTTTTCGATACCTGAAAACACGTGCGTCATGCTCGGGCTTGACCCGAGCATCTGGTTGTTTAAGGAGAACGAACAGATACTCGGGTCAAGCTCAAGCATGACGAAATATTAATCAACTCAGGATTAAAACGGCTTTTTGCAAAAGTCTCTGCCTGTCTGAAACTTTTGAAAGTCTCATTACGCAATAAAACGGAAAAGGCGTTCAAAATTTTCAGACAGGCATTTCCCCGCCGCATACAAAAAAACTGCTCCGCCAAATAACGGAGCAGTTTTTATGCCGGAATATTTCAAGCCGGGAATTTCGGCAATACGCGCTTGCCGATGTTCACCAATACATTATCGACAATCAGCTTGCCTTTGGCCGCCGTACTGGAGCGCGAGGTGCTCAAACAACCCGATGCGGGTACCATGCCTTCCAACGGTGGATAACTGTGGAAACTCAACACCTCTTCCACCTTATCGTTGGGAATCTTATCTTCCTGTACCAAATGCGGATAAAAATGCATCATCAGCGAAGTTTCGGTAATCGCCGCATGTTCCAGCGCCCAGCCGGGGAAAGGAATGCTGTCGAACACCTGTTCCACAATCTGCTGATCCAGATTATCCCACCAGTTCACGATGAAGGTGCGCACGTTCACATCCCGCTCTTTGGCCGCCAAATCGGCGCCTTCCAATACGAACGCTTCGTTTTCGTAGTGACAGTTGAAAATCATGATTTTCTTCCAGCCGTCGCGGGCGAACTCCACCACGATGTCTTTCACCAGATTAATCAGCGTGGTGCCGTTCAAATCAATGGTGCCGGGGAAGAAAGGGCCGCCGCCGCTCATCGGCAAGGATTTGTAACCGTAATTGATGGTGGGCGCAACCACCGCACCGATTTGTTCGGCCAGCGCACGCGCAAACGATGTCGCCAACATCGCATCGACACCCAACGGCAAATGCGGGCCGTGCTGCTCGGTGGCACCGATGGGAATAATCAGAATTTTGTTTTGGTCTATCTGATCTTTATATTGAAACCAAGATAATTCTTCAATTAAATATGACATCTACTTCTCCTCATGATTATCGGTGCTCTGCGGTCGGCCAGTTGATGTACGTCCTCTGCGGCTGTTTGCAATCGGACGGTCAGGTTGAAAAAGAATCTGCCTTTCAAAAATTGCAACTTCATATAACCAAAGCGCAGTTTCCAAAGCGGCAGACAAGAACGAAGAGTTTAAAAACAATACAACCGTCATCAACACGGATAAAGCGATATTATGCAGTAAGCCCCCGTTAAAATACCCATTATGCGAACTATTTCGTTCCAAATACGACAAAGTCGTTTGTCTTTTTGATTGTTTTTCAGCAGTTTTTATGATGGAACAGGCCATTCAAATCAAAACGGTGATACCGTTTTTTAACGAAAAATGCCTGTCTGAAAACTTTCAGACAGGCATTTAAGCTATTATCGAAGCCCCAGAATGAATGCCGGCGGGTTGAAATTTTCCCGCCATACCCATTGCGCAAGGTAACGGTGTTGATAAATAAACGCCAACACGGCATTATTAGGCCGTATCCAATCACTTTTACCAGCAAAACCACCCCGTATGCCTGTCTGAAACGGAAAAACGATGAACACATCTCCTTTGCTCCAAGTTAAAGACTTAGAGGTCACCTTCCACACCGAAGACGGCGACATCACCGCCGTCAACCGGCTCAATTTCGATTTGTACGCCGGCGAAACACTGGGCATCGTCGGCGAATCGGGTTCCGGAAAATCGCAAACTGCCTTTGCCATCATGGGCTTATTGGCCAAAAACGGCAAAGCGCGCGGTTCTGCACTGTTTGATGGCCGCGAGATTTTAGGCCTGTCTGAAAAAAGATTAAACGCCATCAGGGCCAAAGAAATCGCCATGATTTTCCAAGACCCGATGACCTCGCTCAATCCTTATATGAAAGTCGGCGACCAGCTGGCCGAAGTCTTGATGCTGCATAAAGGCATGGGCAAACGCGAGGCTTGGAGCGAAGCGCAAAAAATGCTCGATGCGGTTAAAATCCCCGAAGCGAAAAAGCGTATCGGCATGTATCCGCACGAATTTTCCGGCGGTATGCGCCAACGCGTGATGATTGCGATGGCCTTGCTGTGCCGCCCGAAACTTTTGATTGCCGACGAGCCGACCACGGCGCTGGACGTTACCGTACAAGCGCAAATCATGGCGCTGTTAAACGAACTCAAACGCGATTTCGGCACCACCATCATCATGATTACCCACGATTTGGGCGTGGTGGCCGGCATTTGCGACCGCGTGCTGGTGATGTATGCCGGACGTACCATGGAATACGGAGCGGTAGACGATATTTTCTACCGCCCCACCCATCCTTATACCATCGGCCTGCTTGGCGCCATTCCCCGCTTGGACGACAAGCAAGAGATGCTGGCCACCATTCCCGGCAATCCGCCCAATCTGGTACGGCTGCCGGCCGGCTGCCCTTTCCAAGAACGCTGTCCGTATGTGCACGAAGAATGCCGTCAACACGCCCCCGCTCTGCAAACCAACGCCAACGGCGGCCTGCGCGCCTGTTTCTGGCAACCACAAGGAGATGCGGCATGAGCCTGTTAAGCGTAAAAGATTTGCAAGTCGAATTCAAAATCCGCGATGCGCAAAGCTGGTTCTGGCAACCCGCCGCCACTTTGAAAGCGGTCAACCGCATTTCCTTCGATTTACAGCCTAGCGAAACACTGGGCATCGTCGGCGAATCCGGCTGCGGCAAATCCACCCTCGCACGCGCCATCATCGGCTTGGCACCCATCCAAAGCGGCAGTATTTTATGGAACGGCGAAGAGCTGGCAGGCCTGTCTGAAAAAGAGATGCGCCTCAAGCGCAAAGACATCCAAATGATTTTTCAGGATCCGCTCGCCTCGCTCAACCCGCGCATGACCATAGGCGAAATTATTGCCGAACCGCTGCGTACCTTTCACCCGCAAATCGGCAAAGTCGAAACCGAAGCGCGGGTAAAAGCCATGATGCAGAAAGTCGGTCTGCTGCCCAACCAGATCAACCGCTATCCGCACGAATTTTCCGGCGGCCAATGCCAGCGCATCGGCATCGCCCGCGCACTGATCGTCGAACCTAAATTGATTATCTGCGACGAACCGGTATCCGCCTTGGATGTCTCCATTCAGGCGCAAGTTGTCAACCTATTGAAGCAGATACAAAAAGAAATGGGTTTGGCGCTGATTTTCATTGCCCATGATTTATCGGTGGTCAAACACATTTCCGACCGCGTATTGGTGATGTACTTGGGCCACGCGGTGGAACTTGGGGATTACGATGAAATTTACGCTACGCCCGCCCACCCCTACACCCGGGCGTTGATGTCGGCCGTACCGCTGCCCGATCCTGAGGCCGAACGCAACAAAACCATCCAACTGCTTGCCGGCGATCTGCCTAGCCCGATCCATCCGCCCTCCGGCTGCGTATTCCGTACCCGCTGTCCGCAAGCCGATAGCGCTTGTGCCGAGGCCAAACCTGCGCTGTCCGGCAACATCCGGCATCAGGTGGCCTGTCTGAAAAACAGCGTAGCCGCCCTATAAACCGATACAGCCGGATTAAGCATTCAGACAGGCCTATCAGCAAGAAACACTTAACCCAAACAGGAGCCAGTATATGCAAACCATCAAAGCCGCTACCATACAAATGGTTTCCTCTACACGCCCTTCTGACAACATCGCCACCATGCAACGCTTGGTAGCCGAAGCCGCCGCCCAAGGTGCGCAATGGGTATTGCTGCCCGAATACTGGCCGATTATGGGCGTTTCCGATACCGATAAAATCGCCCATGCCGAACCCTTCGGCAGCGGCGTTTTGCAGCAAGCGCTCAGCGACACCGCCCGCCGGCACCAAATTACCTTGTTCGGCGGCACCGTTCCGCTGCAAAGCGACAACCCCGATAAAGTGCTGAACACCTTATTGGTATACGATTCCGAAGGCAACTGCCGCGCCCGCTACGACAAAATGCACTTATTCGGCTATTCCGGCTTGGGCGAACACTATTCCGAAGCCGATACCATCCAGCCCGGCGGCACCGTTCCCCATTTCGAAATGAACGGCTGGGGCATCGCCCAAGGCGTGTGCTACGATTTGCGCTTTCCCGAATTTTTCCGTGCCCAAAGCCCTTTTGACGTACTGATGCTGCCGGCCGCCTTTACCTATAACACCGGCAAGGCACACTGGGAATTGCTGCTGCGCACCCGCGCGGTGGAAAACCAATGCTATGTCATCGCCTCCGGCCAAGGCGGCACCCACGAAAGCGGGCGGCGCACTTACGGCCACAGCATGATCATCGATCCTTGGGGCGACATCTTGGCCGTACTGCCCGAAGGCGAAGGCGTGTTGTTGGCCGAACTGAATCCTGCCCGCCTCGCCAGCGTACGCAGCCGCCTGCCGGCTTTGCAACACCGTTTATTGTGAACAGTAAGCAAAACTCATCACCATCGTTAACCGTTTGTTTAGTCACACCCCCGCCAATTTCGGGCTTGACCTTAGGGGCTGTCGACAATTAACCGGCGAAGCGGTTTTTTGAGGCAAAAACCGCGTATGCAAGGCAAAAAGCGCAGCAAGATTGAACATCTTGCGAGCATTTTTAACGCCGCAGACGGGGGATTTTGACCAAAAATACCGCCGTTGCGTTAATTGTCGGCAGCCCCTAAGTATCTTGAGCTCCAGTAAATCTTGTGATACCCGGTTCAAGCCCAAGTGTGACGTATTATTTTCAGACAGGCATTGGCCATGCCGCCCAAACTATTCGGTTCCGAACCGGCCAACCCTTATCCTTCACTATGCCGCAGAAAGGAGAACCACCATGCCGTTGATTGCCGCCGATAACCATTTGCTACTATGGGCGTTTATCATGCTCGCCGCCGCTGCGGCGATCGTTATCGAGCAAAACGTGCGCTGGGCGGCAAAAGTGCCCGGTGCCGTAATTGCGCTGCTGATTGCGCTCGCCGCTTCCAACCTCGGCCTGATCCCCACGGAATCACCCGTTTACGATGCGGTGTGGGGCTATATCGTGCCGCTGGCGATTCCCCTGCTGCTGTTCCAACTGGATCTGCATTCCGTGTTGAAAGAAAGCGGCCGGCTGCTGCTGATTTTCCTGATCAGCTCCGTCGGCACCGTGTTGGGCGTGTTGTTGGGCTTTGCCATGCTGCGCCGCCATATTCCCGAGTTGGATAAAATTTCCGGCATGATCGCTGCTTCTTATACCGGCGGCGGGGTCAATTTCGCCGCCATGACCGCAAAACTCGAACCCAGCCAAAGCATCACCGCCGCCACCATCGTGGCCGACAACCTGATGATGGCCTGTTATTTCTTTATTCTGATGACGCTGCCCGCCCTGCCTGCCGTGCGCCGGTTTTGGGGCAGCCCGCATCAGGATGCACTTGAAAACAGCAATAAGGGCTCAAACCAAAACCAAGCCGCCGCTTATTGGCAGCCGAAAGCCATGTCGCTGCAAAGCATCGCTTTGTCTTTGGGTGCGTCGATACTGTTGGTGGCGGTGTCGTTCACTGCTTCCAAATGGCTGAAAACCGTGTTGGGCGGCAGCGAACATATCGTATTGGATATGCTGATCGGCTTGGTAACGGACAAATACCTCTTGCTCACCACCCTCACCTTCGCCGTTATTGTGTTCTGCCGCAAAGGCGTAGCCAAACTCAGCGGCAGCCAAGAGCTCGGCACCTACTGCATCTATCTGTTTTTCGTTGTTATCGGCATTCCCGCGTCGATTCCGCTGATTATCCAAAGTGCACCGCTGCTGTTTGTATTCACCCTTACCGTGGCGCTGACCAATCTGCTGGTTACCCTCTTGGCGGGCAAGCTGTTGAAATTCGGCATCGAAGAAATCATGCTCGCCTGCAACGCCAATATCGGCGGCCCCACCACCGCCGCCGCGCTGGCCATCGGCAAAGGCTGGCGCACACTGGTGGGGCCGATTTTGGTAATCGGCACGGTGGGTTACATCATCGGCAACTACATCGGCACGATGGTGTATGCGCTGGTGGGCAATATGTAGCAACAAAGGCCTAGGAGCTGTTGGAAATTGGCCGGCGAAGCGGTTTTTTGAGGGAAAATCCGCAGCAAGCTCCTAACATTAACTCTGATGAAAAATGCCTGTCTGAAAGCTTTGGCTTCGCCAAAATGCGCAAGCTTGTTTTCAGACAGGCATTTTCTAGGGCATGTATGCAACAGCCCCTAAGGCAGCATCGGACGCTTTTCCGTTAAATACCGCCAATAACGTTGCGGCATCATTTGCCGGTGTTGGCGCAGGTTGATGCGCGAAGTGATGGTGGTGCTTTTGAAATAGCGTTGCCACAGTTTCTGATAATACTGCTCACGCTCGGACAAAGCGGCATGTTCGCCGGAAATATCTAAATCATGAATTCGATATAGCTCGGTTTTATCAAAATACACGCCATAATTGCGACCGATGTCGAAAATCAGCCATTGCTGGTCGGCGTAACGGTTACGGAAAAAGCGCGTAATCAGCGGCAATATGTCAAACTGAGGTTCGATGCAGGCGATGTAGGTCGGTTCGGTTTGATCGTGAACATGATATTCTTCAAAACGGACAAAAGCCTCCATGTGGTGTTTTTCACGGCCGACGGTTTTCACCCATTGTGCCCACTGCATCACATCCGGATGGCCATAGTCACTGAGAATATTCGGTTTATCCGGCTGCGCCAAAGCAAGGCGGACGATGCGCAAGAAAGTGTCGGGCATATCTTTGTCGTCAATGAGAAAACCGTAAATCAATGTTTGGATGCCACGCCTGCCCAATTGGCGTTGCAAGCGCTCAAGCACGCGGGTGGCGTGTTCGGCGCTGCTGCTTACGGAAATCGTGCTGCCAAACAAATCGCCGTCATTCGGATCGGCACTGATGTGCACGCACTCGGGCGGATATTTGTTGGCATATACCGCAAATACCGCGCTGAGCAAGCCGTCGAAGCTACCGTCGTAAATTAAGGTGTATTGCTCGGGTGTGCTCATAATTTTCGGGTTTGTCGCCTATTGCCGGAAAAGCTTAGTTGAATGAGAAGAAAGGCTTACTTTTATTTGTTTGCTTATCCAAACAAATCACCTTGCACGGTGTCGCTTTGCATAAATTTGGAACGCGTCTGCTGCAACAGTAAATTCGGCAGGTTCGGGCTGTCGATTAAGGAAGCGTAACGGTTGGGTTCGGGCAAGGTGATGAAATAACGTGCGCGGTTGAGAGCAATGCCCATTTTCACCAACTGCGCCCAAGTGAGCATGCGGAAGCGGCGCGCCTGCACAATGCGTTTGGCCGATTTCACACCGATACCGGGTACGCGCAAAATCATTTCCAGCGGCGCATGCTGCAAGGCCACCGGGAAATAGGCACGGTGGCGTAGCGCCCATGCCAGTTTCGGATCGAAATCCAAATCGAGAAACGGCTGGTCGCGATCAAGAATTTCATGCTCGGCAAAGCCGTAAAAACGCATCAGCCAATCGGCCTGATACAGGCGGTTTTCCCGCCGCAACGGAACTTGCGCCGATAAAGGCGGCAGGCGGCTGTCTTCCAGCACCGGCACATAGCCCGAGTAATACACGCGTTTGAGGCCGTAGTTTTGATAAAACCGGCTGGCGGCGTGAATGATTTGGCGGTCGTTTTCACCGCTGGCACCGATGATAAGCTGCGTACTTTGCCCCGCCGGTGCGAATTTCGGTGTAGATTTGATGGTCTTGCGGCTATCGGCGGTAGCGGCGATTTCATGTTTGACAAACAACATGGGCCGGGTGATATCGGCATGTTTTTTCTCGGGCGCAAGCCGCTCCAAGCCCGATATGGTGGGAATTTCCATATTGATACTCAGTCGGTCGGCATAGCGTCCGGCCTCCTGAAGGATTTCCTCTGAAGCTTTGGGAATGGCCTTAAGGTGGATATAACCGTTGAATCGGTGTTCAGTACGCAGTTTTTTGGCAATACGCACCAAGCGTTCCATGGTGTAGTCGGCGTTTTTGAAAATACCCGAACTCAGAAAAAGCCCTTCGATATAATTGCGCCGGTAAAAACTGATGGTTAAATCAACCACCTCTTCAACGGTAAACGCAGCGCGCGGCACGTCATTGCTGCGACGCGATACGCAATAAGCGCAATCATAAATACAATGGTTGGTCAGCAGGATTTTTAAAAGCGATACGCAGCGGCCATCTTCGGTAAAGCTGTGGCAAATTCCGGCGCGCGACGAGTTGCCCAAGCCGCCGTTGTTTTTGCGCGAACCTCCGCTGGATGAACAAGAAACATCATATTTGGCCGCGTCCGCCAAAATCGCCAGCTTGCGGTTGATTTTATCGTAATCCATATTCAATATTAGAGCCTTTTGGCATGAAATCGACCGTATCAGATACCACCGTTTTTTTTTGCTTAAACACTTTTTCTACCCGCATATGTTCTGCGGTGTTTTTTCGGCAGTAGTATTCTACTTTAACTATTTTTTTCTGCCTTGCCAATCATCCGTCATCAGGAACATTTTGCTGCTATTTTACCTTTGGATTTGCCAATAGCTTAGGTCGTATTAATTTTAAAACGTATCAAGACTGCTTTTCTCAAACACAGGCCGTCTGAAAGCAAACGGCGCAGCTTCTGCGCAGCCAAAACTTTCAGACGGCCTCAAGCCTTTCAAACGGCCGACTTCAGCAACCAGTTTTTCACCGTTTGCACCGCCGCGCCAACCTGCCGTTTGTCGGGCATACACACATAATAAAACTGGCCGTGCAAAACCGGCTCTGTAACCACTTCCAACAAATTCAAACGCAATTCTTCGGCCAGCAGCGGCAGGCCGAGCAAGGCCACGCCATGCCCGGCCACCGCTGCCTGCACGGCATGCGTGCCGTCGGAATAACGGGTACCGTGACGGAACAGCGCCGGCGGCAATCCCGCCTGCTCCGCCCATGCCGGCCAATCGAACACCTGCTGCTGCGGCAGATACCAGTTTAGGTGGATTAACGGCCATTGCGCGGCATCTGCTGGCAATTTCCGTTTCAGCCACGGCGCAGCCACCGGTGCGAAGCATTCCTGAAACAACGGCTCGGCCGTTGCACCTGCAAACGTGCCGCTGCCGTAGCGTACGGCCAAATCCGCCGCGCCGCCGTTCAAATCTGCCGCAGCATATGAAGCGTGAACATGCAAATCGATGCCCGGGCAAGCCGTCTGAAAATCCGCCAGCTTCGGCACCAGCCATTTGGCGGCGAATTCAGGCGTTACCGACACCGTTACTTTGGTACGGCCGACGTTGCGGATGCGCTCGATGGCGGCGGAAATACCGTCCAAACCCTCCGTTACCGCCGCCAGCAGCAGCTCTCCTTCGGCAGTCAACGCCACTGCGCGCACCTTGCGCACAAACAGCGCGCACCCCAAAGCCTCTTCCAGCGCACGGATACGGTGGCTGACCGCGGTAGCGCTCACCGATAAGGATTCGGCCGCCGCTTTAAAACTGCCCGAGCGTGCGGCAGCCTCGAATACATAAAGGGCATCGAGCGAAGGTAGGATTCTGGCCATCTATTTGATCAACTTAAGAAAAAGTACACACGTCATACTCGGGCTTGACCCGAGCATCTCAAGTTTCAGACAAGTTCGGGATACTCGGGTCAAGCCCGAGTATGACGGAACTGTTACGAAAATTTAATGGTTCTGCCATCACAACAGATGAATAGAAGTTATTTATCGCTTGAGAATATATCGTTTGTTTGCCTGTTTGGCAAACCGGATAATACCCAAACAATCAAGTTATATTCATCTGAAAGGATTCATCATGACCACCCTGCTCCATCTTGATGCCAGCGCCCGCAGCGGCCTTTCCGGCACCG
>NZ_JAUNHL010000028.1 GCF_030523955.1 Neisseria sp.
CCGTGGGAGATTTTATGACTGCATTGCTACGGAGTTCTTATTTTAATTGACTATAGAATAGTTTGTTGCTTGGAACCTGCACGTTACCCTAATCAGAATGCCTGTCTGAAAACCGGTTCCCTTTTCAGACAGGCATTGTTGTTTCAACTGCGTTTGCTGTGTAAAAAACGTGTGGCTTCTTCCCATTGGCCGTCCAAAATGAGCGGCAGCCCTTCTATCGACTGGCTGATACTGTCGTCTATCAGCCGCCGGTCATCCGCACTGGGTTTGTTGAGTACGTAAGCGGTTACCAGATTGCGGTCGCCCGGGTGGTCGATACCCAAGCGCAAGCGGTAAAAATCCGGCGTGCCGAGTTTGGCCTGAATATCTTTCAAACCGTTGTGGCCGCCGTTACCGCCGCCGAGTTTGAAACGGATACGGCCGCAAGCAATATCGAGTTCGTCGTGTACCACCAGTATTTCCTGCGGTAGGATTTTATAAAACTGAGCCAATGCGCCCACCGCTTTGCCGGAAAGATTCATAAACGTATCCGGCTTCAACAGCCATAGCTCGCCCTGCGGCCGGTTTACCCGCGCCACTTGGCCGTAAAACTTCTTTTCGTCTCGCAAGCCGGCCTTCCATTGCCAAGCCAATTCGTCGATAAACCAAAAACCCGCATTGTGGCGGGTTTGTTCGTATTCTTTGCCGGGATTGCCCAAGCCGACAATTAATCTGATGCTCATATTTTTTTCCTACTATCGGCTTTTTTCTGCCGGTTTGTTGGCCGCCCGCAAACGCCGCGCTTCTTTCGGATCAATCAAAAGCGGACGGTAAATTTCCACTCTGTCGTACGGCTGCAAAACATAATCGTCGCGCACTTTTTTGCCGAATACCCCGATGGGGGTGCTGTTTTGCCGCGCCGCCGGCCATTCGGGTTCGGCCAACGCCACCGCCTGACGGGCAGTCAAACCCGCCGTTACGGTAAAACGCTGCAATCTCTGGCTGTGGCTGTCGCCCGACACCACTTCGATTTCAATTTGCATAACGGCGGTCTGCCTCGGCGATAAACGCATCCACCAATCTGCCTGCCAGATGGCTGAACACCGGGCTAATTAGAGCGGAAAGTACGCTGCTGGCAAAGTCGTAATTCAAACGAAATTCGATTTTGCAGGCATCGTCGCCCAAAGGAATAAATTTCCAGCTGCCTTCCAGCGTTTTAAACGGCCCTTCCAGCAGCCTCATTTGGATTTCGCGCCCCGGCACATTGATATTATGCGTGGCAAACGATTGCTTCACGCCTTTGTAATCCATAAACAGGCGCGCTTTCAATTCGTTACCTTCGCGCGAGATGATTTCGGTACGCCCGTACCAAGGCAGAAACTTGGGATAGTCCTCCGCCCGGTCGACCAGCTCGAACATCTGTTCGGCCGAATGCAGCACCAATACGTTTTTTTCAACAGTTTTCATAAACCCGGCTTATACAAAACGGTTTCACACACTCACAATGCCTGTCTGAAAAAACTTATCCCGCTTCGCAAAAATCCCTATAGTGAATCTAAAATAAGTTTCCGATACAATACAGTAGATTACCATCAAACGTTCAGACAGGCATTTCGGCAGTATTTAACGGAAGGCACCGCGGCCTTTGCCCTTGCCTTTTTTACCCTGCATCGACTGCATTTGCTGCTGCATGGTCTTCATCTGCTCGGCACGGTTAAATACCGAGAGGCTCTTGAAAAACTTATGCGCCTCCGCTTCCGAGCAATTATTGTTGGCGGCGCGGTAAATGGTTAGCGCATCTTTCTGATACTGGCCGCCGCTGTTGTACATCCGTTTCAAATCGGCCGGATTCACGCGACCGGCCAACGGATCGATATTAAACGACTTCAAACGCTCGGCAAACTGCTTGCGCTGGCGTTTCACCACAAACACAGTCACCGCAGCTGCGATTGCAATCGTCACCAGTACCGAGAGCACCGCCACCCACCAAGTTACGCCGAACAATATCAAAAGCCCGATAATCAGCGCCGCTATCAAAGACACCCGTATCGCGGGCTGGATAAACATTTTTTTGTCCATTCAATCAACTGCTTTCTGTTGAAATACTTACTATTAATAACAAACCATCACCCGCCCTGCGGCAGATTTTCCCAAAAATCGTGAATACGGCATGCCTGTCTGAAACTCAAAGAATGCGATTGGCACAACCGTTCAGGCCGCCAAGCCGCTCACCAACATTTTAAATTCGCCCCATGCATCGCCCTCTTCCGCGCCTTTGATGATACGGTCGATACGTGCGCACTCTTGTAAAGCGTTCACCAAACGGCCGATAGGGATGCGTTGCACCGCTTTGGGCGCCAAAGTTTGCTTGTCGCCCCACAAACGCAGGCTGTTGCGCACCGAGGCCACGCTTTGCCCCTGCTTCAAGGCGGCGGTTAGCCGGATTAAACTGCGGATATCGTCGCTCACCGCCCACAACAGCAATACCGGCTCTTCGCCGCCGGCCTCCAAACCTTCCAACAAACGCGCCACCCGCGCCGCATCGCCGCCCATCCAAGCGGACGACAGCTGGAACACATCAAAACGCGCCACATTGGCCACCGCAGCCTGCACTTCCTCTATACCCAGCAAATGGCCTTCCGGATAAAGCAGCGCCAACTTATCGATTTCCTGCTTGGCCGCCAAGAGATTGCCTTCCACCCGCTCGGCAAATAAAGCAAGCGCTTCGCGGTCGATCTCCAAACCGTGCCGCCGCAAACGCCCGCTGATCCATTGCGGCAAAGCCTGCGTACCGACCGCTTTCGCTTCCAGCACCACCGCACGCTGCGAGAGTGCGCCAAACCATTTGCCCTGCATCTGCGCACGCTCAAGTTTGGGCAGCATCACGACGACAACCGTATCTTCCGGCAAACGTTCGGCCAATTGCTGCAAAGCTTCACCGCCGCTTTTACCCGGTTTCCCGTTGGGAATATGGATTTCCATCAACTTCAAATCGGCAAACAAACCCATGCTGTTGGCGGCAGCCAGCAATTCGTTCCAGTCAAAACTATTATCGGCGGTATAAACTTCGCGGTTGAGATAACCCTGATGCTTGGCAGCCGCACGCAAGGCGTCAAGCGCTTCCACGCGCAGTAAATCCTCTTCGCCGTGTATCAGGTAAAGCGGCTGCAAACCGGCGGAAAGCTGTTCGGCCAAATCGGAAATGGCAACGGCCGGCATTACTGCGCTTTCAAAAAGGCCAAGCGGCGGACAATCTGCTGCGCGGCATCTTGGCGCATATCTTGCCAAATCATCGCTTCGTCTTCTTTTTTACCCAAAATTTCGTTATCCGCATAACGCATCGGGCGGCGTATCATGATTTCCATCGGTTCGCCCAGAGGCGCTCCGTTGCGGCTGGCTTGTGCGGTAACCCGCAACACCAGCAGATATTCGTTGATGCTGGCGGCGCGCGTAATCGTCAACACATTTTTCTCAACGGAAAGATGGGTAATGCTGATGGCTGCCTGCGCATGAGAGGCGTCCACTGGCACGCCGTCAGCAAGGCGCAGCGCGTTTTCCAACGACTGTTGCAATTCGCCGCCCTCTACCCGCCAGTTTTTATAAGGCAGATGATCGTAGGGCTGGTTGCCTTTCAGATGGAATCCGCAGGCAGACAAGGCCAGCAGGCCGGTAATCAAAATGAGTTTTCGCATAACAATTCCTGTGGGCGGGCGAGGCCAAAGCAAGCCGCATTATATCGCCAAACTGCTGATAAATCGACACGCGCCCGCGTGTCTCTTTAAGCGGAAGCCGCCGCCAGCCAAGCATCAAGCGCGGCACGCAGTTTGCCTACGCCCTCGGCCACTTCGGCATCGTCTATCAACAGACTGGGGGCCAACCGCAATACGTTTGGCCCGGCAACCAATATCATCAAGCCTTGCGTTAAAGCCGCCGCACTAATCTCGCCGGCACGCCCGCGATAGGGTTCGGCCAATACGCAGCCGATCAGCAAGCCTTGGCCGCGCACGGTTTGGAATACGCCGGTTTCTTCGCCGACTTTCTGCAAGGCCGCTTTCAGTTTTTCGCCTTGGCGCACGGTGTTTTCCAAGGTGGATGTACAATTGATGATATCGAAAGCCTTGGCCGCCACCGCACAAGCCAGCGGGTTGCCGCCGAAGGTGGAGCCGTGGGTGCCCGGGCCGAAACTGGGAGCGAATTTGTCGCTGGTCAGCATCGCGCCGACGGGGAAACCGCTGCCGAGCGCTTTGGCACTGGTGAGAATATCGGGTATCACGTCGCCTTGCTGATAGGCAAACAGCTTGCCGGTGCGCCCCATGCCTGTCTGAACCTCATCGAAAATCAGCGCGGCACCGTATTGGTCGCACAAGCGGCGTGCCGCCTGCAAGAAATTGGTTTCGGCAGGCAAGACGCCGCTTTCGCCCTGCACCGGCTCGATAATCACCGCACAGGTTTTATCGGAAACCGCCGCTTCCAATGCGGCCGTATCGTTAAACGGAATATGGGTAATTCCCTGCGGCAGCGGCGCAAAATCTTCGCTGTATTTCGGCTGGCCGCCGACGGACACGGTAAACAGCGTACGGCCGTGGAAAGCGTTCACGCAGGCAATGATTTCGTTTTTATCGGCACCATAATGATCGCGTGCGTATTTGCGCGCCAGCTTCAGCGCCGCTTCATTGGCTTCCGCACCGGAATTGCAGAAAAACACCTTATCGGCAAAAGTATGCTCCACCAATTTTTCCGCCAGATTCTGCGCCGCTTCCGTGGTGTAAATATTGGAAATATGCCAAAGCTTGCCGGCCTGCTCGGTAAGCGCCTGCACCAAATCAGGATGGCAGTGACCCAATGCGTTCACGGCAATGCCGCCGGCCAAATCCAAATATTCGCGGCCTTCGGTATCCCAAACGCGGCTGCCCAGCCCTTTGGCCGGGATAACGGGAGCGAAAGAAAAATTGGGGGTAAGGTAGTTTTTCATCAGATAAATTCCTTTATCACGCCGATTATGACGGCTTATCACAAGGAGGCGGATATTGCCGCCGATGCCGCATTATGCGGGCTTTTCAGACAGGCATCAATAACGCTCGTAACGCTGTTCTATGCTGCCGCCGCTACCTTCCAAACGATAAACCGGCCGTACCGGATATTCGCGTACCGGATACGGATAGCGGCGCGGGTATTCATAAGCCGAAGCAGGGGTTACGTCGCCATAAATCACCGTGGTGCCGGGCGGCGCGTTAATCGTTACCGTTTTATTGACGGTGGTTTCGCTGTGCACCGGCAAATCAATCCGGCCATAACGGCCATAAGGCGTTTCGCTGTATACGCAGGCCGACAGCAAACTTAAAGCCGCCGCACAAATCAGATGATTGCAAATATTCATGTTCTATTCCCTTATTCAACGGTGGCGGATTTCCCAACATTGATGGATTTTTTTGTTGCGGAAATCTTCGGGCACCGATTGTTTGGAGACATCTCGAATCCGGTAGCGTTCCGCCAACGCCGGATCCAATTCGAAACTGCGCAGGTTATTGGAAAAAAACAGCAAACCCTCCGGCGAGAGCAACCGCATCGCACCGTCCACCAACTTCGCTTGGTCGCGCTGGATATCGAGAACATCCAACATTTTCTTGCTGTTGGAAAAACTCGGCGGATCCATCACCATCAAATCAAACTGTTTTTTTTCTTCCATGCCTGTCTGAAGATATTGGAACACATCGGCGCGTACAATCCGGTGTTGTTCCTCATCCATACCGTTCAACTTAAAATTGCGGCGTGCCCAATCCAGATAAGTATTCGACAAATCCACCGTTTCGCTGTAAACCGCGCCGCCGGTAGCAGCGTATACGCTAAAGCTGCCGGTATAGGAAAACAGGTTTAAAAACCGCTTGCCGCCAGCCATCTCACCCACCCGAAAGCGGGTATTGCGGTGGTCGAGAAACAGGCCGGTATCCAGATATTTATCCAGATTCACCCAGAACTTCCTCCCGTGCTCACCCACCACAAAATCCTCGCCCTGTGCGCCGGTTTTCTCGTATTGCTCCTTACCGCGCTGGCGTTCGCGCCGCTTCAGGTGAATCGCATCGGGCGCCAAACCGGTTACAAAACCGATCGCTTCCTTCACGCCTGCCAACCATACTTCATATTCCTCCGGCTGCATCAGCCAACCGGTATCGTATTCCTGCAGATGAATCCGCTCGCCGTAAACATCCACCGCAAAAGGAAATTGCGGAATATCGCGGTCATACAGGCGCCAGGCCTCGATATCATTGCGCCGCGCCCACTTCATCAAATGTTTGATATTTTTGCCCAAGCGGTTGGCAAACGGGGAAAAATCGGTCATGTTGCTATGCCTGTCTGAAAAACCGCTATTTTACCTTACTTTAACGGCGTGTGGCTTGACCGCCCAGCGCAAACTCTTTATCATTCGCCACTTATTTTCTGAAGCCATCGCCAGTCAGCCTAAAGCCGCATCTGTTTTTATTCGATTACGCGGCCTTGTTCCGGCCCGCATCGCTTGCCGCCTTAGGGCAAATCCGAAGCAAAAGCCGGCGAACGACAAACAGCCTTTTCGCTGCGTTCGATTTTCTGAGACTCCTTTTAAAATTGCAGGTTGTCGGCTATGTAAACCACAGGCATTAAAGCCTGCGACAACCTTGTCTATTCCGATAATCCGTTATCGCCTATTTCCGTAGACTCCATTTGCTTCAAGGCTGCCCGCTGTTGTTACACGGGCGGAAGATGTTGTTGCCTTAAACGAAAGCATCAAATGAGCATTCATTTTCAAGACTTAATTTCCGATAAAAACATTCTCTCTGCCCTCAAAACCGAAGGCTACGACACCCCTACCCCGATTCAGGCGCAAGCCATTCCCGCCGCATTGGCCGAGCGCGACATCATGGCCTCGGCACAAACCGGCTCCGGCAAAACCGCTGCCTTTCTGTTGCCCACGCTGCAACGCCTCACCCGCCGCAGCGAAAAAGCCGGCAAAGGTCCGCGCGCCTTGGTGCTTACCCCCACCCGCGAATTGGCCGCACAAGTGGAAAAAAACGCCCAAGCCTATGCACGCAATATGAAATGGTTCCGTACCGTCAGCATTGTCGGCGGCTCTTCTTTCGGCTACCAACTGCGCGCCTTAAGCAAACCCGTCGATCTGGTGGTCGCCACACCCGGCCGTCTGATGGATTTGATGAAGAGCGGCAAAATCGATTTCGACCGTTTGGAAGTACTGGTACTCGACGAAGCCGACCGCATGCTCGACATGGGCTTTATCGACGACATCGAAACCATCGTCGAAGCCACCCCCGCAGACCGCCAAACCCTGCTGTTTTCCGCCACTTGGGACGGCGCGGTCGGCAAACTTGCCCGCAAACTGACCCAAAACCCCGAAGTCATCGAAATCGAACGGGTGGACGATCAGGGCAAAATTGAAGAACAACTGCTCTATTGCGACGACAAACGCCATAAAAACCGCCTGCTCGACCACATCTTGCGCGATGCCAACATCGACCAAGTCGTCATCTTCACCAGCACCAAAGCCATGACCGAAGTATTGGCCGACGAACTCTACGAAAAAGGCTTTGCCGCCAATTGTCTGCACGGCGACATGCCGCAAGGCTGGCGCAACCGCACGCTGATGGATTTGCGCAAAGGCCGCTGCAAGATTCTGGTGGCCACCGATGTAGCCGCCCGCGGCATCGACGTCCCCACCATCACCCATGTCATCAACTACGATTTACCCAAACAGGCCGAAGACTACGTACACCGCATCGGCCGCACCGGTCGCGCCGGCCGCACCGGTTTGGCGGTAACCTTCGCCGAAGTGGGCGAGCACATCAAAGTGCACAAAATCGAAAAATACATCGCACGCCGCCTGCCCGAATTAACCATCGAAGGCATGGAGCCGACCCGCAAACGCAGCAAAGGCGGTGACAAACCCAAAGGCGGAAAAGGCCATTGGGGTGGTAAAGGCGGCTTCGATAAAGACAAAAAACCTTACGGCAAGAAAGAAGGCTTCAAATCCGCTCATCATAAAGAAGGCGGCAAAGGCAAGCCCAAAGACGGCGGCAAAGGCCGCGCGTTCGAATCGAAAGGCAAATCCTTCGATGCCAGAAGCAAAAAAGCGCAAAGCGCCCGCAAAAGCCCGCATGCTTGAAACACAACGGCTTAAATAAGGTTTTTCGCCATATTAAACGCTTATTTAAATAACCGTTCCGTCATGCTCGAGCGTGACCCGAGTATGACGTACGTACTTTTAAGTTGTTTAAGCATCATAACCAAATGCCTGTCTGAAAATCCGTTCGCACATTCTGCGCAAGGATTATTTTCAGACAGGCATTTGTTACTTGCCAAACGGCTCACTCAATACAATTACAAGGCAGCATCCGCCGTTTCCGACAACGGTTCACGTTCAAACTGCAACACCACTTGCTGTTTCTCGGCATCCCAATCGATGGCGACAAAACCGCCGTCGGCCAATTGGCCGAACAACAACTCGTCTGCCAGCGCCTTGCGGATTTTTTCCTGAATCAGACGCCCCATCGGGCGGGCGCCCATTTGCGGGTCGAAACCTTTCTCGGCCAGATATTTGCGCAACGCGGGGGTAAATTCCACTTCCACTTTTTTATCCAACAATTGCTGTTCCAGTTGCAACAGGAATTTATCCACCACTCTGGCAATCACCGCTTCGTTCAACGGCGCAAATGGGATAATGGCGTCCAAACGGTTGCGGAATTCCGGCGTGAAGAGCTTGTTGATGGCCTGCATTTCGTCGCCGCGCTCACGTTTGCCGGCAAAACCGATGGTAGGCTTGCTCAGACTCTCTGCCCCTGCATTGGTGGTCATAATGATGATTACGTTACGGAAGTCGGCACTCTTGCCGTTATTGTCGGTAAGCTTGCCGTGATCCATCACTTGCAGCAGCACATTGAAAATATCGGGATGCGCCTTCTCGATTTCATCCAGCAGCAGCACACAATACGGCTGCTTGTTCACCGCCTCGGTCAGCAGGCCGCCCTGCTCGAAGCCGACATAGCCCGGCGGTGCACCGATCAGGCGCGATACGGCATGACGCTCCATATATTCCGACATATCAAATCGTTGCAGCGGCACACCAAGCGAGAAGGCCAGCTGGCGCGCCACTTCGGTTTTGCCCACGCCGGTGGGGCCGGAAAACAAAAAACTGCCGATGGGTTTATCCGGTTGTCCCAAACCTGAACGCGCCATTTTCACCGCCGCCACCAAAGCTTCGATGGCCGCATCCTGCCCGTATACCATGTTTTTCAAATCGCGGCCCAAATATTGCAGTACCTGTTTGTCATCATGCGACACGGTTTTTTCGGGAATCCGCGCCACTTTGGCGATTACCGCCTCAATTTGTGCTTTACCGATAACCTTTTTCTGCTTGGATTTGGGCAGAATCCGCTGGGCGGCACCGGCTTCGTCCATCACGTCGATGGCCTTATCCGGCAAAAAGCGCTCGTTGATATAGCGCGCCGACAATTCGGCTGCGGCCTCCAACGCCGCCTTGGTATAACGCACTTGGTGAAAGTCTTCAAACATCGGCTTCAAACCATGCAGAATCTGCACGGTCTCCGATATGCTGGGCTCCACCACATCGATTTTCTGAAAACGGCGGCTTAACGCATGGTCTTTATCGAAAATCGTACGGTATTCATCGTAAGTAGTCGCACCGATGCAACGCAGCTGTCCTTTCGCCAGTGCGGGTTTCAGCAGGTTGGAAGCATCCATGGTGCCGCCGGAAACACTTCCCGCTCCGATAATGGTATGAATTTCGTCCACAAACAGCACCGCATTCGGAATCTGCGCCAGCTGTTTCAACACCGCTTTCACCCGTGCTTCGAAGTCTCCGCGGTACTTGGTGCCCGCCAGCAAGGCGCCCATATCCAGCGAAAACACCGAAGCGCCTTTTAAAGTATCCGGCACTTGGCCGTAAACAATCTGATGCGCCAAACCCTCTGCCAACGCAGTTTTGCCCACCCCGGCCTCACCCACCAACAACGGGTTGTTTTTACGGCGCCGGCACAATACCTGTATTAAACGCTCCATCTCGTGTTGACGCCCGATTAAAGGATCGATACGGCCGGCCAATACCTCAGCATTCAGATTGATGGTGTAATGTGACAAAGCGTCCTGTTCCTGTGCACCGGCTGCCTGCTCCTCACCAATATTTGGATTCCCCTCGCCTTTCGGCGTTTTACCATGTGCCAGATAGTTCAGCACATCATAACGGGTAACCGATTGCAATTGCAGAAAATACACCGCCGGACTTTCTTTCTCGCTCATCAATGCGGCCAATACATCCACCGGCTTCACATCATGTTTATCCGCCGATTGCGCATGAACGATGGCACGCTGCAACACACGCTGAAAACCCAATGTCGGTTCGGTTTCCGTGCGCTCCAACATGCCGTCGGGCAACACCGGCGTATTTTCGACAATGCTGCTGATCAGCTGTTCCGACAACACCGCGCAGTCCACATTCAAAGCCTGCAATAATTCGGCCACCGGCTCCGATTGCTCAATCAGCGTTAACAGCAGATGCTCTAAGCTGATGAATTCGTAACCGCGTGCGCGTGCATCGGCATAGACGTGCTGCAAAATCCGTTCCAATTCAACTGAAATCAATTACATCTCCTCCACAGTACACAACAGCGGGAAGCCGGCATCCAACGCCCGCTTCGATACCTGCTGCTGCTTGGTTTCTGCAATATCCCGCGTATACACCCCGCAAAGACCTTTTCCCTCGTGATGTACCAAAAGCATCACCGCAACCGCTTTTTCATGCGGCAACCCAAATACTTCGGTGAGAATTTCCACCACGAACTCCATCGTCGTGTAATCATCGTTCAATAAATAAACACCATATTTCTTAGGTGGCTGCAATTTCGGACGTCTGGTTTGCGTTTCACCGGCCGTATGGCCTGATAAGGGATTCATGCTACTCATGGTCGGGTTAAATTTCCTGTTTTCAATCTTTGGATTGTTGTTTTTTCGTTTATTTTAATAATTTTCTCACTTTTTCCCAATCAAAACTTGACTACCCTCCTTAACAAAGGTAAAAAGAGTTTAAAGCAAAGCAGCCGGCGTATAAAGGCGTATAAAAGAGTGTCATGGTTTGGAAAATTGATAGTATTTTCTGCGCTTCTTCGATGTTTTTTGCTTTTATTTGTTAATTTTGTTATAGGAAGTAGTGTTTCATGGCAACCGGTACTGTAAAATGGTTTAACGATGCAAAAGGTTTTGGTTTTATCACTCCCGATGAAGGCGGCGAAGATTTGTTTGCTCACTTCTCTGCAATCAACATGGATGGTTTCAAAACCCTGAAAGAAGGCCAAAAGGTTTCTTTCGACGTGAATACTGGCCCCAAAGGCAAACAAGCTGCAAATATCCAAGCAGTTTGATTCGGTAACGCGATATTAAAGTGCCGGTTTGACCGGGACAACGTGATGGCGGGTTTTTAACCTGCCATTTGTTTTGACTGTTCTTTTGTTTACAGTTCACCATGAATACCTACGAAAACGCCTTGCGCCAGCTTGATGAATTGATCGCCGTTTTGGAAAAAGATGTTGTCACCGAGCAGCAGAATTTTGAAATTCTACGCTTGAAAACCTTGAAACGCATACTAGTCGCAAATGATCAAGCCATGCTGGATAAAATCGACCGTTATTACCAACGCCATATTTCAAAATGAATCATCCCATACTCCAGCCCGGCATCTACCGTCATTATAAAGGATTACTATACGAGGTAAGCGGCTTAGCCCGCCACTCCGAAACCGAAGAATGGTTGGTGGTTTATCGCGCACTGTACGGCGAATACGGTTTATGGGTACGCCCCCTCCCCATGTTTTCGGAACAGGTGGAATATCAAGGAACATTCACACCACGTTTCCAATTGGTTCGGGCATTCTAAATACGATATCCCAACCTACCTGCTCTTGAAATATAGCCTATTGCACGGTATGGTAATGCTGTATTAGTTCGAATGCCTGTCTGAAACATTATTGCAAAAAAAATCATGAGTATCGCAAACAATAAAAAAGCTTTTCACGATTATTTTATCGAAGATGAAATAGAAGCCGGCTTAGTGCTGGAAGGCTGGGAAGTAAAAGCCATCCGTGCTGGGCGCGTGCAGCTGAAAGAAAGCTATATCCATTGGAAGAAAGATGCGTTTTATCTGGTAGGCTGCCACATTACTGCGCTGCCCACCGCCTCCACCCATGTCAAACCCAATCCTGTACGCCAACGCAAATTATTGATGAACCAATCGGAAATCAATAAATTAATCGGTAAAACCGAACGTGCCGGTTACACGCTCGTACCCTTGAACCTGCATTACAAACGCGGTTATATCAAAGTCGACATCGGCTTGGCCAAGGGCAAAAAGCAGCACGACAAACGCCAATCCCAAAAGGAAGCCGATTGGAAGCGTGAAAAACAGCGGCTGATGAAAAATGCAGGATAACTCCCATCCTTCAACCAGACAATAAGCCTTTGCTCCATGCATACTCTATGAGCCACAAAAGGAAAAACCAATGAAACGCCTAAGCTTACTTATTCTCAGTAGCATCACACTATTATCCGCCTGCCAAAGCAGCCAACCCTCACTCGCCCCCGACGGAGCGCAACAACTCAGTAATATCCGCCATATTTGCATTTTGTCCCGTCCCCAAGATCCTAATCCGAACTTACCGCCGCAAATCACCCAATCCTTGGCCAAATACGGCATCAGCAGCGAAACAGTAGATGTCATCTCCAACCGCCAACGCCTGTATGAACCGGAATGCCGTTACAATCTGCGCTACAACACCCGTGGCAACGGCACCAGCATGAACTACATCTCTTTGCTCATCCGCACGCCAGATCATCCGGTTTCCAGCTTGCGCGCGAATCCGAACTTTAAATCCCCTCAAAACCAACAAGCGGAAATCGACCGCATCATCGGCCAATTGTTGAACAAAAAATAAAACCCTCTTATTCAGGCAGCCTTTGCAATTGAAAAGGCCGTCTGAATACTCTCCGCATCAAACATGCCGCCATTTCGCTCATTCAATTCATTTTTTTGCGTAAAAACATGCAATAATCGCATTATCATCCTTTTCAGACAGGCATTACATCCCAATAATGGCGTTACCCAAACTCTGAACGGAGCGCTCCCGCTGTGAATCCCTCTTCTCTCGCCCTGCCCTTATTTCTGATTATTGCCGGTGCCGTGTGGTTTCTCAAAACCACCGGCATTCTGCCTGCCACCGCTACCTTGATTGCAGTTGGCTTAGCTATCGGCGGTATTGCCGTATTGATTATGGACGGCATCAACAAACAATCCATTGTCTCCGGCCCTTTGTTGATTTATCTTGGTACCGCCATTTATCTGCGCAGCAATTTCTTGATGGAAACCTCGCCCTTGGTCGCCTTAGGCATGATGATTCTGGGCTGCCTGCTGCTCCTATCACGCAGCAGCATCGTACCGTACAAACGGGATAAATCCTTGCCCAAGCCCTAATTAACACTGAAGATAGCGGTATATCAGGCAGTCTGAAAATGGTACAATACGCCACTTTCAGACTGCCTGATTTTCTCTTTATTTCATCCAAGTTACCCAATTCAAGACCATCATGACCCAAGACAAAATCCTCATCCTCGATTTCGGCTCGCAAGTCACCCAACTTATCGCCCGCCGCGTGCGCGAAGCCCATGTTTACTGCGAACTGCACTCTTTCGATATGCCTTTGGCCGACATCAAAGCCTTCAACCCGAAAGCGATTATCCTTTCCGGCGGCCCCAATTCGGTTTACAACTCCGATTATCAGGCCGACACCGGCATCTTCGATTTGGGCGTGCCCGTGCTCGGCATTTGTTACGGCATGCAGTTTATGGCGCACCATCTGGGCGGCGAAGTGTCGCCGGGCGACCAGCGCGAATTCGGTTATGCGCAAGTGAAAACCATCGATTGCGAATTAACGCGCGGCATTTCAGACGGCCAGGCCAACACGCTCGATGTGTGGATGAGCCACGGCGATAAAGTGTCCAGGCTACCTGAAGGCTTCGTGGTCATCGGCGACACGCCGAGCTGCCCGATTGCGATGATGGAACACGCCGAAAAACAATTCTACGGCATCCAGTTCCACCCCGAAGTTACCCACACCAAACAAGGCCGCGCCCTCTTAAACCGCTTCGTGCTGGACATCGCCGGCGCCAAACCGAGCTGGACCATGCCCAACTACATCGACGAAGCCGTCGCCAAAATCCGCGAACAAGTGGGCGGCGACGAAGTGATTTTGGGCCTGTCGGGCGGCGTCGATTCCAGCGTGGCCGCCGCGCTGATTCACCGCGCTATCGGCGACCAGCTTACCTGCGTGTTCGTCGATCACGGCCTGTTGCGCCTCAACGAAGGCAAAATGGTGATGGATATGTTTGCGCGCAATCTGGGCGTGAACGTGATTCATGTGGACGCCACCGAACAGTTTATGGGCAAACTCGCCGGCGTAACCGACCCCGAGCAAAAGCGCAAAATCATCGGCGGCGAGTTTGTGGAAGTGTTTGATGCCGAAGCCAAAAAACGCGTTAACGCCAAATGGCTGGCACAGGGCACAATCTACCCCGACGTGATCGAAAGCGCGGGCGCGAAAACCAAAAAAGCACACGCCATCAAAAGCCACCACAACGTCGGCGGCCTGCCTGAAAACATGAATCTGAAACTGCTCGAGCCTTTGCGCGACCTGTTTAAAGACGAAGTGCGCGAACTGGGCGTGGCGCTCGGCCTGCCGCGCGAAATGGTGTACCGCCACCCCTTCCCCGGCCCGGGCCTGGGCGTGCGCATTTTGGGCGAAGTGAAAAAGAATTATGCCGACCTCTTGCGCCGGGCCGATGATATTTTCATTCAAGAGCTGCGCAACACCTTCGATGAAAACGGCACCTCGTGGTACGACCTCACCAGCCAGGCCTTCGCCGTGTTCCTGCCGGTGAAGTCGGTGGGCGTGATGGGCGACGGCCGCACTTACGAATACGTGGTCGCCCTGCGCGCGGTCATCACCAGCGACTTTATGACCGCCCATTGGGCGGAGCTGCCTTATTCGCTGCTGGGCAAAGTGTCCAACCGCATCATCAACGAAGTGCGCGGCATCAACCGCGTGGTGTACGACGTGAGCGGCAAACCGCCTTCTACGATCGAATGGGAGTAACCGCTTAATCAAAATGCCTGTCTGAAAATTTTCAGACAGGCATTTTGATTGTAAGATATTTCATTATTTGAAAATAGTGAGCATTAGCTGTTAAATCCTAATTCAGCAATAGCTGCTTTAAAGGTAGCCTGATCAAAGCCATCAGCCGTATGGGTAACGACAACCACACCGGTTTCATGATTAGCATTCACCATGCGAACACCTGATACTTCCTCACCTTTAGCAATCAATTTTTTTGAATCTTCTTTGCTTGCCATACCCGTTACGTCTAATTTCCACTGCGGCATATTTATCCTTTCTTTCAGTAAATAAGTAAATCCGGTAACCCGTATAATGCATTGAAATAATACTCAATAAATCTGAGCCAATCCCAATCTCTTTGCTTAAAATTCATAACGATAGTTTGCTTATTTTGCCTGCATAGCTTTACTTTGTCCAACTTAGATAAGCATTTGACCCAAACATAAATCTATTCTGTCACTTTCATGCATCATAACTAACATGACAAATCAAACAATAGTCTTTCCTTATCAAAAGTCATCATGATTTAACATTTCACTTGTAGCGGAAACCTTATAAAGAAATCTATAGTCATTACGTATCATCGATATATTGAAGCAGCGCAGAACGAAATCAAATCGCACAAGTGCTGAAGCTGAGTAAAGAAGCACCCAAAAGCAATATAGCGGATTTAATTACTTCGATACAAGGCAGCAAGCCGCAGACAGTACAAAAGTAGTACGGAACTGATTCTGACACCTTCAGCAGCTACAAAATCGTTCTCTTTACTTAAGAATTAAAGCGCAGCAACAACATGTGAGGAATGAAGTTTTTCGCTTCATATAAATCAGTATACAAACAAAAACCACTCTATGCCTGTCTGAAAAGATACGGCACAGAGTGGTCTCACGGTAGTTAAATTATGTTTTTCTAAATTCCGTTATTCAGGGGCAATTCAGACGTCTGTTAGCCATGCAAAGCGCGTTTATCCGCAGCCAAGCAAGCTTCGTGCACCACTTCCGATAATGTCGGGTGTGCATGGACGATGCGGGCGATGTCTTCGCTGCTGGCTTTGAATTCCAGCGCGGTTACACCTTCTGCCACCAGTTCGCTTACCATCGGGCCTACCATGTGCACACCTAGCAAGCGGTCGGTTTTGGCACAAGCCAATACCTTAACGGTGCCTTTCGCTTTGCCCAAACCCAATGCACGACCGTTGGCACCAAAGCCTGAAGTGCCTTTCTTGTATTCCACACCTTCGGCCTTTAACTGCTCCTCGGTTTTACCCACCCAAGCGATTTCCGGATCGGTGTAAATCACAAACGGGATACTGTTGAAATCAATATGCGGTTTCTGGCCAGCAATGCGTTCGGCTACGGCTACACCTTCGTCACTGGCTTTGTGAGCCAGCATCGGGCCGCGCACCACGTCGCCAATCGCCCACACGTTAGGCAGATTGGTGCGGCATTCATCGTCTACTTTCACAAAACCGCGCTCGTCTTTTTCCAAACCCACCGCTTCGGCATTCAAACCGCTGGTATTAGGAATACGGCCAATTGAAATAATCAACTTGTCAAACACTTCGGTTTTGGCTTCGCCTTGTGCGGTTTCAAATTTTACTTCCACGCCACCGTCTACATTTTGAATATCGCCAATTTTCACACCAAGCTCAATATTCAAACCTTGCTCTTTGGTGAAGTATTTGAAGGCTTCTTTGGCAATTTGCTGATCAGCGGCAGCCAAGAAAGTCGGCATCGCTTCCAGAATGGTGACTGTAGAACCCACTCGGTTCCATACCGAACCCATCTCCAAACCAATCACACCTGAACCAATCACACCTAGTTTTGCAGGCACTGCGGTCAAATTCAGCGCACCTTCGTTATCCAGTACGTTGACATTATCAATCGCGATTTGCGGCAGCGGGCGCGGTACCGAACCGGTTGCCACGATAACATGCTTGGCCTCGACAACAGTTTTCTCACCCTTATTGTCGACTTCGATTTGATATAAATCACCGTTTTTGCCTACAAAAGAACCTTTACCGTGCAGGCTTTCAACTTTATTTTTCTTAAATAGAAAACCGATACCGCCGGTCAGTTTGGTGACAATCTCGTCTTTGCGCTCAATCATTTTCGCTGCGTCGAATTTTACATCGCCCACGGTAATACCATGCTCGGCAAAATCGTGTTGTGCAGCATGAAAATGTTCACTCGACTGCAACAATGCTTTAGAGGGAATACAACCAACATTCAAGCAGGTACCGCCCAAAGCCGGTGCGTCACCGGCTTTGTTGACACCCGCATCAATACAAGCTGTTTTAAAACCCAATTGGGCGGCACGGATAGCGGCTACATAACCACCTGGCCCTGCGCCGATAACCACCACGTCAAATTGTGACATCTTCTTTATCCTTTTCTATTGCTATTTGATATGTTTAGATATCAGTATGCCTGTCTGAAAAACAAGCAACACTTTGTTTCAAGAATTATGTTCCTGTTTAACGGCAAGATCTGCGTTCAACTTCTTTGCCGGTCGCATTATTAGTGACTTTAATAATGGCATTCGGATAGGTTTTGCACAACGTCTGGCGTGCCATCTCTATCCCTTCTTTATTGCTGTCCAAATCCGCCCGCTTACTCAACAGGCGTCCTTTACTGCTATATGCTTCCACCGAGTATGCATGATGAGATGCACAAGCTGTTAAAAAAATTGCAGGTAACAACAAATAATAGAATTTAGCCTTCATTCTTATCTCCTCACGATTACAGCGATACCTTTAAATATCAATTGAAATATATACTTCGTATCACCGCTGCTTGCCGCGAAGCGAAACCGCGTGCCAACCAGAAGGTTGACACGCGGATCATGTTACAGATCCAGCAATAAACGTGCCGGGTCTTCCAACAGGTCTTTGATGGTTACCAGCGTTAATACGGCTTCACGACCATCAATGATGCGGTGATCATAAGACAAAGCCAGATACATCATCGGACGCACCACCACTTGGCCGTTCTCCACTACTGCACGCTCTTTAGTAGCATGCATGCCCAAAATAGCCGATTGCGGCGGATTAATGATGGGGGTGGACATCATCGAACCGAAAGTACCGCCGTTGGTAATGCTGAAAGTACCGCCGGTTAAATCTTCAATTGCGATTTTTCCGTCTTTGGCTTTAGCAGCATAATCCATAATCGCTTTTTCGATATCGGCAATGCTCATTTGGTCTGCGTCACGCAGAATCGGCACTACCAAACCACGCGGGCTGCCAATGGCGATGCCGATATCGAAATAACCGTGGTAAACAATGTCTTTACCATCTACAGAAGCATTGACCACCGGATATTTTTTCAGCGCAGCGACGGCCGCTTTCACAAAGAAAGACATAAAGCCCAGTTTAACACCGTGCTCTTTCTCAAATTTTTCTTTGTACTTATTACGCAAATCCATCACCGGCTTCATGTTAACTTCATTGAAGGTAGTCAGGATGGCGTTTTCCTGCTGGGAAGCCAACAAGCGTTCGGCCACACGTGCGCGCAGGCGGCTCATCGGTACTCGTTGCTCCGGACGGTTACCCAAAGGCAGCGGTGCAGCAGGAGCGGTAGATACATTGGTTTGTGCAGCTGCCGGGCTGGCGTTTTGTACGTCTTCTTTCAAAACACGGCCATCACGACCTGATCCTTGTACGCTGTTGATGTCCACACCTTTTTCGGCAGCCAGTTTAGCAGCAGCAGGCATCGCTACTCCGGCTTGGCTGTTGTTGCTTGCAGCGGGTGCAGCAGCGGCAGGCGCCGCAGTGGACTCGGTTGCAGTAGCAGGCGCCCCGGCACTGGCTTGGGCTTCGGTATCAATCTTAGCCAACAATTGCTGTGACTCCACAACTTCACCATCTTGAATCAAGATTTCAACCAATACACCCGCTTGCGGTGCCGGAACTTCCAACACCACTTTATCGGTTTCGATATCAATCAAAACTTCATCACGTGCTACGGCTTCACCGACTTTTTTATGCCAAGAAAGTAAAGTGCCTTCAGACACACTCTCAGCAAATACCGGTACTTTTACTTCAACAATCATGTTTTTCTCCAAGTGTATGTAAAATCGGCTGTCTGAAGAGAAAGAGGTTTCAAACAGCCGGAGAAGTTTGTTATTTAAGGCCTAGCGCATCTTCAACCAATTGTTTCAATTGGGCGACATGTTTACTCAGGTAACCAACAGCAGGTGAGGCACTGCTCGGACGACCAGCGAAAGACACGGTTTGCCCAGCTTTACTCATGCGCTCCAAACGGTGGCGGGTTTGATACCATGCCCCTTGGTTCTTCGGCTCCTCCTGAGTCCAAACGATTTCTTTGGCATTCGGATATTTGGCCAATTCTGCTTCCGCTTCCGCATAAGGGAAAGGATAGAGCTGCTCCACACGGATAATCGCAATATCATCAGTCAAGCCGTTTTCTTGGCGCGCTTTATCCAAGTCATAGTAAACTTGACCTGAACACATCACTATGCGTTTAACGCTACCGTTATCCTTGCGTTCAACAGTATCACCGATAACCGGGCGGAAAGTACTACCCTCAGTGAAGTTAGTCAGCGGGCTCATCGAGTCTTTAAAACGCAACAGACGTTTCGACATGAAGATAACAAGGGGTTTACGATAAGAACGCAATGCTTGACGGCGCAAAATATGGAACATCTGCGAAGCTTCGGAAGGCATTACAATCTGCATATTTTCTTCGGAACACAGTTGCAGCCAACGCTCCAAGCGGGCAGATGAGTGCTCGGGACCTTGCCCATCGTAACCGTGCGGCAAAATGGTGGTCAGACCGCACAAGCGGCCCCACTTGGTTTCGCCTGAAGAAATAAACTGGTCAATCACTACTTGTGCACCGTTGGCGAAGTCACCGAATTGTGCCTCCCAAATCACCAGCTTATCAGGGGCAGAGCAGGCAAACCCGTATTCATAAGCCATCACCGCTTCTTCGTTCAAGATGGAGTCAATAACGATGAAATCAGCTTGATTCTCGCTCATATGCTTGAGCGGTACATAATCACCTTGGTCGAACTTCTCACGTTTCTGGTCATGCAATACGGCATGTCGGTGTGAGAAGGTGCCACGACCGGAGTCTTCACCGGAAATACGTACTGCAGTGCCGTTGGTAACCAAGCTTGCATAAGCGATGGTTTCCGCCATACCCCAGTCAATCGGTTGCTCACCTGCTGCCATGGCTTTGCGGCCCTCCAGCATTTTCTTCACAGTCGGATGAAGATTGAAATTTTCCGGTACTGAGGTAAATTTATCTGCCAAGCGCTGGATATCAGCTGCCGGCAAGCCGCTTTCTACCGCTTCACGCCAATCTTGGCCGGCGTATTTAGACCAGTCTACGCGGTGTTTGCTTTCATAATCGGTTAACCGAGTTTGCTCGACATGCTCGCCTTTATCCAAAGCGTCACGGTAAGCTTGAATATAGCCCTCCGCATCCTCAGGTTTAATAACACCTTCTGCAACCAGCTTATCAGCAAAAATCGCACGAGTACCCGGATGTTTAGATACGGCTTTATACATCATCGGCTGAGTCAGCAAAGGATCATCGCCCTCGTTATGGCCGAGTTTGCGGTAACATACGATGTCGATAACCACATCTTTCTGGAATTCCCTACGGTAATCCAGAGCAGCCTGTACCACAAAACAAACCGCCTCAGGATCATCCCCGTTTACATGGAATACCGGTGCATCCACCATTTTGGCGATATCGGTGCAATAGGTAGTAGAACGGGTATCACGTACATCTGAAGTGGTAAAACCAATCTGGTTATTGATAACCATATGAATGGTACCACCGGTGGTATAACCACGGGTTTTCGACATATTGAATGTCGCTTGGTTAACGCCCAAACCAATAAAAGCCGAGTCGCCATGAATCAATACTGGCAATACTTGGGCCCGGCCATCAGAACCGCGGCGGCGTTGTTTGGCACGTACGGAACCTTCTACCACCGGATTAACAATTTCCAAGTGAGAAGGGTTAAATGCCAAGGTTACATGCATCGGACCATTCGGCGTAGCAATATCGGAATTAAAGCCCATGTGGTATTTGACGTCGCCGCTAGGTAGTTTTACTTCCGCTTTGCCTTCGAATTCGGCAAACAGATCTCGCGGCAGTTTACCCAGCGTGTTCACCAAAACGTTTAAACGACCACGGTGGGCCATACCGATAATCACCTCTTCCACACCGTCTTTGCCAGCATGCTGAATCAAGTAATTAAGGCCAACAATCGCACTTTCGCCACCTTCTACCGAGAAACGCTTCTGGCCGACATATTTGGTATGCAGATAGCGTTCCAGCGTTTCTGCGGCCGTAACCTGTTTCAATAAGTCTCGCTTCTCTTCCGCACTAAATTTCGGAGTAGACAAGCTGCCTTCGAAATAATTACGAATCCAACGACGCTCTTTGCTATCGGGGATGTACATGTATTCGATACCGATATTGCCGCAATAGGTTTGTTTGAGTTTACTAATGATTTCAGACAAGGGCAATTTATCAGCCATATCTGCAAAGTCACCTTCACCCATACTGAATTTAAGCGCCATATCAGCATCACCCAAACCATGATAAGCAGGTTCTAAGGCTTCTACATGCACCGGAGGTTTGCGCTTGAGCGGATCCAAATTGGCAGCACCGGATCCCTGAATACGATAGGCCGACATTAAACGCAATACGCCTACCTGTTTCTTCAGCATATTTTCATCAACAGTTCCTGCTGAAGTTGCACGGGTCTTCGCTAAATTAGCAAAAGATTCCTGAATCGGGCGGTGCGCTACATCACGCTCCACCGCACCCGGCTGCAACACCAACTCGGAGAAATACTGCTTCCAATGTTCGTCTACGGAATTGGGATCATTCAAATAATTTTCGTACAACTCCTCAATATAAGGGGCGTTCGAACCGAATAAATAAGAAAAACCTTGTTGTTCGTCCATCATGACGTCATACCCTAAAATGAATAAAGGCAGAAAGGCGCGTAAAATTGGATACATACACTGGGCATGTTTCAATAACGTATCTATTCCACCCTCTTGTTAAATAATTTAGTCGGCTTTTCAGACAGGCATATACCTGTCTGAAAAATTAACGACCTCAACAAACATTAACGTTTGTCTACCGGCAGATAATCCCGGCGTGGAGAACCTGTGTACAATTGACGCGGGCGACCAATTTTCTGCCCCGGATCGCTGATCATTTCATGCCAGTGCGAGATCCAGCCTACGGTACGCGCCAGCGCAAAAATCACTGTAAACATGGACACCGGAATACCTAATGCAGACAGAACGATACCTGAATAGAAGTCCACATTCGGGTACAGTTTCTTCTCAATGAAGTAAGGATCGTTCAAAGCAATGCGTTCCAACTCCATTGCCAGCTTGAATTGCGGATCGTCTTCCAAGCCCAATTCACGCAATACTTCATCACAAGTTTTCTTCATAATGGCCGCTCGCGGATCCATATTTTTATAAACACGGTGGCCAAAGCCCATCAAGCGGTATTTCTTGGCTTTTACACCTTCCATAAATTCGGCTACATTAGAAACATCACCGATTTCATCCAGCATTTTCAATACGGCTTCATTAGCACCGCCATGAGACGGCCCCCAAAGACTGGCAATACCGGCAGCAATACAGGCAAACGGGTTAGCACCTGAAGAACCGGCCAAGCGAACAGTAGACGTAGAGGCATTTTGCTCATGGTCTGCATGTAAAGTGAAAATACGATCCAATGCACGAACCAATACCGGATTCGGCTCGTAAGGTTCGGTTGGAGTAGCAAACATC
Organism: Neisseria sp.; assembly: GCF_030523955.1. Lineage (GTDB taxonomy): Bacteria > Pseudomonadota > Gammaproteobacteria > Burkholderiales > Neisseriaceae > Neisseria. Next base: position 22,998 of record NZ_JAUNHL010000028.1, read on the forward strand.
ATGTGCATGAAGTTGGCAGTGTAAGACAAGTCGTTACGTGGATAGTTGAACGGCAAGCCTTTGGAATAACGGTAACACATTGCAGCAATAGTCGGAATTTTAGAAATCAAACGATAAATCGCCACTTTGCGGTGTTCAGGATCAGAAATTTCCAAACTGTCTTGATAGAAAGCAGATAAAGCGCCAACCACGCCCACCATCATCGCCATTGGGTGAGCATCACGGCGGAAACCGCGGAAGAACCATGTCAATTGCTCATGCACCATGGTATGTTTGGTTACAGTTTCGACAAATTGCGCTTTTTGTTCCGCGGTAGGTAACTCGCCGTAAATCAGCAAGTAACAAGTTTCCAGATAATCACCATGCTCGGCCAATTGCTCAATCGGATAACCGCGGTAATACAGATAACCTTTGTCGCCATCGATAAAAGTTATTTTCGACTCACAGCTTGCAGTTGAGACAAAGCCAGGGTCAAAAGTGAACATATCCGTACCCTTGGTAAAAGCTCGGATATCAACTACATCATTACCTAAGGTACCTTTCAATACCGGTAATTCCAATACTTCTTTGCCTTCGAGTTGCACTTTCATTGTTTGGGACATCTTTATATACTCCTTTATTCTTCTAGGTCAGGTTTTTTCTAACAGTTAACACCGTCTGATTTTATCCAGCAACGATTTGAATTCAGGATTGTCCGTTTCTTCTTTTTCATTAACCAATGCCAAAAAACTGGGATCGGGCAACTCCAAAATTTCCACGAATACTGATAATTCTTCATCACTCAGATTATCGAACTCTTTTTCCATGAACCGCCCGAGCACAATATCAAGCTCGAGCAATCCACGGCGAGTCAGAAAGCGGATACGCCGCTTAGCTGTTTCATCGAAAGTTGCCATATCAAATGGCTCGTTTCAACATAATTTCTTTAATCTTACCGATGGCACGGGTCGGATTCAAGTGTTTCGGGCACACATCAACGCAGTTCATGATGGTATGACAACGGAACAATCGATAAGGGTCGTTTAAATTATCCAACCGCTCATTAGTGATGGTATCGCGGCTATCAGCGATAAAACGATATGCATTCAATAGTCCGGACGGACCGACAAACTTATCAGGGTTCCACCAGAAAGATGGGCAAGCAGTCGAGCAACAAGCACACAGAATGCATTCATACAAGCCGTCTAATTCCTTGCGGTCTTCCTGAGATTGCAAGCGCTCACGGTTAGGATCAGCAGGCGTATCATTCACCACGTAAGGCTTGATGGAATGATACTGCTTGAAGAACTGGGTCATGTCCACAATCAAATCGCGGATAACCGGCAAGCCAGGCAGGGGACGCAGTACGATGGGCTGCTGCAGGCTACGAATATCAGTCAAACAGGCCAATCCGTTTTTACCATTGATATTCATACCATCCGAACCACAAATACCTTCACGACAGGAACGGCGGAAGGAAAAGCTGTCATCCTGAGCTTTAATTTTCACCATCGCGTCCAGTAGTTTCACGTCGGTCGGTTCAATTTCGATTTCATAATCTTTCATGTATGGCTTAGCATCCACATCGGGATTATAGCGGTACACTTTGAAACGTACTTTTTCCATTTATGTGTTCCTTAATAAACGCGTTTGGCCGGTTCGATGTAATCGACAGTCAATGGTTTTGTGTGAACCGGTTTGTAGTGCAGACTGTTATCTGCCGAATAAAACAAGGTATGTTTCATCCAGTTTTCATCATCGCGATCAGGATGATCATCAGAAGCGTGGGCACCACGCGATTCTTTACGTGCCTCGGCAGAAATCAGTGTCGCTTTCGCCACCTCCATCAAATTATCCAATTCCAAAGCTTCGATACGTGCCGTATTCCACACTTGGCTCTTATCCTTGATTTCAGTATTTTTGCTTCGCTCATACAAAGCCAATACTTTGTCTACGCCTTCTTTCAGAATCGCATCGGTACGGAATACGCCGGCATGCAACTGTACGGTACGCTGCAGCTCACGACGCAATTCATCCACATTTTCACCACCGGATTGATTATTCAGGCGGTTTAGGCGCTCTTTGGTGAACTCGCCAGCATTGGCAGGCAGCGGTTTCCAATCGGATTGCTGATTAATGAAATTAATCATACTGTCACCGGCCGACTTACCAAATACCACCAAGTCAAGCAACGAGTTAGTACCCAAACGGTTAGCTCCATGTACCGAAGCACAGGCACATTCACCGGCAGCGTACAGACCTTTAACCACCACTTCAGGATTATCACCCTCCGGTACGGTTACTTCGCCTAAATAGTTGGTCGGAATGCCGCCCATCATATAGTGCGTAGTCGGCACCACGGGAATCGGATCCTTAATCGGATCGATACCAGCAAATTGAATAGAAATCTCTCGAATCCCCGGCAGCTTCTCCATAATTTTTTCAGCGCCGATGTGATCAATTTTCAACAATACGTGATCTTTATTCACACCACAGCCGCGACCTTCGTAAATTTCCATTGCCATCGCACGAGACACTACATCGCGCGAAGCCAAGTCTTTAACGGTCGGCGCATAGCGTTCCATGAAGCGCTCGCCGTTGGCATTCAACAAAATACCACCCTCACCGCGCACACCTTCCGTAATCAACACACCTGCACCTGCTACACCTGTCGGATGGAATTGCCAAAATTCCATATCCTCCAACGGAATACCCGCACGGGCACAAATACCCAATCCGTCACCGGTATTCATAAATGCGTTGGTAGAAGAAGCATAGATACGGCCAGCCCCGCCGGTAGCAAACAATACGGCTTTAGCATGGAAAATGTAAACATCACCGCTTTCCATTTCCATTACGGTTACACCTACCACATCACCGTTTTCATCGCGAATCAAGTCCAACGCAGTCCATTCCACAAAAAACTGTGTGTTCGCGCGTACATTTTGCTGATACAACGTGTGCAACATGGCATGACCGGTACGGTCGGCTACCGCACAAGCCCGCTCCACTGCGCGTTTACCATGTTCTGCAGTATGGCCACCGAACGGACGTTGGTAAATTTTTCCGCTTTCTACACGGTCAAACGGCATGCCCATGTGTTCCAACTCAATAACAGCTTCCGGTGCACGGCGGGTCATGAATTCGATGGCATCTTGGTCACCCAGCCAGTCGGAACCTTTTACAGTATCATACATGTGCCAAGTCCAATGGTCTTCCTGCACATTACCCAATGAAGCGGAAATACCGCCTTGCGCCGCTACTGTATGAGAACGGGTTGGAAAAACTTTAGATAAAACAGCAGTATTAAGGCCAGCTTTGGACAACTGCAATGCAGCACGCAAACCGGCACCACCGCCGCCTACGATAACGGCGTCAAATTTTCTAACAGGAAAACTCATCATTACCCCCAGATTACTTTAATAGAATATACGGCACAGCCTACCAACCACACGATGGTTGCACATTGCAGAAACAAACGCAGACCAAAAGGTTTGATGTAGTCCATCCACAAATCGCGCATCCCCACCCAAGCATGCAGGAAAAGCGCCAAGAAAGTAACCTGAGTAAATACTTTCACCCAAGTTTTACCGAAAAATGCCTGCCATTCGGAATAGTCATCCGCTCCGATCATACCCAGCAGGAAGAAAAAGAAAATAACGGTATAAACCAACATAATCACAGCAGTTGCACGCTGCATTGCCCAATCACGCAAACCGTAATGAGCACCGGCAAGTTTACGATTTACCATAGAGCGACTCCCAGCACCAAAGCAGATACAACACCTGAAATCAAAACAATACGCGCGGTTTTACGTGCGGTTTCCAATTCCAAACCCAAGTGCGCGTCCAGCAGCAAAAAGCGTACACCAGCAATCAAATGATGCATCAATGCCCACAGTACACCGATCAGTATCAATTTCACTAAAAAGTTATCCGCCCAAGCCTTATAGGTATCGAAAGTTTCGCCACTGCTTAACGATCCGCCCAACAAAGCCAGCAGAATAGGCAACATCACAAAAAGGATAACGCCGCTGATGCGATGCAAAATCGAAACTATCCCTGGAATCGGCAGCTTAATTTGCTGGAGATCCAGAAATACAGGTCGTTTTTTTGTCTGCATTTCAGTTCCTTGAATATATTAATATTAAAAAATGACCGTGGTTTGTTTGAAGTTAAAACGCAGCTTGCTTGCGATTACAGCAAACTACTTTAACCTATAATTTACCTTGTTTATCTCTTATTGGGTAGTCTTTTTTATCATAATTTTAAGTGAAATTTAGCAACATTTTACCTTTATACTTTTGTAATAACCAAGATTTCCAGCATCAACAATTATTTAAGCAACCAAAGCGCAATTGTGTTGCAAACTTGACCATTTAATATATTTATCATGCCGAACAATTAAAGGATGCGCCCAACACTCACTAGATACGCGGAAATTACCGAGTTTGAGTCTCAGTGATAGATATTTACAAAATATGGTTACACTATCCTACAAATATTGGTATGATAAGCCTGTCTGTACGGTCGAAGATTACGATATTATCTTTCGTATTGCCGAGACTGTTGCCGTTTCTAATTTTGCTGCATAGTTTATGCTGCTTTTTTATTCATTATTGTCTTATTTTTTATTCATTATTGTCTTAAAGGAGAACTTTGGTATGAAAACACCCGTTCGCGTAGCCGTTACCGGTGCTGCAGGCCAAATTGGTTATAGCTTATTGTTCCGCATCGCCAGCGGTGAAATGCTGGGTAAAGACCAACCGGTTATTCTGCAATTACTGGATTTGCCGCAGGCGCAAAATGCAGTTAAAGGCGTGATGATGGAATTGCAAGACTGTGCTTTCCCTCTGCTGGCCGACATGGTTGCTTCCGATGATCCTGAAGTGGCTTTCAAAGATGCCGATATTGCTATTTTGGTGGGTGCCCGTCCGCGCAGCAAAGGTATGGAACGTGCCGATTTGTTGCAGGCCAATGCCGAAATCTTCACCGTTCAAGGCGCAGCCCTGAACAAAGTGGCCAGCCGTGACGTAAAAGTATTGGTGGTTGGCAATCCGGCCAACACCAATGCTTACATTGCCATGAAATCGGCTCCGGATCTGCCTGCTAAAAACTTTACCGCGATGCTGCGCCTGGATCACAACCGTGCAGCCAGCCAAATTGCCGAGAAAACCGGCCAGTCGGTTAAGGATATTGAGAAACTGTGCGTATGGGGCAACCACTCGCCGACCATGTACGCCGATTACCGCTTTGCCACCATTAACGGCGAAAGCGTTAAAGACATGATCAACGATCAAGTGTGGAATGCCGAAGTATTCCTGCCTACCGTTGGCAAACGCGGTGCGGCGATTATCGAAGCGCGCGGCTTGTCTTCCGCTGCCTCAGCCGCCAATGCAGCCATCGATCACGTACGCGACTGGGTATTGGGCACCAACGGCAAATGGGTAACCATGGGTATTCCTTCCGACGGTTCTTACGGTATTCCCGAGGAAACCATGTTCGGTTTCCCGGTAACCTGCGAAAACGGCGAATACAAAATTGTGGAAGGTTTGGAAATCGATGATTTCAGCCAAGAGCGTATCAATATCACGCTGAAAGAATTGGAAGAAGAGAAAGCAGGCGTTGCCCACCTGCTGTAAAGCAGATGTGATATTTGTTTTCTTTATAAAAATAAAAATGCCTGTCTGAATTTTTTCAGACAGGCATTTTGCTGAAATGTAGGATTAGACAATTGCGGCTGATGATGATTCGTTCACGGTAATATCCACCGGGAAAACCGCCATCGAATAGCTTTGATCGCTGTTATTCGTATATTTCACAAAGTCGGGGTTGGTTATCGTTTGCCCTGCGAACTCGAAAACCTCTATCTGAAACACGGAACTGCTGAAGAAATTGGAAAGTTGTACCGAGCTGCCTTCTTCCGCGTCGGATAAAATCAGATGATTACCCTCTTTCTTGAATATAATTTCTTCAGGCCGGATATCGGTAAATCGGATGGTATCTTTTTCTGTTGCCCGGCCGACATCGGTAATCACGTCTTGGCCGTATAACTTACTGAAAACATAAGTATCGCCGCCGGTACCGCCATTGAGCGTATCGTTGGCGAAACCGCCGACGAGGGTATCATTGCCGTTGCCGCCGAATATACGGTCGTTACCGTTGCCGCCGTCAAGTTCATCGTTACCGTTATCGCCTTCTAGCCGGTCATCACCGTCACCGCCGGATAGTTTGTCGTTACCGTGGCCGCCCGACAAAGTGTCTCTGCCTTCGCCGCCGGTTAAGGTATCGTCACCATTTTCACCATACAAACCGTCATCGCCCGCATCTCCCCACAGTTGGTCGTTACCGGCACCGCCGTACAGCTGATCGTTTCCGGAACCGCCTGCGACTTGGTCGTTACCCAAACCGGCAAAAATAGTGTCCAAGGTGTTTGATCCCAACAGTATATCGTCATTAGCACTACCGGCACCTCTGATACTAAGCGATGCCATGTCCTGATAAGTGATGGTTTTATCATCAAATTCGAATTGATAATAACGGTAATCTTGATTCGCAGTCTGGTCGTTTTCACTCAGATATATCTGGCCGGCAAAATAACGGCGGATCACCACACTGTCGCCACTATTCTGGCCAAAAGCATTAATGATTAAATCATTGCCCGAACGGGAAAAATAATTGTAGAAATAGTTGGCACCTTTGAAACGCAAGGTATTGGTATCAGCGGCACCTTCACCGTAATCAAATACTTTATCGTGCCCGTGGCCGCGCTCGAAAATATAGGTATCCGCTCCTTCGCCGCCGCTGAGCAAATCATCGCCGCTACCGCCAACCAATGTATCGTTGCCTGCGTAAGTGAATAATTGATCATTACCGGCATTGCCGTATATTTCATCCTGTGTAGCGGCGCCGGCCAGATAATCGTCGTTTCTGCTGCTGCCTTCAAAACGGATGCTGACTTGCCCCATATCTTCGGGCGTTAGAGTCTGATCGCTGAAAGCGAATTGGAAATAACCGGCGATATAGCTGAAATAATTCTGAACGGCAACTTGATCCTCTCCGCCATATGCCTTAATAATCAAATCGTTTCCGCTTCGGATGAACTGCGCATCCGCCAATTGTGCATCGTTAAACAGCAAGGTATTAAGCTGAGAGCTGCTTTCTTGAATGATATCCGCTCCATGCCCGCGCTCGAATACATAGGTATCGGCACCATAACTTCCAATCAGCGTATCATTTCCCGCCTCACCGATAAAAGTGTCGTTACCGCCGCCACCGGTAATTTCATCTTTACCGCTGCTGCCTGCCAACGCATCATCCTCCCATGTGCCGGCAATTCGGTTGATGGTTTCGGTATCCGGTAAATTCAGGCCGTTAATCAGCGCTTTTACTTCGGCGGAGGTCAGCTTCTTATCGGCAAACTCAAACTGTACGTCGTTTTTGATAAATTCGCCTTCATCGCCAAATACATCCCGTACCAAAACTTGGCTGCCGTCGCCATAAGCCTGAATCAGCAAATCGCTGCCTTGTCGACTATAAACGGCAGAAGATGAATCTGCATTTTGAAAACGGAAGATATTCAAACCATTCAAATCGCTATTGAGGATAACGGTATCTTTTCCGTGCCCCGATGCAAAAATAAAGGTTTGTACCGTATTTTCGCCATAGCTGTTGATTTTGGTGTCATACATCATGTCGTCGCCGGCACCGCCTGTCAGCGTATCGTTACCAAACCCGGCATACAGTACATCGTTACCGTCTCCGCCCAACAAGATATCATTGCCGTCATGACCGTGCAGTTCGTCATTACCGCTGCCGCCGGAGAGCACATCATTCCCCTCGAAACCATACAAGGTATCGTCGCCCGCTTCTCCCGAGAGCTGGTTTTCACCGGTACCGCCAAACAGCACATCATTTTGGCTGCTACCGCTCAAACCCTCGGGTCCGGCCAATCCGACAATCCGCGTAAGGATGTCTTCGTAGCCGTAAGTCTGGCCGTTGAATTCAAATTGGATGTTTTTATGTGTTTGATAAAAAGATGATCCATAATTGTGAAATTCAGCGAAATACTGCTCTACTTTGATGGTTTCATGATTACCAAACGGCCGGATCAGCAAATCCCAGCCGGAACGGGTGAATACCGCATCCTCCAATTGGCCGTCTTGAAAGGTCAAAGTAGTTTTAGGCCATGCCTTATCCCGTGTGTAGGAACCATAAACGATGCTGTCCGCACCGAAGCCACGGGCATAATGATAAGTGGGCTGGCCGTAACCATATTGCCGGTCGCTCCAGCGGTAAACCGTATCTATCGGCGTATAATGATAATAAGCAGGGAATTTGAGGCTGATGGCATCCACGATTTGATTAGAAGACATGATGTATTTCCTTTAAGGTAAGGTTAAGTACAACAGCGACAAAAGCAGAAGGGGTTCGACAGCAGCCCGAATCTGCCGTAAAACAAAGCATATTGATTAAAAAAGAAATATACAATTCGTATATCAATATATCATAGCCAATCATTAACCGTATGGTTTAAAACGCCAAAACTGATTAAAAACAAAATGCCTGTCTGAAAAACTTTCAGACAGGCATTTTTAATAAATAACAATTAATTACCAATAACCCAACAGTTTCCACCACATCACGCCGACCGTAGCGAAAATAATGATTTCGACCACACTCATGATAAAGCCGGCTTTCCACCATTCGGTCATGGTAACGTAGCCGGAGCCGTAAATCACCGGCGAAGAGCCCGAAGCATAGTGGGTAAGCGACATCATGATGCTGGTGGAGGCGGCCAATACCAGTGCATACAGCATCGGCGGAGCACCAAGGGCGAGGCCGGTGGCGTAAAATGCGCCGAGCATGGCGGTAACGTGCGCGGTGCCGCTGGCAAACATATAGTGCGAATAAATATACGCCAAGGTCAGTAAGGCGCAACCGGCTACCCAGTTTAATCCCAAACCGGAAATACCTTCTTCCAACACGCCGGAGAACCAGCTGATCAAACCCAATTTATTGAGGAAAGTTGCCATCATCACCAAAGCGGCAAACCAGATAACGGTATCCCAAGCGCTTTTTTCTTTCAGCACGTCATCCCAAGTGAGCACGCCGGTCAGCAGTAACAAGGAAAGGCCGATAAAGGTGGTGGTGGTGGCGTCCACCGCAGCTGCTTTACCGAAAATCATCGCCGGAACGCCGGCCCACAACACCAGCAGCAAGGCGAAAATGCCGAGCATAATCCATTCGTTGCGGCTCATCGGCCCCATTTCTTTCAATTTCTGTTTGGCCAGATCGGTGGCATTGGGCGTTTGTTTGATTTCCGGCGGATAAAGCCAGAACAAAATCAGCGGCATCAAAATCATCGCCACCATACCGGGCACCACCATCGCGACAAACCAAGTGCCCCAAGAGATCGAAATATTGGAATTGGTGGCTTCGGCAATCAATTTCACCACCAGCGGATTCGGGGCGGTGGCGGTGATAAACAGCATGCAGGAAATGATATTGGCGTGATAATTCACCAATGCGAGATATTTACCGATTCTGCCTTCGGTATGGTTTTCCGGGTCGGAATCAAAACTGGCGGCAATCGCCCTCATCACCGGATGCACGATGGCACCGCCGCGGGCGGTGTTGCTGGGGGTTACAGGGGCGAGCACCAAATCGGAAATCACGAGGCTGTAGGCCACACCGAGCGTACGCTTGCCCCAAATGGCAATAAACATATAGCCAAAGCGCGTACCCAAACCGGTTTTCAGCAAGCCGCGCGAAATCATGATGGCCACGCCGATCATCCAGATCAATGTGTTATTGAGGCTGCTCAAAGCATCTTTGGCCGCCTGCCCGGCCGGATTGGCAATCGCCTTGCCGGTTTCCGGATCGACTTCGGGCACGGTGATGCCCAGCAAAGCAACCAGTGTAATGCCGATGATCGCGACGGCACCGATGGGCATGGCTTTGCCGATAATCGCCGCGATAATGCCGACAAACAAGGCCAGCAAATGCCAAGCATTGGCGGTGACGCCCTCAGGCACCGGAATCAGCCAGATAACCAGCGCCAAGGCCAGCGCTACTAGTGTGGGAGTTGGTTTGAAACCCATGATGTATCTCCAAAATTGGAATTGAGTTGAAACACGACCGAAAGAAGCAATGCGCAACCGCTTTTTTATTTGCCGCCGTCATCGGTTTTCAGCCGTATGTTCGATGTTTAACACCAAACCTATGGATTTCCGTGATGCGTAAAATCTTTGTTTTTATATATTTTTATTTTTTCAGACAGGCATTCTTTCCTTTAAATCAAATGTAAATCAAATGCCTGTCTGAAAACCATATCGTTAAAATGATTGCGGTGCTTCAGATAAGCCGTACTCTTGCGGGAAGGTACGCATCGAGCTTTGGGTAACGGTGACCGCGCCGTCTATCAAACCGCAGCGGCCGCTGTGCGGCAACAGACGGCAGAGGTTTTGCAGAGCGTGCAAATCGTCATCGGTGGCCACACCGCTGTCTACCCGGTGCAGTAAGCGCGACAACTGGAAGGTGCCGCCTTTGCAAGGTGGGCACTGGCCGCAGGAATTGGTGGCGAAAAATTCAACATACTCGCACACCTTGCGCACCACGCTCGTACCTTCGGAAATCACAATCATCGCACCGGTACCCAAGCTCGAATGGCGCTCGCGTACCGAGATAAAATCCAGCGGTACGTCCAAATCCTTAGCCGTCAGCAAGGTATTGGAAGGGCCGCCGGTGAACACCGCTTTAAACGCCCGGCCTTCCAACATGCCGCCGCCGTGTTCGAAGATCAGCTCTTTGAGCGTGGTGCCCATCGGTAATTCGTACAAACCCGGTTTCAATACGTCGCCGGAGAGCGAATAAAGCTTGGTACCCGCCGCCCCGCCTTCGCCCAAACCGCGGTACCATTCGGCGCCGTTGGCCAGAATATTGGGCACGTTGGCAAAGGTTTCGGTGTTATTGATGAGCGTCGGATCATCATTTACCCCGCTCTCGGCCGGATACGGCGGCTTGCGGTGCGGAAACGGAAAACCGCCGTTCAACCACGACACCACCGCCGTTTCTTCGCCGCCGATATAGCGGCCGGAAGTTTCCACTAATTTCAGCGACAAGGGCTCGCCCAGATAAGTCTCTATCTGCGCAAACAACTCGTGTTGCCGCCATTGCCCGATTGCCGCGCCCACGGCCGCAATCGATTCTTTTTGATGGGGATTTATGTACATCACCACATGATTGGCACGGCAGGCCACCGCGGCAATCAAAGTGCCTTCAATCACTTGGTGCGGGGTATGTTCCAGTAAAAAACGGTCTTTAAAAGTACCCGGCTCGTCCTCATTGGCGTTGCACACCACATATTTGCCGCCGTTTTTGCTTTTCGCATTCACCGCCGCTTCCCATTTGCGCCAAGTCGGGAAGCCAGCGCCGCCCATACCGCCCAAACCGGCAGCCTCAAGCGTGGCCACAATAGTTGCCGGATTATCCAGCGCCACCTGCAAACCGCGGCCGCCGCCCGCTTCCAGCCAAGCGCCCAAATCGGCGCCGACCAAGCGTTTCGGATTCAGCAATACTTGGTTTACCTTATTTTCAGCCATGATGGTTCTCCTTGAGACGTGCGTGTTCACGCAAATCGAAACTGCCGTAGTCAGGATAAAGTACCGGTGCTTTCACCGTACTGCGGATGCCCGCATGGGTCATTTCCCGTTGCAGGTTATAGACGTGGCCTAAACTGCCGCGTTTTTTGTTAAACGGATGGTTGGAACGCTCGATACCGGCCGCTGCCGCAGCACCGGCACGACGGCCGAAGCTGATGATGTCCAGCAATGCATTGCCCATCAAGCGGTTGCGGCCGTGAATACCGCCGGTTACCTCGCCTGCTCCGTACAAACCGGGTACCGAAGTCGCACCGTTGGCATCAATTTGCATGCCGCCGTTTTGATAATGCAAAGTCGGATGAATCAACATCGGTTCAACCGCCGGATCAATACCGCATTTATGGGCAACATGCGAGAGCGATACCAAACGCTTCAATACGTCCGGATCCTTGGCAATCAGGCGCGGGGTATCAAGAAATACGCCGACCTGACCGTCGCGTACTACACCGCGGCCTTCTGCCACTTCTCGCAAAATCGCCGCCGCCACCACATCGCGCGGTTGCAATTCATCGACAAACCGCTCGCCCAAACCATTCACCAACTGAGTACCCGCCGAGCGTACCGCTTCGGAAATCAGCGCACCGGCCAAATAAGAGGGATAGGCCACGCCGGTGGGATGGTATTGGAAGGAATCGACATCTCTCAGCTTCACGCCCATACGGTAAGCCAATACCAAACCGTCGGCCGTTGCGCCGTAATGATTGGAAGTAGCAAACCCCTGCAGATGCAAACGGCCGCTGCCGCCGGTAGCCAAGATCACCGCTTTGGCCTGCACCATAACCAGCTTGCGGTTTTCCAAATCGTACAACACCGCACCGACGCAATTTCCGCGTTCGTCCGACAACAATTCGATGGCCGGGCAACGGTTCAACAAAGTAATTCTGCGATCCAACTCTACCGCCTCACGCAATACCCTCATCATTTCAAGGCCAGTGAAATCGCGATAACACAACACGCGCGCAATCGTGGTACCGCCCGCGCGTTTACGTTGCAAATAACCGCTGTTGTCCGAGCCGGGTTTCAAATCGAAATTCATGCCCAAGCCGATAAGCCAGCGGATGGCCGCCGGACCGTCGGTAACCATTTGGGCCACCAATTCTTTGTTGCCGGCATGATGACCACCCTTAATGGTGTCTTCGAAGTGCTGCTGCAAACTATCGTCTTCGCCCACCGCAGCCTGAATACCGCCTTCGGCCATTACGGTGTTGCTGTCACCGATACGCAGTTTGTTGGCCATCATCACAGACGCGCCCCCCTCAGCCGCTGCCAACGCCGCCGCCGCACCTGCGCCGCCGCCGCCGATCACCAGCACATCGGTATCGATTTGTTCGGCTCCTGCCAAATCGAAGTCCTGAATCAGCGGTTGGCTCAACAACAACTGCGCCAATTGCGGATGGCAAAACTCACCGGCATTGGCGCCAACCGGCAGCTTGATACGCGCACCGTCGTTATAATCAGGATGAAAGCCGCTCAACAAAGCGTCTTTCGGTAAAGAATCCGAGCGCATTTCCAACGAGGAAGAACGTAAGGCAGCCAAAGCTTGGGCATAATCAATGCCGGATACGGGATGTGTCATGAACCTACCTCCTCTTGTAAAGCGTGGATATCCACGCGCATCGCGCCGTTATCGATTTGCTGCAGGCGACGCATCAAGTCTATCGGACGCAGCATACGTGCCGAGCGCATACGGCGGGCAAACAGGCCGACGTGATTGGGCCGGATGTTTTCCGGGCAGGCCAAGGTACACAAATTGCACATCACACATTCGTCAAACGTTTGGGCCGCAGCAGAAAACTCGCCCGCCACCACCTCGGCCACGCCATCTTGTACATGAAGGCCTTTCGGACAAGCTCGGTCGCAACCGCCGCAATGACGGCAATGCGCCGCTTCGGGAAAATAACGCGCCGCATCGTCCAACCAGTTCCAGCCGTCGCCCGCCTCAGCCACATCGTAATAATGCACATGCTCGGGAATAAAATAATCCAGAAAGCTGACTTGCATACCGGGCTCAACTTTGGTTTCGCAGGCCAGTGCGGTGGTGACATCACGCTCACCCTCGCGGCGGATCAGGCAGCGGCAAGAACCGCAAACTCCCTGCCCCATGCAACCCACATTCGCAGTCAGCGCCTGGCCTGCATGGGCAAAAGCCTGAATGATGGATGAATCGGGCGAGGCATAAACCTCCTGCCCGTCGATAATTAAACGGTACGGTTCTTGTGTGCTCATAGTGGTCTACCTGTAATCCAATTACTTACTGTGATTGAGAATGTTTTTCATTTTTTCTTTTAAAATCAATATTATTTTTTTAAAGTGTAACAGAGTTCTTTTTCAAGCTACATTAACTGCCTGTACTCAAGATATGCCTGTCTGAAAATCTGTTTCTCATCAAAAAGCAAATATAAAAAATATAAATTCATGATTTAAAAATAAATAATTATATTTCATACAAAATTAGCAATTACCTTTAGAAACTATCTCATACAAAAATACAATATTAACCAATTGATATCTTTAAATTAAATGAAATTTCTTGTTTTATATCAAACAATGTTATTTAATTTCACAACAACGCTACTTCTTGATTTACCGCAAAATATTCATCACTTTATCTAAAAAATTCTGCGGAAATCTTGTGATACATCCCTAAATTCTGTTAAAAACAAGCATACAGGCAAATCGAAATAGTTATTTTGTTACGATATTATTTTTCTAAATTCGTATGCAGCCAAACCACCTGCTAATTAACAATTTATAGCAGTTTATGATATGCTCAATCCAATGTATTTTTTGGCCTTGAATTGACAATCTAAGTGCAACAAATGCGAAGAGGTGCCCATAAAGCAGTA
>NZ_JAUNHL010000092.1 GCF_030523955.1 Neisseria sp.
GGAGCCGTACAGCTATACATGGAAGACCATATAAATCCAATCAAATTTCGGAAAAAAATATTAATTCTTCTAAGTTTTACGTAATCAACAATTAGATTAATCAACTCTGTATAAACAAAAAAGAAAGGTATATACCACATGGTTAAATAAAAATTACTCAAGAGCAATTTTTCAAAGAAACTATCATCCGACGGGTCAAAAGCACCCGCATAAAATGGATTCCAATAAAAATTTAAAAAGAAGACTAATACATACAACAACACCCCGCAAAAATGAGTAAGAAAGTACAATCTCTTATTTTCTAGAAATGATTCAAACAACAAGTTTAATTCAGTTTTTTGTCTTTTAAACTGATACATATTTAGCACCCCCAAACATAGCCAACCCCATAATGATTAGATTTTATGATACAACCTCCCATGAAATAATTGATTGCAATTGTCTGCGTATATAACACGAATCAGCTGCCGATATTCTTGATTATCGAAATTAAAGGCAGTAATCATTTCACTATGATTTTTAACACAACTCAGTGGAAAATCTTCTTCCGTTGTTTTGCCGTGTTTCTGTATTTTTTGCTGCCGTTTTAACCCTACCACATTGCTGGATACCAACAGAAGGAGCGGCAAATTTATCTATAAAAAAGTTAAAACAGCCCATTTCAGTACCCCTTTTTATTTGGAACTTTCCCAAAATTGTTGCGCCGTACCAACATTACCCTGCTTGTTTTTTCAGACAGGCATTTTTCCGCATAGCTTGTTTAGCAGGTGACTGTTGCATAAACACCCTATATTCTTTTGCACACTGCTTTGTCTGCTCTGCAATCAAATCTTTGATATTGCGCCATTATTCCGAAGCTTAGTTTATTTTTTCCGACTGATTGGCCTTGGCAATCGAAATATCACAAATAAATCTGATAGCTAGGCTTGAAGCAAGCGGCATGGAAAGGTAGCATGGCAATCTGCTTTATACAAGTTCCTTAATTAATGTAAAGTTATAATAATTAATATAAATACTCTATGAATCCGTCTGATACTCACTCACCACCGCCTGTTGCGCTTTCCGCGCTGATGCTGCTCGCCCACTATCACGGTATTTCCGCCAATCCCGCCGATATTTTGCATCGCTATGCGGCTGCCGGCGATTTGTCGCAAACCGAATGGCTGCTGGCGGCTAAGGATCTGGGGCTGAAAGCCAAGCCGGTATCGCATGATGTTTCCCGTTTGCATTTATTGGCTTTGCCGGCGCTGGTTTGGCGCGACGACGGCCGGCATTTTGTGCTGGCCAAGATTGATGGCGAGCGTTATTTGATTCAGGATCTGGCTGCAGGCAGGCCGGTGATCTGGAGCAAGGAAGAGTTTGCGGCTCAATATTCGGGCAGGCTGATATTGGTGGCATCGAGAGCTTCGGTGTTGGGCAGTTTGGCCAAATTTGATTTCACTTGGTTTATTCCGGCGGTGATTAAATACCGCCGTATCCTTTTGGAGGTATTGGCGGTATCGGTGGTGATCCAGCTGTTTGCGCTGATTACGCCGATGTTTTTTCAGGTGGTGATGGATAAGGTGTTGGTACACCGCGGCTTCTCGACTTTGGATGTGATTGCTGCGGCGCTGCTGGTGGTGACTTTATTCGAGGTGGTGCTGGGCGGTTTGCGTACCTATATCTTTGCGCACACGACTTCGCGGATTGATGTGGAGCTGGGTGCGCGCTTGTTCCGGCATCTGCTTTCGCTGCCGCTGGCTTATTTCGAACACCGCCGGGTGGGCGATACGGTGGCGCGGGTGCGGGAACTGGAGCAAATCCGTTCTTTTCTCACCGGGCAGGCGCTGACTTCGGTGCTGGATTTGGCCTTCTCTTTTATTTTCTTATTGGTGATGTGGTATTACAGCGGCTGGCTGACCTTGGTGGTATTGGCTTCGCTGCCGCTGTATGCAATTTGGTCGGCGCTGATCAGCCCGATTTTGCGCGCCCGTTTGAATGATAAGTTTGCCCGTAATGCGGATAACCAGTCGTTTCTGGTGGAGTCGGTAACGGCGGTGGGCACGATTAAGGCGATGGCGGTGGAGCCGCAGATGACGCGGCGCTGGGATCAGCAGCTGGCGGCTTATGTGCATTCGGGTTTCCGGGTCACCCGCTTGGCGACCATCAGCCAGCAGGGGGTGCAGCTGATTCAGAAACTGGTGACGGTGGCAACTTTGTGGCTGGGTGCGCGTTTGGTGATAGACGGGCAATTAACGGTGGGGCAGTTGATTGCTTTTAATATGTTGGCCGGCCAGGTGGCGGCACCGGTGATCCGTTTGGCGCAGTTGTGGCAGGATTTCCAGCAGGTGGGGATTTCGGTTGCGCGTTTGGGCGATATTCTGAATACGCCCACCGAGCATCCGGCTTCGCGTTTGGCTTTGCCGGATATTCAGGGGCAGGTGGATTTCGAGCGGGTTTCGTTCCGCTACCGCCCGGACGGGCCGGAGATTTTGCGGGATTTGTCGCTCAATATCCGCGCCGGCGAGGTGTTGGGCATTGTCGGCCGTTCGGGATCGGGCAAATCTACTTTAACCAAGTTGGTACAGCGTTTGTATGTGCCGGAGCGCGGCCGGGTGTTGGTAGACGGCAATGATCTGGCTTTGGCCGATCCGGCTTGGCTGCGCCGTCAGATCGGGGTGGTGTTGCAGGAGAATGTGTTGTTGAACCGCAGTATCCGCGACAATATCGCGCTGGCGGAACCGGGCATGCCGCTGGAGCGGGTGATGCAGGCGGCCAAACTGGCCGGGGCACATGATTTTATTATGGAATTGTCGGAAGGCTACGATACGGTGGTCGGCGAGCAAGGTGCCGGTTTGTCGGGCGGCCAGCGTCAGCGGGTGGCGATTGCCCGCGCACTGGTGGCCAATCCGCGTATTCTGATTTTTGATGAGGCCACCAGTGCGCTGGATTATGAATCGGAGCGCGCGGTGATGCAGAATATGCAGGCGATTTGCCGCGGCCGCACGGTGTTGATTATTGCCCACCGCTTGTCTACGGTACGCCTTGCCAACCGCATTATTGCGATGGATAAAGGGCAGATTGTGGAACAAGGTACGCATGAGGAATTGTTGGCGAAAGAAGGCGGTTATTACCGTTATCTCTATCAACTGCAAAACGGTTGAGTTTTCAGACAGGCATATCCGGGATGACTCTATATTAATATGCCAATATGCCTGTCTGAAAAAAACGCCGGGTGAGTTTAAACATACCATCAATAATAAATAACGATTGATTTTACATTATGGGCATCCGTTACCAAGTTTTTAAAGAGTTTGTCCGGCGCTATGCAACAGTGTGGCGCAATGTCTGGTCTGTACGCGACCAGCTGGATCCGCCAAAGCGCGATGAAGACGAGCGTGCTTTTTTGCCCGCCCATCTGGAGCTGACCGAAACGCCGTTATCTGCCGCACCCAAATGGATAGCCAGGCTGATTATGTTGTTTGCGCTGTTCGCATTGGTTTGGTCGCTGATCGGTAAGATGGATATTGTGGCGGTGGCGCAAGGCAAAACCACGCCCGGCAGCCGCAGTAAAACCATACAGCCGTTGGAAACGGCGGTGGTGAAAAATATTGCGGTAGCCAATGGCGAACATGTGAAGACCGGCCAGCTTTTAGTGGAGTTGAGCGGCATCGGCTCGGATTCGGATTACACCCAATCCTCGCAAGCTTTGCAGGCTGCCCGCTTAACCAAGCTCAGGCAGGAAGCGGTGTTGGCGGCGCTAGAAAAACGGCAGGCTCCGGTATTGGATAAAGAACAGGCCGCCCAATGGCAGCTGCCTGACGATGATTTGGCCGCTGCGACGGTGCTGGCTCAGAACCAATACCAAGCTTGGCAAACTCAGGATGCCCAGCTTCAGGCCAGCCTGCGCGGCCATGAAGCGGAATGGCGCTCCTTGGCGGCACAAGTGCGCAAGCTGGAGCAAGTGGGCAAGATCGAAAGCAAACGCACTGCCGATTTCAAAGAACTGCTGGCACAAAACTTTATCTCCCAACATGCTTATTATGAGCAGGAAAGCAAACTGATCCAGAATCAGAACGATCTGGCCAGCCAGCGCAATCAGATGCAGCAGGTTCAGGAAAACATCCGCCAAGCACAGCAAAACCGTCTGCTCAACAGCCAAATGCTGCAGCGGGATACCCGCGATGCCCTGCGCCAAGCCGACGAGCAAATCGAACAGTTGGGCGGACAAACCGATAAGGCGCAGCAGCGCCAACAACTGATGACCTTGAAATCGCCGGTTAACGGAACGGTACAGCAATTGGTTACCCATACCATAGGCGGTGTGGTCACTGCGGCGCAACCGATTATGGTGGTGGTGCCCGATGAAGAGCAGATGGAAATCGAAGCTTTGCTGCCGAATAAAGACATCGGCTTTGTAAAAGCCGGGCAAGAAGCGGTGATCAAAATCGAGTCCTTCCCCTATACCCGCTACGGCTATTTAACCGGCAAGGTGAAAAGCGTCAGCTTCGATGCGGTCGAACACGAGCAGCTGGGATTGGTGTTTGCGGTTTTAATTACGCTGGATAAAAACTATTTAATGATAGACGGACAGAAGGTCAATCTTACCGGCGGCATGAACGTAACGGCAGAAATCAAAACCGGCAAACGCCGTGTTATCGATTATCTGCTCAGCCCCTTGCAAACCAAAGTAGACGAAAGTCTGAAAGAGCGTTAAGGCCATGATGAACATGCAAAAACATCCCTTGGCCGCGTGGGCGCTCTTTGGCTTGTTAAACGGCACGGCACCGGCTGCCCATGCTTTTGATTTGTATCAAGCCTGGCAGGCTGCCAAAGCCTATTCGGCAGACTATTCCGCCGCCCGCTACAACCGTGATGCCGAAACCGAACAAAAGCATCAGGCGCGTGCCGCTTTGCTGCCGCAGGTGTCGGCCAACGCTTCCTATCAGAAACAGCCTCCTTCTTTATCCAGCACCACCAGCAGCAAAGGCTGGAATATTCAGGCCAGCCAAGTGTTATACGACAGAAGCCGTTGGGCTCAGTACCAACAAGGCAAGCTGGCCGAAACAATGGCAAACGTTAGGTTGGCAACGGTCGAAAACACCTTGCTTGCCGATGTCGCACAGGCTTATTTTGAGGTCTTGCTGAATCAGGATAAATTGCTTGCTATCCGTGAGGAAAAGACCGCCTATGCCGAGCAGGTGCGTCAGGCACAGGCTTTATTCGAAAAAGGTGCCGCCACCATCGTCGATACCCATGAAGCCAAAGCCGGTTACGATACTGCTCTGGCCAAAGAGATCAGTACACAATCCGCCCTGATGGTGGCCCAAAACAATTTGGCCAATCTAACCGGCCTCAACCCCGAACAGATCACTTTAGTTGCCGTAGAGGCGCAACCCGATTTGTTGTCCGGCAGTAAAGAGCAGGATTGGCAGAAAACAGCCGAGGGCAATCATCCTGAATGGCTGTTGCAAAAACTGGCTTTGGATAACGCCAAACTGAACACGACCGCCGCCCGTAGCGGCCATCTGCCGAAACTAAGCCTGAACAGCGGTTATCAGGATTTCCGCAACACACAGGAATACGGCGGTCGCGAACAGTCGTACCGAAGCAAAGGAAGCACGCTGAGCGTTCAACTGAATGTCCCTTTATACAGCGGCGGCCAGATCTCCAGCCAAGTACGGGAAGCGGTTGCCCGCGAACGGCAAACTGAAGAACAACTCACCGCCACCGAACGCAAAGTGAAATTGGCCGTGAAACAAGCTTACCAGCAAACCTTCAGCAGCCATTACCAAATTCTCGCCCAACAACGCTTATTAAAGTCCAGCACCGCAAAATTAGAAGCCACCCGACTGGGGCGTCAGGTAGGAGTACGCAGCAATCTGGAAGAGATACAGGCACAGCAAAACCAAGCAGATGCCCGGCAGAAACTGGCAGAGGCGCGGTATAGTCATATTAATGCTTATATCCGGCTATTGCAGAACAGCGGTGTGTTAA
>NZ_JAUNHL010000093.1 GCF_030523955.1 Neisseria sp.
TTGTGGCTGCCGGTAATCATCACGCCGCTGCCGCCGCATTCTTTGATGGCGGCGAAATAGAGCATGGGCGTGGCGACCATACCGACGTTGAGCACGTCGATACCGCTTTCGGTAATGCCGCGGATCAGGTTTTCACCGAGTTCGGGGCCGCTGAGGCGTCCGTCGCGACCGACAGCGATACGTGTTACGCCAAGCTTGCTGCCGCGGGCGGCAATGGCTTTGCCGATTAGGTAGGCCGCTTCGTTGGTCAGTGTTTTGCCAACGATGCCGCGGATGTCATAGGCTTTGAAAATGTCGGAAGCGATGGAGGCCATGTGAATTCCTTTATTTGTTCGGGTTAAATTTAAAAACCTGCTCGAAGTACTGTTTGGATTGTAGCATAACTGGACGGGCTGCCAAGCGCTTCGAATGTTGTATGGAAATACCGGATCCGATTCGGTTTGGAGCAGGTGTTTGGCGGATGTTGTCTATAAAATATGACGAAAGTGTTTATTGTTAAATTTATGGTTTTTATTCGTATAAATTCAATTGTAATAAATATTTGATTTAAAATTCTTTAAATTATAGTTTTTATTTTTATAATTAAATTTGAATTTAATCTATTTATTGATAAATTGTTTAAATTTAATTTACCGTTTGTCTGAAAAAATTACCGAATTTTTATAAAACAAAACTAAATATTCGAATGGTATTATGCTGTTTGCAAGTAAATGAAAATTTACTTAATCCGAATCTTTATCGTTGTATCAAGTGTAAAGCGCCAAGGGAGTGCCGGTTTGGGATTGGCAGGCTGTAATCTGCACTAACAAGAAATCCGATAAGGTTTGCCAACATCGGCCGGTTTCGGAAGGCGCTTTACAAGATTCGGAATTTCATGATGTTTTTCATTATGTATTGATCATTTGGAGATTGAATCATGTCACACCATTCTTACTCTTACCGTTTCTGCAAACCGGAAAGCCATCATCATCAGCAAAAGCAATGGTCTTTTTGTATGGATAATGCTTATGCAGTGATGATTACCAGCCGTATTCAAAGCAGTTGGAATAAATACGGCGGTTATGATGTGGTTGGCACCGAAAAAGCAGACTGCATCACGGGTTCGGCTTGCAACGATAATCTGTACGGTGCCGGAGGTAACGATACGGTTTACGGCGGTAAAGGCAACGACACGATCGATGGGGGCAAAGGGGCGGACCATATGTACGGCGGTAAGGGAGACGACAGTTATTATGTCGACGATGCCTGCGATGTGGTGGCGGAAAGCGATTGCGAGGGTGTGGATACGGTCTACACTTCAGTTGATTATACTGCACCGGATTATGTGGAGAATGTAATCGCTATCGGCGACTGTGCCGTTAACCTGACCGGCAATTGCTTGGATAACGAGCTGACCGGTAATGATGCGGACAATGTGATTAAAGGTGAAGCGGGTAATGATACGCTTCACGGCAAAGGCGGCAACGACACCTTGTATG
This sequence comes from Neisseria sp., assembly GCF_030523955.1. GTDB lineage: Bacteria > Pseudomonadota > Gammaproteobacteria > Burkholderiales > Neisseriaceae > Neisseria. Next base: position 1,479 of record NZ_JAUNHL010000093.1, read on the forward strand.
GTGGCGACGGCAACGATACGCTCTACGGCGATGCCGGTTGCGATACCTTATACGGGGATTGCGGGGAGGATGTTCTATATGGCGGCGAAGGCGCCGACCGCTTGGATGGGGGGCTGGGCAACGACTTGCTGAACGGCGGTCCCGGTGCGGATGTGTATGTATTCGCAGCGGGACACGGTCATGATGTGGTCGAGGACTGCGGCGATGTTTGCGAAACCGATGTGCTGAACCTGAAAGATGATATTCATCTGGAAAATTTGGTATTTAGCGAAGATTGCGGGAATCTGGTGATTACTGCATGTGATCGGCCCGACGATTCGATTACGATTAAGGATTGGTTCTGTGGGGCTGAGAAGCAAATCGAGCAATTGGAATTTGACTGCACCTGTGTCACCGTGACCAATAGTGTGATCAACCAAGCGTTCGAAAATGCCGGTGGGGCATCGGTCAGCGGTTCCACCTTGGCTGCAATGGTTCAGGAACAATGTAACCAAGCACAGGCTCAAGCTGTAGTAGCTTAACCGGCGCAGAGCTGCCAAATCAATAGCCGGGATATGGAATAATTCCTATCCCGGCTATTTCTATTGCGGATTTAATGACTTCGATACAAGGCAGTAACACCGTAGCGAAAGTTAAGTTAATCCGCTAACGTTTGATGAAACCATGCCTGTCTGAAAACCGGTTAACTTCGCCGGCTTGATTTCAGACAGGCATTTTATGATCAAAAACCAAGTTGTTTGATAAACGTTTTTCCATACTCGGATCTGCACCGAGTATGGCGCGTTTGCCTTTTCTTCATTTCAAAGCGGGTTGTGTAACTGCGTTGTTTACTTGCGGCGGGCGATATCCGGAGTGCTAACCGATACGTCCGCGTTTTGCGCGCGCTGGCGCAGGGCATGGTCGATCAGTACCAAGGCGACCATGGCTTCGGCGATGGGGGCGGCGCGCAGACCCACGCATGGGTCGTGGCGGCCGTGGGTGGCGATTTCCACCGGGTTGCCGTCGATGTCGATGCTCTCGCGTGCGGTGGCGATGCTGCTGGTGGGTTTGATGGCGAAATTGGCGGTGATGGTTTGGCCGGTGGAGATGCCGCCCAAAATGCCGCCGGCGTGATTGGATTTAAAGCCCGTCGGGGTGAGTTCGTCGCCGTGGTAGCTGCCGCGTTGGGCAACAACATCAAAGCCGTCGCCGATTTCCACGCCTTTTACTGCGTTAATGCTCATCAGTGCGTAGGCAATATCGGCATCGAGACGGTCGAATACCGGCTCGCCCAAGCCTACCGGTACGTTGGCGGCTTCCACGCGCAGTTTGGCGCCGACCGAATCCAGCGATTTGCGTACGCTGTCCATATAGTTTTCCAGTTCGGTGATTTGCGATTGGTTGGCGGCGAAAAAGGGGTTTTGGCCGATGTATTGATAGCCTTCAAAGCTGATTTTCCGCTCGCCGACTTGGGTAACATAAGCGGTGATTTCTACGCCGAATTGTTCTTTCAACCATTTCTTGGCAATCGCGCCGGCGGCTACGCGGGCGGCGGTTTCTCGGGCGGAAGAGCGGCCGCCGCCGCGGTAGTCGCGCGTGCCGTATTTGTGCCAGTAGGTGTAGTCGGCATGGCCGGGGCGGAACTGGCGGGCGATGTTGCCGTAGTCTTTGCTGCGCTGGTCGGTGTTGCGGATTAACAGGGCGATGGGGGTGCCGGTGGTTTTGCCTTCGAACACGCCCGATAATATTTCCACTTCGTCGGCTTCGCGCCGCTGGGTAACGTGGCGGCTGGTGCCGGGCTTGCGGCGGTCGAGGTCATGCTGGATGTCTGTTTCGTTTAACGATAAACCGGGCGGGCAGCCGTCGATGATGCAGCCCAATGCGGGGCCGTGGCTTTCGCCGAAAGTGGTTACGGTGAAGAGTTGTCCGAAGGTGTTGCCGGCCATAAAAATGCTTTCGTGCGTTAATTTGTTTAGGTAAAAATTTGGGTGATTTTAGCATAGAGAAACCCTTTCAGACAGGCATTAAGGCCTGTCTGAAAGGGTGATGCCTGTCTGAAAGATAATAAACAAGAAGTTTATTCGGAAGGCTTGTTTTTTCTGTTTTCCGCTTTCGGGCTACTGCCGCAGTGCGAGCAGCCACTGCAAGAGCAGCCGAGTTTTTTCGGCCTGAGCTTTTTGTAGGCATACCAAGCACAGCCGGCCACAATCAGGGCAACCAGAATTTCTTGAATCATGATGTCAACGCCAAAGTAAGTCGGTAAACGATAAAGGAAAACGCATACGCCAACACCAGCAGATAACCGACGATTAAAGCGGTGTGTTGCGGCGAACGGGTTTCGCGGCGGATAACGGCGATGGTCGCCAAGCACATCGGTGCGTAGACATACCATGCTAAAAAGGCAAAGGCAGTCGGCAAGCCCCAGTCGTTATGAACGATGGGAATCAGTGCGTTGCTGGTGGCCTCGTCGGAATCGGCGCTCACCGCATACACGGTACCCAAGGCGGCCACCACCACCTCGCGGGCGGCAACGCCGGGAATCATGGCGATGGTCATTTGCCATGTAAAGCCGATGGGTTCGAAAATCGGTTGCAATACGCGGCCGATCATGCCGGCAAAGCTGTAATCGATGGCAGGGCCTTTGGCGTTTTCAGGTGCGCCGGGGAAGCTGACCAATGCCCACAAAACCACGCTGAGCGCAAAAATAATGGTACCGGCGCGTTTCAGGAAGGAGCGCACTTTGTCCCACAGATTCAGCAGGATGTTTTTAAAATTCGGCAGGCGGTAGGTCGGCAGTTCCATTAACAGCGGAAACTGCTGGATACGGCCGTGGCGCTTGGCGATTTTTTTCATCACGAAAGCTACCAGACCGGCGGATAAAATACCGGCCAGATACAGTATAAACAATACCAAACCTTGTAAATTCAATCCCCATACGGTTTGCTGGGGAATCACGGCGGCGATAATCAGGGCGTATACCGGCAGGCGTGCCGAACAGGTCAAGAGGGGTGCTACGCTGATGGTGACCAAGCGTTCGCGCGGGTCTTGGATGGTACGCGCCGACATCACGGCGGGCACCGCGCAGGCAAAGCTGGAGAGCAGCGGAATAAAAGCGCGGCCGGACAAACCGCTTTTGGCGAGCAGGTTATCCATCAAGAATGCGGCGCGCGGCAGGTAGCCGGAATCTTCCAACAGCAGGATAAAGGCAAACAGAATGGTAATCTGCGGCAAAAATACCAACACGCTGCCGATACCGGCGATGATGCCGTTGACAATCAAATCGCTCAGAATGCCGGGCGGCATATTGGCGGCCACCCATTCGCCCAGCCAAGTAAATGCGCCTTCGATACTGTCCATCAGCGGCGCCGACCAGGTGTACACGGCTTGGAATACCAGCAGCAGAATCAGCAATAGCAACAGCACGCCCCATACCGGATGCAGCACGAAGTCATCCAGTTTGGTGTGCCAAGCGGGAAGCGTCATGTGGGTGTGGGTACTGTCGCGCAACAGACGGGTAACGTCTTCGTACAATTCGCGGCTGTCGAGCGAATCGATCACTTCGGCCGCCCGTTTGGCATCTAAAGGCGGGGACGGCTCTTTCGGCAACATAGCTATCGCCTTGCGGATGGCTTCGGTGCCGCTTTGGCTGATGGCAACCGTTTCTACCACCGGCACGCCCAATAATTCGGCCAGCTTGGCCGTTTCGATTTGTACGCCTCGTTTACGCGCGATGTCGCTAAGATTAAGCGACACCACCATCGGCAGCCCCAAGGTTTTGAGTTCCAATACCAAGCGCAGCGTCATTCTGAGGTTGGTGGCATCGGCCACTGCAATGATGGCATCGGGTTGCGTGCCCATCTCGCCGAACAGTACTTTTCGGGTAACCGCTTCGTCGGGGCTGGTGACCCGCAGGCTGTAAGTGCCCGGCAAGTCGATAATGGTTACGTCGGGATTGCCGATTAAGCGGCCTTCGCGACGGTCTACCGTTACGCCGGGATAGTTGGCGACTTTGGCGTGCGCGCCGGTGAGGGCATTAAAGAGCACGGTTTTACCACAGTTGGGAGCGCCGACTAATGCGTAATAAACTTGGCTCATTCAGCCTCCTTATTGGCTTTTAGGAGGCGGCAATGGATTTTGCTGGCTTCGGTGTGCCGCAGTGAGAACTGGGCGTGTTCGCCCAAGCGGATGGCGTAAGGTCCTTGGCCGAACAGACCGGTACCGATGACTTCGATGGTGGTGCCGTCGGAGAAGCCGAGATCAGCAAGGCGGCGACCGACTGAGTAATCCAGTTCGCCAAATTCTTGGCAGGGATGGATGGAGTCAATATAGGCGAGGCTGCCTTTGGGCAGATCGTATAAAGGTACGGTGCTCATGATGTGCTCGCTTTCTTTTGGCTATCACTTTTTTCTGTTTGAATGAATAAGGGCGATTCATTTCCTAAATCTTTTTGAGAATTAGGCGTAAGGGACAAAATGGGTGCTATTTTGGAGTAGCATCTCTCTAAGGGACAT
>NZ_JAUNHL010000094.1 GCF_030523955.1 Neisseria sp.
TGCGTTTCATCACCGCCCACAGCGCCAAGAAGCAGGCGAGGCAGAAAAAGAAGATGTAGATGCGGTTCCAAGTGATGGAGAGGCCGCTAACGATTTCGAGCGAACCGCTCATCCAATCGGGCGTTTGCACCATGCGGTTGAGCGGCGAGAAAATGCTGCGCACCGCCTGTTGCAGAATCAGGCTGATACCGAAGGTGGCCAACAGCGTTTCCAGCGGGCGGCCATACAGATGGCGCACCACCAGCCGCTCGATCAGAATCCCCACCAAACCGCTTACCGCAAAAGCCACCGGTATGGCCACCAACACCGAAGCACCGATATGGTTGGGCATCAGCAGCTGCACCACATAGGCGCAGTAAGCCCCGATCATCATCAACTCGCCGTGCGCCATATTGATTACGCCCATCACGCCGAAGGTAATCGCCAGTCCGATGGCGGTTAGCACCAACACCGAGCCGAGGCTCAAACCAAAGCTCAAGGTTTCGGCGCCGGAGAGCAGAGTCAGCTTGGTTTCTAAAGACGAAGCGGCTTTTTGTGCCTGTTTTTTCAAGGTTTCGGTAGGCGCGCTACGGGCATAGTTTTGCAGCAGCGCAAGATTTTCCGCAGAAGCGTGTTCGGCCAGAATATCGATGGCGCGGGAGTGGCGGGCCGTATCCGCGCCGGCCAAGTCGGCACGGGCGATATAGGTTTCCATTAAAGCGCGCACCGAAGCATCGCTTTCTTTGGCCAAAGCAGCCTGTACGAGCGGCAGCGAGGCGGCGTCGTTTTTGGCCAGCATTTCTTCCATGGCTTTTTTGCGCACGGCAGGGTTGTTGTCGTTAACGGCAAATTGCGCCAGATGGTTTTTCAGCCAGACCCGTATTTTGTTGTTGATCATGACTTTTTTGACATTGGCGGGTTTGTCTGCCAGCTGATCCGGGTTGTGTGCCGGCGCAAACCGATCGCCTTGGGCGGATTTGATCCACAGTTGCTTGCCGTCGCTGTACAACCTGCCTTCAGACAGGGCTCGGAACGTATCCAGCTGAGGATTGCCGCCGGAGGCCATGGCTTCCAGCGCCGCCAGTTTCTCGTTGAAATTGTTGCCCGCCAGTTGTTGCGCCGGGCTGGCCGCCGTATCAATTGCGGCAGCGGATGGTGCAGCGCCGGAAGCAGCCGCTTCGGTTTCGGAGCGGGCTGCCGGCACAAACAGCAGAGCCGTGCTCAATGCCAGCAGCATTTGTAATCGGAATAAAGCAGAATAAACCACCGGATACTCCTTCTGATAATGAGGTGAAAAAAGCCGTTTGAGCCGCACGCCGCAACCGGCTGATGGCTGAACTTGCGTGAATATTCAAACGGCTGAAGCTGCCTTATTCTGTTTTGATACCGGCGGTACATTTTTTGGCAACGGAATCGTATGCGCCGCAACGGATGGGATCGGTCCAGTCTGCCAGCAGGTTTTTCGATTCAGGCAGCAGGGTAGACCAAGCCAAACCCTCCACTTCCGGGGTTTGGTTCACAATGGCAAACTGGCCGTTGTCTTGAATCTCACCGATCAAAACCGGTTTGGAAATCATGTGGCTTTTCAGCATTTTGGCGGTGCCGCCGGAAAGGTTGGGCACTTCGATGCCGATGAGCGCGGCCTGAACCGCATCGGAATCCGTTTTACCGGCTTTTTCCACCGCTTTCACCCACATATCGAAACCGATTTTGGTGGCTTCCATCGGGTCGTTGGTAACGGCGGTATCGCTTTTCTTGTATGCCTTCCAAGCTTTGATAAAGTTCTCGTTGGCCGGCGTGTCGATGCTTTCAAAATAATTCCACGCTGCCAAGTGGCCGACCAAGGGTTTGGTATCGATACCGGCCAATTCCTGTTCGCCCACCGAGAAGGCGATCACCGGAATCTGCTCGGGCGAAATGCTTTGGTTGGCCAATTCTTTATAGAAAGGCACGTTGGCATCGCCGTTGATGGTGGAAACCACGGCGGTTTTTTTGCCGGAGTTGCCGAATTTCTTCACGTCCGAAACGATAGACTGCCAATCGGATTGGCCGAACGGGGTGTAATTCACCATGATATCTTCGGCCGGAATGCCTTTCGATTTCAGATAGGCCTCAAGAATTTTATTGGTGGTGCGCGGATAAACGTAATCAGTGCCCAACAGCGCGAAACGTTTCACACCTTGTTCCAACAAATAATCCACCGCCGGCAAGGCTTGTTGGTTCGGGGTGGCCCCGGTGTAGAAAATGTTTTTGCTGCTCTCCTGCCCTTCCCATTGCACGGGATAAAACAAAATGCCGTTCAATTCTTCAAACACAGGCAGCATCGATTTGCGCGAAACGGATGTCCAGCCGCCGAACGTTACCGCCACTTTGTCTTGCGCCAGCAGCTTGCGCGCTTTTTCGGCAAACAGCGGCCAGTTGGAAGCCGGGTCTTCCACTACTGCTTCCAGTTTTTTACCCAACACACCACCTTTGGCGTTTTGTTCGTCGATCAGCATCAACACCGTATCTTTGAGCGCAGATTCGGAAATGGCCATGGTGCCGCTTAAGGAATGCAAAACGCCGACTTTGATGGTGTCTCCCGAAGCAGCCGGCGCTTTAGCGGCATCGGATGCGGTACTGCCCGAGGCGGGCGCGGATGCCGACGCTTTTTCGGCCGGTTGGCCGCAAGCTGCCAAAATTAAGGAGCAGGCGATAGAAGATAAAAGGAAAGAACGGCGGGATAGCGGTTTCATAACGACTCCTGATCGGATAAAGTAAAAATGTATACAATGTTTTAATGAATAATAATTAATTAATGTAAAAATGTCTACAAAATTTACAATCAAAAGAAAAAACGGCGGATTGTTTTGGCGGTAAAACGGGAGGAGGCAGAGCTTGGCGGGCCGTAAAAAATCTATTAGCAGATTGTTTTTGCAAGAATTAAACGGCAAGAGGCAGTACGCAAAAAACCGTATGCCTGTCTGAAAATCATTTAGCGAAGCGAAAAGTTTTCAGACAGGCATACGGCTGGATTTTCCGTTACCACAGGAAGGCTTTTGCAAAAAGTAGGTTGTTTGCTTCTGAAAATGTGTGAATCCGCTACAGTACAGCGTTGCCTAACCTGTTCTATCCCGAATTTAAACCACTATAACAGGGGGCTTCGGATCTTAAATATTCAGGCCTGTCTGAAAAAGTTTTCAGATAGGCCTGATAAGGCACAAACGGCATCAGAAGCTGTAATTCACCCGCGCCGTAACGCCGCGCGGATTGCCGGGCATATCGTTGGAGCGCCAATATTTCTGGTTGAACAGGTTGTTCACCGCCAGCGTGAAGTTGAGGTTTTTGTGGTTCCAGCCGGCCAGTGCATCCACGCGGGCGAAGCCGGGGATGTTTTCCACTACGCCGGTGCGCTCGTTGGTGTAATAGCGTTTGCCGGTGCCGGTAACGCCCAGCTCGCCGTAGAGTTTTTCGGTGGGCGTGTAGCGCACAAACAGATTGCCGGTGATGTTGCTGCTGTTGTTCAGATGGCGGCCGACACGCTCCGGATTTTGCGTGTCTTCCAAAATTTTCGCTTCCATCACGCCGATGGAGCCGCGCAGATACCATTTGGGCGCGATTTGCCCCAAGGCGCCCAATTCGATGCCGCGCGAACGCTGTTTGCCGCTCACCGCCCATTCGTAGGGCGAATTTTCAGGGTCGGGGCGGTAGCGGATGTTGTAACGCTCGAGCTGGTAAACCGCCAGCGTGGTGCTTAGGCGCTCGTCCAGCCAAGAGCTTTTGATGCCGGCTTCGTATTGTTTGGAAAACTCGGGCGAAGTATTGGAGTTGGCCTGTTCATCCGCCGAGCTTAAGCCCAGATAAGTGCGCCCGCCCAGCGGTGAGAAGCCTTTGTTGTAGCCGGCATAGAGGGTGTGCGTGGGGTTTACGTTCCATACTGCGCCGAAATTGGGGCTGAAGGTATGGCCGCTGTAGCTGTAGTGGCTGTTGTCGATAAAGGTGCTGCTCACCTTATAGCGGTCGAAACGGCCGCCCGCCACCAGTTTGATATCGGGTGTAACCGAGAAAATATTTTGTGCGAACAGGCCGTATGAATCGGCTTCGTGGCGGTTGTCGGTCGCCATCGGCAACAGGCGACCGGAAGCGGGCCAGCTGCTGCGGTTGTAAGGGTTGATCGACACATAATTGCTGCGGAACGCCAGCTGCGGATGGCGCTTCTCGCGGCTGGCATCGAAGCCGATGGTTAAATGGTTGTCGAAACGGCCGATTTTGAATTTGCCGTTGAGGGTGAGGTTGCTCGAAAGGGTTTTATTGTCGGTTTGCTGCCAAGCATAACTGCGGCTGAGCAGGCCGGTGTCGGCGTTAAACGTACCGCCGTAGAAATGGTCGAAATCCTGCGACGCACTGCGGTGGGCAAGCTGCCATTGCAGGTGCCAATCGGGGTTGAACGCATATTCGAGATTGGAGCGCCAAACTTGCAGCTTGTCTTTCACAAAATCGTTGGGATGGGCAAAGCCTTGGTTGCGCGAAATGCCCATTTGCTCATAAACCGTGCGGCTTGGGCTGCGATCGGGCGTGCGCTCTACGCTGTCGTAAGTGTATTGCCCCGTCCACTTCAGGCCGTTATCCAGTTTTACGGTAACGCTGGGCGAAATCATGGCGTTTTTGCTGTCGATGCCGGAACGGAACGAATTGGTCTTGCCGATTTCGCCGCTCAAGCGCACGGCCACGTTATCGTCGTTGATCACTTCGTTAATATCAAGGTTCAGGCTACGCGCGGCATCCGAGCCGTAAGACGCGCCGATATTGCGGCTTGGTTTGAAGTTGGCGTATTTGCTCACCATATTGATCACGCCGCCGCCGTTGGTGCGGCCGTACAAAATAGAAGAGGGGCCTTTGAGAATCTCCACCCGCTCGATATTGGCGGTGCTGCGCCGTACTTGGCCGCTTTCGCGCACACCGTCGCGGTAAATATCGTTGCCGTCTGCCTGAAAGCCGCGGATAAACAGGCTCTCGCCACGCATATCATAAGCGGCATCAATACCGGCATTGCCTTCGAGAATCGAGCTTAAATCATTGGTGCCGTAGTTTTTGTTTTTCTGGATATTGAGAATATCGATGCTTTGCGGCGTTTCCTTCACCAACTGGCCGTTGCGGGTAACGGCGGCTTCGTCATAATTCACATAGCCTTTCAGAATATTGGTATCGGCCTGGCCGACTACTTCGATGGTGGGCAATACGGCCACATAATTTTCAGAATCCGCCGCTTGGCTATCGGCCAAAGCGCTTGCCGGCATAAAAGCCGCCGCCAGCAACAAAGGTAGGCGGCGCGGTCTTGAAGGGAGGTTGATCATAAGTAGTTTCTCAAAATATAGTTAACGGGATTAAATATGCGTTATGTTTTTTCCCGCATTATAAAAGCAGGCACATGCAAAGTAAATGATAGTGGTTATTGTTTAAATTTTATAATAACGGATGGACGAATAAGGAATAGAGTTTGAGACTTGTACAATAATCAAACGCCTGCTGCCCAAAACTCCGGTTTGAGCAGCAAGGCAAAATGCCTGTCTGAAAACTTTTCTTTGCAGAAAGGTTTTCAGACAGGCATTGGTTTGTGCGTTGCCGCGTGCGCTTTTAGAAGATTCTGAATACTGTGTTACCAATCCTTGTTCAGCATGGTAATTTCCCAATTGGCTTGGTTTCTTTGTTGTGTGTCTGTTAAATCTATGTACACATCAATAGCAAACGTATAAAAATTTCCAGTTTTTTTGGATCGACAATACCATCGTTGTTTTGCTCCAGTTGCGTTCCCTTTTGGCTGATTCACAATAATGAGCTCCCTATTTCTTGGATCTGATGGATCTAGAGGAAGTTGTTGAACGGTTTGTTCATCAATCAAAACACCTGTGAATATCGTTTGATGATCAAATATAGCCGTGTTTAATGACCAGGTACCAATGAAATTTGCCCCAGTTAAATCTGCGTTAG
>NZ_JAUNHL010000029.1 GCF_030523955.1 Neisseria sp.
CGCGACCTCAACCTTGGCAAGGTTGCGCTCTACCAACTGAGCTATTCCCGCGCGGGCGGCCGATAATTATGGCGTCTGGAGCGGGAAACGAGTCTCGAACTCGCGACCTCAACCTTGGCAAGGTTGCGCTCTACCAACTGAGCTATTCCCGCATTTCAGTTTTGCTTTGCAAATTGCAAGGCAAAGAAGCCGCTATTATAAATATTTTCAAATTTTTGTCAATAGATGTGGCGGGAAAATTTTAGCGGATTTCCTGCCAGGCCATTTTCAAATAATAAAACATTGACCAGATGGTGAGTACGGATGCGGCAAACATCAGTATGTTGCCGATTACCAGCAGGTCGAGGCCGTGGAAATCGTCCAAACCCGCCAAGAGGCATACGATGGCCGCCATTTGGGCCGCTGTTTTCAGCTTGCCTATGGTGGCCACGGCCACGCTGCCGCGCTTGCCCATTTGGGCCATCCATTCGCGCAAAGCGGAAATGGTGATTTCGCGGCCTATGATGATGATTGCAAACAAGGCCAGCGTGCGGTCGAGTTTGACCAAAAGTATCAAAGCTACGGCCACCATCAGCTTGTCTGCAACCGGATCAAGAAAAGCGCCGAAATCGGAGGTTTGTTTCCACAGGCGTGCCAAGAAGCCGTCAAACCAGTCGGTTATGGCGGCGATGATGAAAACCAGCGCGGCAAGCCAATTGATGCTTTGTTGGCTTACCCAGCTGTGGGGCAGGTAAAACAAGGCGGTAAAAACGGGGATGAGCAGGATGCGCATCCAGGTGAGGAAGATGGGAATGTTCCACGGCATAAGTCAAGCTTTCGGGCGTATGGTTTTCAGACAGGCTTTGCTGTTGGGAAAATAATGCCTGTCTGAAAATGTTTTCCGCATTATAACGGAAGCAAGTAATTTATTGGGAAACGTATATAAACAGAAGGTTTCCTGATTAAGGGCGGTTTGCCGCCGTGGCTCTTTGCCTGTCCGGCGGCAAGCGGGCGGGTGAAAAATCGGCTATAATAAACGCTGTTTATTTCGTATTGATTTATTTGGTAAATTGACCAAATCAATATCAAATTATTCCCCAAATTCTTTGAAAGTAAAGAATCATTCATTATGACCGACCAGCAAAGAGAAGAATACGGCGCAGACAGCATCCAGGTTTTGGAAGGCTTGGAAGCGGTACGCAAACGCCCGGGTATGTACATCGGCGATACGCAAGACGGTTCCGGCCTCCACCATATGGTGTTCGAGGTGTTGGATAACGCCATCGACGAAGCGCTTGCAGGCCATTGCGACAAAATCACCGTTACCGTCCATGCCGACAATTCAGTCAGTATTGAGGACAACGGCCGCGGCATGCCTACCGGCATCCATCCGAAAGAAGGCCGCTCCGCGGCCGAAGTGATCATGACCGTGCTGCATGCGGGCGGTAAGTTCGACAACAACAGCTATAAAATTTCCGGAGGCCTGCACGGCGTGGGCGTTTCGGTTGTCAATGCGCTTTCCGACTGGGTAACGCTTACCATCTTCCGCGACGGCAAAGAGCATTTCGTCAGGTTTGTACACGGCGAGGCGGAAGAGCCATTGAAAGAAGTAGGCAAGTCCGACAGAAAAGGCACTGCCGTACGTTTTCTGGCCAGCGTGTCCACTTTCGGAGAAATCGAATACAGTTTCGATATTTTGGCCAAGCGCATCCGCGAACTGTCTTTTTTGAACAACGGCGTCGACATCGAGCTGACCGATGAGCGCGACGGAAAGCACGAAAGCTTTGCGTTTTCCGGCGGCGTTGCCGGTTTTGTGCAGTATATGAACCGGAAAAAAACGCCTTTGCACGAAAAAATCTTTTTTGCCTCCGGCGAGAAAGACGGGATGGGCGTGGAAGTGGCGATGCAGTGGAACGACAGCTACCAAGAATCCGTGCAGTGTTTCACCAACAATATCCCCCAGCGCGACGGCGGTACGCATCTGACCGCGCTGCGCCAAGTGATGACGCGCACCATCAACGCTTATATCGAAGCCAACGAAGTGGCGAAAAAGGCCAAAGTCGATACCAGCGGCGACGATATGCGCGAGGGTTTGACCTGTGTGTTGTCGGTGAAACTGCCCGACCCGAAGTTTTCTTCGCAAACCAAAGACAAGCTGGTTTCCAGCGAAATCGGCCCGGTGGTGAACGAAGTGATAAGCCAGGCCTTGGGCGAGTTTTTGGAAGAAAATCCGACCGAGGCCAAAATCATCACCGGCAAAATCGTCGATGCCGCGCGCGCGCGCGAAGCGGCACGCAAAGCGCGCGAGATTACGCGCCGCAAAGGCGTGATGGACGGTTTGGGCCTGCCCGGCAAACTGGCCGACTGCCAGGAAAAAGACCCGGCTTTGTCCGAATTGTATCTGGTCGAGGGCGACTCCGCCGGCGGCTCGGCCAAACAAGGGCGCGACCGCAAATTCCAAGCGATTCTGCCGCTCAAAGGCAAGATTTTGAACGTGGAAAAAGCGCGTTTCGAAAAAATGCTCGCCAGCCAGGAAGTGGCCACGCTGATTACCGCGCTGGGCGCGGGCATAGGCAAGGAAGAATTCAATCCCGAAAAACTGCGCTACCACCGCATTATCATCATGACCGATGCCGATGTGGACGGCGCGCACATCCGCACGCTGCTCTTAACCTTCTTCTACCGCCAAATGCCCGAACTGGTGGAGCGCGGTTATGTGTATATCGCCCAGCCGCCGCTTTACAAAGCCAAACACGGCAAGCAGGAGCGCTATCTGAAAGACGAATCCGAGAAAGACCAATTCCTGCTCGGTCTGGCGGTGGATAAGGCCAAAATCGTATCCGGCGGCCGCGTTATCGAAGGCGAGGAATTGGAAAAGGCCGCCAAGCAGTTTTTACTGGCCAAGGCCGTGGTTGCGCAGGAGGGCCGCATTATCGACGATTTGGTGCTGCGCGCCATGCTGTATGCCGAACCGGTGGATTTGTCGACAGAAGAGGGCGCCGATAAAGCGGTGGCGGCATTGTCTGCGCTCTTGGATGAAAAAGAAGTGGCTTTGGAACGCGTCAGCGGCCATGAGGGCGGGCAGTTTGTCAAAATCACCCGCAAGCTGCACGGTAATGTGGTGGTCAGCTATATCGAGCCTAAATTCTTAAGCAGCAAAGCATACCAAACGCTCAGCCAAACCGCATCGCAGCTTGGCGGCTTGGTGGGCAAAGGCGCCAAACTTTATAAAGGCGAAGCCGAGTATGATGTGGACGGCTTAGAAGAAGCTTTGGATATTTTGTTGCAAGGTGCGCAAAAAGGCATGAGCATCCAGCGCTACAAAGGCCTGGGCGAAATGAATCCGGAGCAGCTGTGGGAAACCACCATGGATCCGGCCGTGCGCCGTTTGCTGAAAGTGCGGATTGAAGACGCGATTGCGGCGGACGAGGTATTCGTTACCCTGATGGGCGACGAAGTGGAGCCGCGCCGCGCCTTTATCGAAAACAATGCTTTGGTTGCGCAGAATATAGACGTGTAGCCCGCCGGTGTTGCAAATGCCTGTCTGAAATGTTTTCAGACAGGCATTTTTGTTTCTTCTTTAACACATAGGGGAAGCATGCTTATTTTTTGCGGTTGCGCACGGAGGTATGCTGGAGGAAAGTAATCTGTTTGGCGTGGCGGGCACGCTTGGCGGCTTGAAAAATCGCTTGTCTTCTTCGATGTTGCATTCGAAATCCTTTCTTTAAATTTAATATTTATTCTCATTTGAAATTTCATCATAGAGCCGGACCGGTATAAAAGAAAGCGGTTTTACATGAAACGGCTTTTGTAAGCTTTCTATGACGATAAGTTAAGGCCACAGCCAAGCCCATACCCGGCGCCCTTCGCTTTGCAGAACCATAAAAGTGCGGCAGGCGGCGGCGGTGGTCATGGTTTCCAATCCGATGCCTTGCGCGGCAAGCCCCGCCGCAATTTTCGGATGGAGAAAGTGGTGCGTTGCGCCGGTGCCCACCAATATCACTTCGGGAAGAGGCGCGGCGCCGAACCGGGACGAAAAAGATTCTGCATCGAGCGCTTGTGCGGAAGGTTCGGTTACGGGAAAAACGCCTTCTTCGGTAAGACAGATTGGCGCCGTGTGGTAGCTGCCGTTGATTTCTATACCGTTTGCATTGCAAGCGGTGATGGAGAAGGTGTTGTGCGGGAGGTTTTCTTCTATCTGCATGGTGTTTCTTCCTTGGTTTTTCAAACGAAATCGGGTAGCATTGCCCTTTTGTTTGTTGAGTTTATGCCGGTGTTTCCCGAAAAGGCCGCGCCGGAAGGCGGGCTGTTGCGGGGAAGCGGCACTATCGTAATCATAGCTGCGAAACGGAATATTTTCTAATCGTTGTGGGAAAGTATCCGGTTTGCAGCTTAAATTAGGAATCCGGGCTTGGTAAGGAGACAGGATGAAGCCAGTGAATGTCGGTGTTTTGGGTTTGGGAACCGTAGGCAAGGGTACGGTGGACGTATTGGGCCGCAATGCGGAGGAAATCCGCCGCCGCTTGGGCCGCAATGTGAACGTGTTTATGGTGGCCACCCGCAATGCAGAGAACGCACGCCGTTTCTGCCCGAAAGAAACATTGATTACGGCCGATCCGTTCGAAGTGGCTAGGCATCCTGAGGTGGATGTGGTGGTGGAGCTGTTCGGCGGCACCGAAATCGCCAAAGACTTGGTGTTGGAGGCAATCGGCTGCGGGAAACACGTCGTGACGGCCAATAAAAAATTGCTGGCCGAGTACGGCAACGAAATATTTGCCAAAGCCGAAGAGAAAAACGTGATGGTGCAGTTCGAGGCGGCGGTGGCCGGCGGCATTCCGATTATCAAAGCACTGCGCGAAGGGCTGGCTGCCAACAACATCCGCAGCATCGCCGGCATCATCAACGGCACCAGCAATTTCATTCTTTCCGAGATGCGCGAGAAAGGCAGCGCATTTGCCGATGTGCTGAAAGCGGCTCAGGAAATGGGTTATGCCGAAGCCGATCCCACTTTCGACATCGAAGGCCACGATGCCGGCCATAAGATTACCATTATGTCGGCCCTGGCTTTCGGCACGCCGGTAAATTTCGCCGCCTGCTATCTCGAAGGCATAGGCAAATTGGAAAGCCGGGATATCAAATATGCCGAAGAATTGGGCTACCGCATCAAGCTTTTGGGCATCACACGCAAAACCGAAAAAGGCATCGAGCTGCGCGTGCACCCCACGCTGATTCCGGAGGTGCGCCTGATTGCCAATGTAAACGGCGTGATGAATGCCGTACGCGTGGAAGCGGATATGGTTGGAGAAACCCTGTATTACGGCGCCGGCGCCGGTTCGTTGCCCACCGCCAGCGCGGTAGTGGCCGACATTATCGATGTCTGCCGCCTGATTAGCGCCGATACGGGCAACAGGGTGCCGCCGCTGGCCTTTCAGCACGGGCAGGTCAAAGCACTGCCGGTTCTGCCGATGGACGAAATCACCAGCAGCTATTACCTGCGCGTGCAGGCCGACGACGAGCCGGGCGTACTGGCGCAAATTACCCGGCTTCTGGCCGATGCCGGCGTGTCTATCGAAGCGCTGATTCAAAAAGGCGTTATCGACCAATCTATAGCCGAAATCGTCATCCTCACCCACAGCACGGTGGAAAAGCAGATAAAAGCCGCGATTGCCGGCATCGAAGCTTTGCCCTGTGTGCGCGGCAAGCTGATCATGATACGGATGGAGAGCATGCATGGCCGGAACACCTGATATGCCCGGAAGCGGGGAGGAGGGCGAAGCCGCCCGTCAAGCCGCATTGGAAAAAGGCAAGGCCAAAATCCGCACCATCCGCATCTGGCTCTGGGTGGTGGCCTTATTGTTTGCCGGATTTTTCTTTTTGTCCCAATGCGCCATGTCCAAACCGAAAGCCAAAGCCGCCATTATCGAATCGTGCATGAAAAACGTACCGTTCACCGATAAATGGCAGGCGGATTTGAAACAGCGGGGGCTGGAAAGGCAATCGGAGGCATTGGTACAAGACTATTGCGTATGCATGTGGGATGCGCCGCTGGAAAAACTGACCGACAAGCAAATCCGCTCCATGAGCAACATAGACGCACAAGCCCAGCTGGAATTGTTGGGCGGTGCACAAGCGTTCAACCGGCGCGACGCACAATGCATCGCCGGTTTGAAATAGGCAGCGCCAGCCTTTGGTATTTTCTTATTTGGTTCCACTCTGCACATAGGCAGGCATATCTTAAAATATAGCGGACAAACTTATTTTTCGAAACCAAGGCGGCAAGCTGCGGACATGGCTGTTAACAAGCTTTGCGCAGCAGGGCAGTATCGGACATTAAGCGGATTTGCCATATTGAAGCAATCCGTCATATACCGCTGCAAGGAGGCTGTTTTATGAAAACGCGGCAGATTTATTGTGCAGGCGGCGATGTATTCCTGCCGCCGGCCGGGCGCGGCAAGCTGTTTGCAAAAATGAAGGAATTGGCCTCAACCCTTTCAGACAGGCATTGCCGTTTCGAGCTGCTGATTCCTACGGATAACGAAATCAGCCTGTCGCACGGCATGGCCGCAGACGCCAAGCGCGCCGATGCGCTCAAAATCCGCCTTGCCAACGAAGCCATGATTGCGCGCTGCGACGCCGTCATTGCCAACCTCTCACCGTTTCGCGGCGCCGAACCGGATTGCGGCACGGCCTACGAATGCGGCTTTGCCCGCGCCTTGGGCAAAACCGTGCTGGTCTATACCGACAACCGGGCGGAGCAAACCGAAAAATACGCCGGCTTCGATTTCGGACAGGCCGCTCCCGACGGCCGCTTTGCCTACACCGAAATAGAAGACTTCTCTTTGCCGTTCAACCTGATGCTGTATGACGGAACGTCCCCCATCTTCGGCAGCTTCGCCCAAGCGATCGAACATTACGCCGCACAATGCCTGTCTGAAAGCTGAATAAGCAGACCAAGCGGCAGGATGGTACCGGCCGTCTTATCCCGCAGATATGGTGTATCACACTGCCACGGTATCCATGCTAAATATGGTCAAAACCTTTGTTGCTGCTGTAACGCCCGCCTGAAAGCACTTTGAAACCGTTTTGCTTGGCCAGAGAGTTAAACAACTGTTCGGTTGCTTTAATGGCTTGACCGCATTCAGGCCAAAGCCTGTCTGAAAGCTTTCAGACAGGCCTTGGTATAACTTAGATAATATTCGGATTCAGGATCTCCTCGTATTTGCCGAACTCGGGGAAGTGGATCACTTTATCTTTTTGGGAGTAATGTTCTGTTTTTTCATACCTTTTATTGGTGATGAAATCTTCTTTTAAAACATAACACTCGTCGGAGTCATCTCTAAAGTAATAAGCCTCTCCCATTGCTAAATCATGAGATTCCGGGCTGGTATATTCCCGCCAAACAGCCATGGAGAGAAAATATCGCTCTGAATCTGAACGCTTTTGGAAATGATGGGTAAGATAACCTCTTCCGTACCTGTCAAAAAAATCAACAGCAACAAAGTTACTTTTTTTATCCATAAAGATTACATAAGTTGGTTTATGGGCGGATTTACCAATCATTACAGCGTAATAGTTGTTATTGTTATGACGTTTTTCAGCTTCTTCTGCAGATATGATGGTTTCTGGTCCTTGGTAGTGCCCTCCCCAACTCCAGTTTTCAGCGTAAAAAATCTGCATGTCTTGAGTAATCATTGATAAACCTTTCCTGTATGGTCTCGGATAGTGACATTGTTTTCACGGGCAGCTTTTAAAACAGATGCAGGGATTGAGTGTATTTGAGTAGGCACTTCCAAAAATACCTTTCCACGTAATTGTTGATTTCGCAACGGTAAGGGTGTGCTAGGAACGTTGGCTATCTTGATTCCCGGCTGATATTTAGTGGCGGCTTCGCGAATATAACTAATAGCTGTATTTTCCTGAATTTGGGCAAGCTGGGTAAATTTTCTGGAAACAATTTCCCTAGTAAACGGATTATACGAATCTACTCTAGAATATCCGCTAGGAGACGTACGATTAGTCACATAAATCTCATTATACGGATATTTACTGCTCATAATTTTGTTAAACTCCGTACCGTTCGCCATTTTCACCCGATAAATCGGCTGGGCAGACAGCCCCCTCTGCGCCCGCAGATTATCATAATAACGTTGGTAAAGCTGCACATCCCGCTGCCCCCATGGCGAATTGGGCATCCTCATGACGGCGATGCCGTTAAACTGCGGTTCGATTTTTTGAATTTGGCTGGTAAGCAGACGGATGCGCAGCATGGCGTATTTGTGCTCGGATTGCTGCCTCGCTGTCCAGCGGAGATTGGTTTTGGCGTCCGTTCGAGAATAATTTTTCTATTCAAGGTATTAAGTGCATTTATTTTTAGGATCGTCCAACCATCTTTGTGTTTTTTTGGATATTGTGCGATTTAAAAGGAAATCTTTTTCCATATCTTGTTTATTTACTATTTCTATTACGTCTTGTTTCAAATTGATTCTTCCATACAAAACATTTTTTTCATAATAGCAAACTTCGGAGGCGATACCTTTGCTGGGGATATATGAGAAATAGACATTATCTTCTTTTTTATAGAAATCATTAACTAGAGAAAATAATATTTCACTTTGTTGCATATTCTTGGCTTTACTATTTTTGACTAAAATGTAATTAGCAGGCCAGCCTTTATCATATACAAATTCAAATTGATAATTTTCGTATCTATCAATATCTAAATTGGCATTGTTAAGTAAAAAGTAAATAATGGATATAGGAATTACAAAGAGTATCAATAATTTGTATTTAGTGAACCACATTGACATCTCCTTTGAATTTGATCTCAAAAGGAATGCCTTTTCCAGGGCTCCCTATAATTGTTTCAGTATTCCGATAAAATACCTTGTAATCATTTTTGACTTTGCCTGAAAACTTATGCATTTCAAAATCATATTGCTCAGGAGATAATCGATATTTTCCATCAACACCTCTAATTACGGAAACATGACCATGAACTGCCCAGCGAGAAAAATTAGAATAAGGAATTCTGCCAACAGTAAATGTTTCCTGCCGATTTGAGGGGTTCGGTTTCCAAGTTGAATTTTTATCGACATAAACATTCCATCCCTGAACATTAACTTCAAGTGTCAACTTAGGATCGGTATTTATCCTATAAATATGATCAGCCAATTCTTTGGTTAAAAGAATTTCTCCTTTACTGATTTTGTTGGCTATCTTTCCAATATCCGTGCCATATTGCTTTTTAATCTCCTCCAATCTTCTCTCGTCTGGCGTTAAGCCGTCCAAGCGATTCAAGCTGTTATTCACCACGGCCACCTGAGCGGCATTGGCGGCGGCATCGACGTCGCCGTTGTTCAGTGCGGCGACGCTGCCGGCGATGATTTTCGAATAGCTGAGGATTTTGTGCCGTTCGGCGGGAGTGAGATTGTTGGGGTTGCGGCCGTCTACCATCGCGTCGCCGACGATTTCGCCCACGGCCGCGCCGATGGCGCCGTCGGTGCATTGGCCTTTGTTGGCCGATGCGGCGGCGCAGCCGGCTACGGCATGGGCGATTTTGTGGGCGATGTAGTGGTTGTCCAGGCCTTTGATTCGGGCTGAGGTTTCCATATGGCCGTGTTGCACCAGGGCGTTGAGTATGCCTCGCTCCAGGCTTTCCTGCAGGCTGCCGCCGTTGAGGGCGGTATCGGCCATGGCGGTGGCTGTGCCGGTGGCGAGGTTGGTGGTGAGCCGGTCGGCCCAGCTTTTGTTGTAGTTGTTCCACTCTGCGGCGGCGCCGAGTTTGTCGGCGATGCCGGCGGTAACGGCGGCGGAGACCATGGTTTTGACGGTGTCGCTGCGGCCGAGCTCTTTCAGGGTTTTGCCGATGTTGCCTTTGTTGTTGATGAGGGAAACGGCGGCTTTGCTGTTGAGGGCGGCCAGTGCGGCGGTGCCCATGGAGGAGGCGAGGGTGGTGCCGCCGGCGACGGTGGTGCCCGTTGCGGTGGCGGTGGTGCCTGCGCCGGCGGCCAGGCCGCTGCCGGCGCCGTAGGTGAGGGCGGTGACGATGATGGTGATGATGGCGGCACCGGCGCCGGTGAGGCCTTCGGCTTCATAGTCCCATTGGTCGTAGGCGAGGTTGACTTGTTTCCAGTCGACGTTTTTGTTGGTGCGCAGCTGTTTCAGATAGGCATGTTCGGGTTTTCGGGCGAGCTTTTCGATTTCGGTTTTGAGATTGCCTTTGGGCATGTGGGCGATATAGCCGCCGGGTGCGGTCAGCTTGGGCGCGGCGGGGCCTTCGAAGCGGGGCAGTTTGAGGGTTTCGACGGTGCTGCCTTTGCCGGCGGTTGTCTGCCAAATGACGGAGTTGCTCTCTTTTTGCTCTTCGCTGCGTACGCGTTCGACGATGCCTTTGAGGATGATTTTGGCGTTTTTCCTTGCTTTGGCGCCGACGCCGGCCTGAATGTCGGCACCGGAGAGGGTGGTTTGGAACTCGGTGCCTTCGAGCACGGTGTCCCAGCCGGATCGGGTGTCGGCATTTTGGGCGATCACGCGTACGGGGAGCTTGGTTTCGTCCAGCTCGTTTTTGCTGTATTGGCTGCGGTTGATTTTGATGCCGAGGAAGCGGCGGGTTTTTTCAACCTCCTGCCGGTGTGAGTGGATGCCTTCGGTGGCCAGCAGGTTGAGCGCTTCGCCTGCGGTCAGCCGTACTTTGCCCTGCGGGGCGTTGAAGCGGGTGGTGTCCGCATTGATGTTGCCGCCGGCCTCCAGCCTGATGCCGTTGCCCGCGCTCAATTCTGAGGGCGCAGGGTAGATCAGGTGGTCGCGGGTGCTGGTGAATTGGGTTTTGCGGATGAGTTTGCCGCTTCTGCTTTTGGTTTTGAGAAAGGTATAGGCATCGTTCAATCCGGCGGCCAGGGCGATGTCGCTGTAGGCTTTGACTTGGATGCCGCCAGCGGGTGCCTTGAGCTCGGAAGCGCCGATGACGACCCGTGCGTGTTCGTGTTCCGCGGCGGCGTGGATGTCTATGCCTTCGTTGCCGGTCAGCCTTGAGGGTTTGTTGAGCGCGGCTTTGTCGTAATGGCTTTTGTAGGTGGGTTTGCCGATTTCATAGCGGTCGACGGCGCCGTCGACAAAGATTGCGGCCTGGTCGGAACCTGCCGGACGGGGCAGCAAACCGGCGGCATGCAGGGTCAGCTTTTTACCGGCGTTGATGTCGGTGGCGCTGATGTCTATGCCTTGGGCGGCCAGGAGCCGTACATTGCGCCCGTTCAATACGGTTTGCGTGTATTCGCGGCCTTTGGGCATTTTTTCTTTGACGGTTTTATTGATGGCGTTGATGTAGAAATCCAGCCGCTCCTGCTCGCTTCTGAGCGTGGGAATCAGGCTGTTTTGGGGATTGGCGGCCTGCAGGGCGGCAATTTGGTTTTCCAACTCCTGCTTTTTGGCGCTGAGGTCGGCTGCTTTTTGGACGGGCAGGTATTTGCTGAAGGTATTCTCCACGCCTTCGATATTGAGGCTGCCTTTGGTAGCGGCCAAGGTCAAATCTCCTCCTGCGCCAATACGGGCGCCTTTGATGTCTGCTTCGCCGGCAATCAGGTTGAGGTTGCGCTTGGCCGAGAGGGCGGCCATCCGCGCCGAAGCGACGCCGGCTTGGCCGCCTTTGCCGGCCAGAACCAGCCTGCCGCCGGTTTTGACGGTCAGGTCGGTGTGGGCGGCGACGCGGTTGGCAGGCTCGAAGGTCATGGTGCCGCTGCCGGCCTCAATGTGTATTTTGCCCGCCAGCGGTTTTAAGTCGGCGATGTTTTCCATGGTTTTGGTGGGCACGGTGCTCCAATTGATATTGCCGCGTTTGATCAGGGCCGTGCCTGCGGTCAGGTTGATCGCACCGGCGCGCAGCGTGGTGTTGTCGGCAATTTGGGAATAGCGCGAATTCAGCGACAATACGCCGTTGGCCACCAGCTTGTTGGTGCCGGACGATTTGTCGTTTTGCCAGATCTGGCCGCTGTGTTTGCCTTGGGCGGTCAGGCTCATATGGCGGTGTGCGTAAGCGTCGACCTGATTGAGCGTGATGCGTTCGTTTTGCGCATTCAGCTGCATGTTGTGGGCGGACTCGAGCTTGGCGTTATCCAAACCGAGCGCCCGGTCGGAATGGACGGACAAAGCGCCGTTTCGGGCATGAACGTCCAGATTGCGCAAAACGGCATTGGCCCCTTTGTTTTGGATGGTGACATGATTGCCGCGGATGCTGCTGCGCGCCTGCGCGGTACCGGCTTCCATGCCGCCGCCGGCAAGCAGATGAATGTCGCCGCCTTCCGCCTTAAAATCGGCTTGCTCCGCCCTGAAGAATCCTTTGCCCACGGAGCCGGCATAGATGTCTTTGCCGCTGAGCGAGGTTTGCCCCTTCAATTCGGTATTGCCTTCAGACAGGAGTGAAACATAACCGGCGGCATGGGCGGAGAGGCTGTTTCCCCCAATATGTCCGGGATGGGACGCCACTTCCAAATTGCCGCCGGCATCCAGCCGGGTATGGCCGCCCAAGCGCACATCGCCTTTGCCGGCATACAGGCCCAAGTTGCCGCCTGCTTTCAGGTTGGTTTTGTCGGTGGTAATGCTGCCGGCCTCGATATGGAAGTTGCCGCCCGCCGCCAGCGTTTTGGGGGAAGGGGCGGTAAGCGATGCCGCTTCGCCCGCTTTGATACTGATGTTTTTGGCGGAGGCCGGTCCGGCGGAGTCGGCGGCGACGGTTAGGTTTTTACCCGCATGCAGGTAAACCTGTCCGGCGCGCTGATAGGGAGCCAGACCGGTTTTAAGGTTGCCCTCGGCCACCACCGCAATCGGCTTGGCCGCATTCAGGCTGCCGCCGATATGGACGTCTGCCGGGGTTGCTGGTGCCTCGGCCGAAGGGCGGAACGCACCGGCCTCAAGACGGATGCCGCCTTTCTCCGAGCGGAAACTGCCTTGGCTGCTGATTTTTTGGCCGGATACCATCGTGATGTCGTCTTGCGCCGTAATTTGAACGTTTTTGCCCAACGCCGCCCCGCCTCCGCTGCTGCCGTATAGCGAAGCGCCGGTTTTTATCTTTGCCGCATCGAGCACCATCCTGCCTTGGGCCGCGAGATCGACCGGGCCTTTAAGGTTGTTGACCCCGGCGCCGCTCTGCGCAACCAGATTGCGTCCGGCATTCAAAATCACTCCCGAAGGCTGCGTACCGTCTTGATGCACTGCCGCGCCGTTGCGCAAACCGATGTCTTCAACCGTGTCGACCACGATCAAACCCTTGGCTTCAATACGCCCGCCGTCGGAGATGATGGCGCCTGCCGGGCCTTTCTGCGTGGTCTCCAAACCCAGATAAGTCGGCGTTTCGGGCGTACTGTCGCGCGTGGTGCGGATGGTGCCGCTGTTTTCAAGCCGGCCGGAAGAAGTGAGCACCAACCGGTCAGCAGCCTGCAGCGTACCCGCATTTTTAACCCCGACACCCTGTTCGTTGGCCAACAAAAAAATACTGCCGGCATACATGCCGCCCAAAGCCGCCGTGTCCAGCGCCAGTACGGGCTTCGCTCCTTCGGGCGTACCCGCCGCGATTTCGCCGCTTTCGTAATCCGTTTTCTGCGGCCCGGTCGATACCGACAGCCGGTTCGCCTGCAGTTTGCCCTGCAATTGCGCCGTGCGGCTGAGAATTTCCGTATAGTCCGCCCCGCCGGAGCCCCGGTCGTCCCAGCCTTTTCCTCCGACCACCACGCTGCCGCGCCGTACGTCAAAGCCTTGCAGCTTGCCGTCTTTCACCATCGGGCTGCCCGTGGTCAATATGCCGCGCCCGACATTTTTAAAACCGCCCCATTCACTTGAATGCCGGCCGGATTGGCAATAATCACATCCGCTCTGGCGCCCTCGACCTTGACTATTCCTTCCAGTTTGCTCGGATTATGGGAGCGGATTTCGTTCAAAATCAAACGCGCCGCACCTTTGCCCAAATAAGGATTGCCCGTTCTGCTGTTGTTCAGCACCGCGCCTTTGGCATCGACGTCAAACCGGATGTAGCGGTTGTGGCTTAAGCCCGAAGCGGAGGGCGTTTGGATGAGGATATTGGGAGAGCCGTCGGGATTTTTTAACACCACCGGCCGCTGGTTTGCCGGCGCCTTGCCGTCTGCCGCTACCTGCGCCGCCGCGGCCAGAGGGTTGAGGGTGAGCGCCAAAGCCGCGAGGGCCCATATTGCCGAGCGAAAAGAAGCGGCCGCACCGCCTGCGCAGGAGCCGGAATTTTTACCGCCCCGAGGCGTATGCTCCGCGACAACGGTCATGCATTGGCGGCGGCGGTTGAAGATGATTTTGTGGAGACGGCGGTTCATGGCTTGGTCTTTGATTGTGAAAAAAAGTTAGAGTGAATTAAATAGGGTAAGTTCAGGGGAGGTGGAAAATATGCGGAAAAGGTTGGGAGAAAATTAAAACGGCCATAGGCTTTTTATGGAAATACCTGTCTGAAAGTTATGGAAATGCCTGTCTGAAAGGCTTTCAGACAGGCATGGGCGTATACCGAAGCTGCTTGCGGTTTGCATGTAAGCGGGTATTCCGGCTGTATGCCGGGGATGGTTCAGACAGGCATCAAGCCATATCGGAATCGGCTGCGCCTCCGGTGGCGGGTGGTGGGCATAGGGGTATTTTTGCTTTTATTCCTCTGTAAAAACGCGGTTGCCGTTGTCATGCCTGCCGGGGAGCATCGGTTCATTCTTCCGGCTTCCGAGAAGCGTCTTCAGGCGGGCCGTCGCGGTGTGCCTGCATGCGGCCTTTGAAATCGGCCAGGCTGATGTGGAGGTTTTCGATGCATGGCTGCATGATTTGGTCTATGGTTTTGGCCAGATAGTCGGTTTCGGAGGCCGGTCCCGTGCTGCGGTAGACGAAGTATTTGAACAGATCGCTGATGATGATGTGCTCCGCATTGGTTTTCAGTACCCAGCCGTGGCGGCCTTGGAAGGTGTAGCCGTAGCGTACGAGTTGTTCGAGCAGGTCGCCCAGTTCGTCGTAACCCATATTGATATGTTGGCGGAATTGCTGGACTTTCATCACTCGGCCGCTTTGTTGTGCTTCGTCGAGCAGCAGCAGGATTTTCAATACGTCATCGAAACGGCCGTGCGCATCGAGCCGGCGGCGGAAGGCTTCGCCGCGCCAGTAAGAAAAGGTGGAGGTGAGCACGGCGCCGCTGATGACGACCATCCACAAGGCATGCAGCCACACCAGAAATACGGGGATGGCGGCAAAGGCGCCGTAAATCAGCTGATAGCTGTTGAAACGGCTGATATAGAGCTTGAAGCCCCAGCGCAGGATTTCCAGCAGCACGGCGGTGATGAGCGCTCCGGCGAAAGCATGTTTGGCGGGAACGAAGCGGTTGGGCACGAGGCGGTAGAGCAGCCACAGGGCCACGGTGGAGAAGAGCAGCGACGTCACTGCGGCGAGTGTTTCCGACAGCAAAGGAAACGCTGTCTCCAAGCCGCTTTGTTTGAGCAGCAGCCCCCAAACCAGCAGGCTTACTCCCACCGCCAAGGGGCCGAAGGTGAGCAGCGCCCAATAAAGGAGAAACTGCATCCACAGCGGGCGCGGGTTTTTTACCTGCCAGATGCGGTTGAACGTTTGATCTATGGTTTGCACCAAGAGCAGCGAGGTTACGCCGAGCATGATGATGCCGATGGCGGTGAGGTTGCTGGCCTTGGCTTTGAATTCGTTCAGATAATCCATCACGGCATCGGCGCCTTGCGGCACGATGGTCATATTGATGAAGCGCACGAATTCCCCCGACACTTCGCTGAACATGGGAAATGCGGATATCACGACCAAGGCCACGGTCAGCACGGGCACCAAGGCCAAAAGCGAGGTGAAGGTGAGGCTGCCGGCGGTTTGCGGCACGCGCAAACCGTTGAACCGCTGCCAGAGGAAAAGGGTGAAACCGAACCAGCGGGAGCGCCGCCATTCTTGCAAACGGGAGGATTTCAGCATAATCTGTATCTTATGTCGGCGCCGCGCGCGGATTTCAACAAACTTCATTCTAACGGAAAACTCCCAAATGAGCCAAAAAGCCTTGAGCATCCTTGTTTTGTATTATTCCCGGCACGGCAGCACCGCCAATCTCGCGCAACAGATTGCGCGCGGCGCACAGAGCGTGGAGGGCTGCGAAGCCGTCGTGCGCACGGTGCCGGAAATATCGGCCGTGTGCGAAGCGGTGGAATCCGATATTCCCGAAGAAGGCGCGCCCTATTGCACGGCGGAAGAGCTGAAAAACTGCGCCGCGCTGGCTTTGGGCAGCCCCACGCGTTTCGGCAATATGGCCGCCGCATTGAAATATTTTATCGACGGCACCGTTCCGCAATGGATCTCCGGCGATTTGATCGGCAAACCGGCCACGGTGTTCACCAGCACCGCCAGCCAGCACGGCGGCCAAGAAACCACGTTGGCCAGCATGATGCTGCCGCTGCTGCACCACGGTATGCTGGTATGCGGGGTTCCTTTCAGCGAAGCTGCGCTCAACCGGACCCAAACCGGCGGCACGCCCTACGGCGCCTCGCACGTGGCCGGCAGCGAGGGCAGGACGCAATTGAGCGCTGACGAGCGGCAGGTGGCGTTTGAACAAGGTAAACGCCTGGCGCAGCTGGCGCTGAAACTGGCGGGTTGAGCGGCTGTTTTTGCCGGCGGCAGATTCAGACAGGCATGCCTTTCAGGCATGAAAATCTTGATTTGTAGTAATATAATGGTGGCGGTTTGCAAGAAATAACAGTATGATTTTCCACGGCCGGCAGCGATAAACAACAGCCGGCGTCCGGTTTTGGGCCTGTCTGAATTTTTTCGGAACAAGCCGCCGCGCGCCATTCCGTTTTCAGCCATTAACCGGAAACGGCATGGAAGCGGAAGCCGGAAATGCAAATAAAATATAAATGATTTACCAGAGATAGGATACGCCTCATGTCTTCACAAGCTCCTCAAAACAATACGCCCGCGCTGGCGGTATTGACTTCTCTCTTCTTTATGATGGGCGCCATCACGTCATTAAACGACGTGCTGATTCCCCATTTGAAAAATGCGTTCAGCCTCAATTACACGCAGGCCATGTTGGTGAATATGGTGTTTTTCGGCGCTTATGCGCTGATGTCGATTCCCATGGGCAAGCTGGTGGAAAAGCTGGGTTATAAAAACGGCGTTATCGGCGGCTTCCTGATTGCCGCGGTGGGCTGCCTGCTGTTTTATCCTGCGGCCTCCAGCCTTTCTTATCCGGTTTTCCTCGGCGCATTATTCATCCTCGCTTCCGGTATCACGCTTTTGCAGGTGGCGGGCAACCCCTACGTAACCCTGCTTGCCAAGCCCGGCAAGGAATCGGCCACGCTGACCCTGGTGCAGGCGTTCAACTCCGTAGGCACCACCGTCGCCCCGCCCTTGGGGGGCCTGCTGATTTTGGCGGAGGCCTCGCAGCACATGAGTGCGGCGCAGGAAGCGCAATCGGTGCAAATTCCTTATTTGGGTTTGGCCGGCGTGCTGATTTTGTTGGCGGCGGCGGTGAAGCTTATCCGCCTGCCCGATGCCCAAGCCATTGCGGAGGCCGAAACCGAGCACAACCACGACGGCAAAACCAGCGTGTGGCAATACAAACATATGGTTTTGGGCGCCTTGGGCATTTTCTGCTATGTGGGCGCGGAAGTGGCCATCGGCAGCCTGTTGATTAACGTGATGGAGTCTGCCGCCGGCGTAACCCACCTGCAAGGTTCGCGTTGGATTGCCTTTTATTGGGGCGGTGCGATGGTCGGCCGCTTTTTGGGCTCCGCCGTGATGAGCCGCGTTGCGCCGAACAAATATTTGATGTTCAACGCCATTATGGCCGTGATTCTGATTTCCACCGCCATTTTGTCCGGCGGCAAAGTGGCGATGTTCGCCCTCTTGGCCGTGGGCTTTTTCAATTCGATTATGTTTCCCACTATTTTTTCCCTGGCCACCAAAGGTTTGGGCAAATTTACCGGCGCGGCCTCCGGCATTATCTGTACCGCCATTGTGGGCGGCGCGATTGTGCCTTTTATCCAAGGCTTGGCAATCGACGGCCTGTCCGGCGGCATGGGCGCGGCGCCCGCGCTGATGGCGTCGTTTGCATTGCCGGTATTGTGCTATCTCTATATCCTGTTTTTTGCGGCCAAAGGTCATAAAGCGGATTGATTCCGCTTTAAGCAACAAACAATGCCTGTCTGAAAAAAGTTTTCAGACAGGCATTGTTTGCGGTGGCAAGATTGAAGCCAAAACAAAACGGCTTGAATCGCTTCGAAGCCGTTTTGGATGTTTGGTCGGAATGAGAGGATTCGAACCTCCGACCCCTTCGTCCCGAACGAAGTGCGCTACCGGGCTGCGCTACATTCCGAAAACTCCGCATTTTAGATAGCACGTGTTTGCTTGTCAAGCCAAAGCTTGGCAGGGCGGTGCTTTATGCGGCATGGAGTACGAAAATGGCCGGCCGCTTTTGCAGGTTCGGCAGCGTATCCAGTTTGCGCCAGTCGGCTATCGTTTTGCTGACGATGGTTTGTGCGGGCAGTGTCAAATCGCAGGCGGTGCAAAAACGGGTGGCCAGATGCAGCGCTGCAACCGCATCGGCAAGCATGGCGTTGTTGCGGTAGGGCGTTTCGATGAAAATTTGGGTTTCGTTATGCTTGCGGGAGTGTTGCTCCAGCGCTTTCAGCGCAGTAATCCGCCCGTTTTTTTCGGCCGGCAGATAGCCTTTGAAAGCGAAGCTCTGCCCGTTGGCACCGGAGGCCATCAATGCCAAAAGCAGGCTGGACGGGCCGGTGAGCGGGCGGACTTCAAAACCGCAGGCATGGGCCAGCGCCACCAGCGCTGCACCCGGGTCGGCCACGGCAGGACAGCCTGCCTCGCTCATCAGGCCCATGCTGCGCCCTTCGTGCAGGGGTTGGAGCAATGCGGGCAGATCTGAGGGAGGGGTATGTTCGTTGAGCGTTTGCAGGTTGAGGCTGCGGACGGGTGTGTTGATGCCCAAATGCTTCAAATGGGCGCGTGCGGTTTTTTCGGCTTCCACCACAAAATCGGTGAGTCCGGCAATGTGTTTCTGCTCTTGCGGCAGCAGGCAGGGTGTGTCCGGAGTACCCAACGGCGTGGGAATGAGGTATAAAACGGGCGGCATTTCTGGCTCCTGGGTGATGGAGATTCCAAATATAAGGGCTGTGCAAGGCCGGTTTGCCGGCTTAAGCTTCGGAGCCGGGAAGGAACGGGCGGGATTCCGGCTCTGCGCAGCTTCCTGCCGTTTTGAAACAAAATATATAGTCGACGAACACAGAACGAGACAAGGCGCAGCAGGGCCGTATCGTTCTTAATTTTAAATGACTATACAATGCCTGTCTGAAAAAACTTACAACACGGCAACACCTTCGGCAGCCAGAAAATCAACCAGCCTGAATATCGGCAGGCCGATTAAGGCATTAGGATCGCTGCTGTCGATACGTTCGAGCAGAGCCGCGCCCAGCCCTTCGCTCTTGGCGCCTCCGGCGCAATAAACGGCATCGGGTTCGCGGGAGAGGTAGGCGTCGATTTGCTCCGCCGACAGGCTGCGCATGGTGACCGTAGTGGTATCGACATGGTGTTGAAGCCTGCCGGTGGCGGAATTGAGCAGACACAGGGCGCTGTAAAACACGATGCGTTGCCCGCTCAAGCCGGCCAGCATCCGCCGCGCCGCCGCCATGTTCATCGGCTTGCCGATCTGGCGGCCGCACCAAGCGACTTGATCGGCACCGATAATCAGGGCTTGCGGAAAAGCCGGGGCCAAAGAGCGGGCCTTGCCGACGGCGAGCCTTAATGCGGTGGCATCCGCGGCCTCCCCGGGCGCGGGGGTTTCATCGAAATTTGGCGCTGCGGTTTGGAAAGCAAGCCCCAAGCGCGCAAGCTGCTGTTTGCGGAAAACGGAGCCGGAGCCTAATATGAGCGGTAAATCGGTGTTCATATTGTTAAAAACGTTGACGTTACACCTTTAAAATTATATCATACCCAGTTTATGTCTGACCTGAATTTGATTGTCCCTGAGGTTTTCGCCGCCGAAAAGCAGGTGCTGGAAGGTGCGGTGAAGCTTGGCAGTTTGGATGAACGCGTTTCTTCAAACGAATATTTGGCCGACCGCGGCGCCGATGTGTTTTTTACGCTCAAAGGCGGGCAAGACCGGTTGGGCCGCCCGTTTTTGGATTTGGGCCTGAAGGCGGATTTGCTTCTGGTGTGCCAGAGGTGTTTGAAACCGATGCCTTTTGCATTGCGCGAAATGAGCCGAATCGTGCTGTTTTCCAACGAAGAAAGCTTGGATAAGGCGATGCTGGCCGATGATGAGTTGGAAGGCATGCTTTCGGAGCCGGAATTGGATGTCGGGGTGTTGGTTGAAGATCAAATTTTAATGGCGTTGCCGTTTTCGCCGCGCCATGAGCATTGCGACAATGCGCAATTGGACGCTGCCAGCCGGGACAAATCCAATCCGTTTGCCGCTTTGGCCGGTCTGAAAGGCAGCAGCTGACAGGTTTTGCTGTTTTATTTAAATTTTTAGGAGCTTGAAATGGCCGTTCAACAAAACAAAAAATCTCCCTCTAAACGCGGTATGCACCGCTCTCATGATGCATTGACCGCACCGGCGCTGTCGGTGGATAGCGCCACCGGCGAAGTGCACCGCCCGCACCATATCTCCCCCAACGGTATGTACCGCGGCCGTAAAGTGGTCAAAGCCAAAGACGAATAAGCGTTCGGATTTTTCGAGCGGATTATGAGGAAGCCAGCAGATTGCGATGCAAAGCAAATCACTGGCTTTTCGTGTTTTGCAGTTTATATAGCCATTTAACACAGAACGATACGGCCTTGCTGCACCTTGCCGTACTGTCTGCGGCTTGCTGCCTTGCCCCGTTCTGTGTTAGTCGACTATAACTATAAATTTTATAAGGAAAACGTCATAAATAAACTTTTGATGTCCATTGTTGGGTGCCGGCTTATCCGCATGTACCAGCGTAAAAGTGACTCCGGTTTCAGACAGGCCCAATTCGGGCGCGGATATGGACAACATCTGTATTGTGGAGAATCCGGATGTTGTCGTTTCCGATTTTGTGCCGGTTTTGGAAAAGCGCCTTAACCATCATGGAATAGCTACGCGGGTGGTCAAAGAAAGAAAGGAAGATTGCCGGTATTTCTTGGAATATTCTGCCAAGCAATCATGGGATATGGTGCGGTATCTTTCTTGGGCGGAGCTGAAAATATATGAACGGCAAAATTTGGTAGGCTCGGCAGAGTATAAGTTGAGGGGGAAGGGCGGTAGAGACAAAAATGAATCCGGTTGTTGATCGATTGATCGGCAGGCCGGCGCCGCCTTCAAAAAGCGGCGGGCCAAAATAAGCGTTGCTGCCCCGGTTTTTCTGCCGCAACGGTAAGCCGGCGGGTGTGCGGTTTGAAAACCTGCGGCGTTTCGGTGCGGTAAATGCCTTTTCTGCCGGAAACGAGCCGTTTGGCGAAATGCCGGGGTTTCTTGGTTTTTTGGCAAACTGTTTCGGTTTTGCCGATTTCAAACGGCCCAGCCGGAAATGCCTGTCTGAAAAATACCGCCGGATAATATACGCAATATGCGGTGCGCCTTGCCGTGCTATCCATACTTCGGGTGGCCTGCCGCCTTGTTTTTTAGCTTAATTTTATCCGACTATGCCATGGCCGGATTGCTTTGTGTTTAGACACGGCGGTTTGCGGATAGATGGCAGTAAAGGGCATCGTTTTATCATTATCGTGTTTAATAAAGCCGGTTTCGGTTGCTGGCAAAGCATACAGGCATTACAAATCATGACTCAGAAAATTTGGTATACCTATGACGATATCCATCGCGTATTGAAAGGATTGGCGGCGAAAGTCGAAGCCGGCGGAATCAAGTATGACGCGATGGTGGCGATTGGCGGAGGCGGTTTTATCCCGGCGCGTATTTTACGTTGTTTTCTGAATATTCCGATTTATGCCGTAACCACCGCTTATTACGACAGCGAACACGAAGACCGTGTCACCGACAGTGTAAAAAAAATCCAATGGCTGGATCCTTTGCCGGAGAGTTTGAAGGGCAGAAATATTCTGGTGGTCGACGAGGTGGACGACAGCCGCGTTACCATGGAATTCGTGCTCAAGGAATTGGCCGGCCTTGAATTGGGCACCATAGGGGTGGCGGTATTGCACGAGAAGAAAAAGGCAAAAAAAGGCAGCCTGCCCGAGGGTATTCCTTATTACAGCGGTATCGTGGTGGATGACTGGTGGATTAATTATCCTTGGGACGCCGAAGATATCGACGAGCACAACCGTTTGGCTGCGGGATAAAGCGGGCCGTTAAGTAAAGATAGTATGCCTGTCTGAAAAAATGCTAAAAAAGCCAATACGGCGGTACAAACATAATTCAAACGGGTTTATGATTGGCCGGAGTTTTTCAGACAGGCATAGGCGCTATGCCTGTCTGAAACAGTTTATGTGGAGCAAATTTCATGATTACATTGGCCGTAGACGCCATGGGCGGCGATTCGGGGTTGGGCGTTACCGTACCCGGCGCCGTAGCCTTTTTAAAACAGCAGGGGGATGTGCGCCTGATTATGGTGGGCGACGAGGCCGGTTTGGCTGCCGCTTTGAAAGCGGCCGGCGCACCTATGGAACGCATAGAAATCAAGCATGCCTCCCAAGTGGTGGATATGGACGAACAGCCCCAGCTGGCCTTGAAAAATAAAAAAGATTCCTCCATGCGCGTCGCCGTCAATCAAGTGAAAGAGGGCGGGGCGCAGGCCGCTGTTTCCGCCGGCAATACCGGTGCGCTGATGGCGACCGCGCGTTTTGTGCTGAAAACCATACCGGGCATAGAGCGGCCGGCGATTGCCAAATTTCTGCCGTCCAAAGGTTCGCACAGTACGCTGATGCTGGATTTGGGCGCGAATGTGGATTGTACGGCGGAAAACTTGGTTCAGTTCGCCGTGGTCGGCAGCGAATTGGTGCAGGCGATGAATCCCGAAGGCGGGCAGCCGCGGGTGGGGCTTTTGAACGTGGGTTCGGAAGATATCAAAGGTACGGCAACGGTTAAGCAGGCATTCAGGCTGCTGAAGGCGGCGGATTTGAATTTCATCGGCAATGTGGAAGGCAATGAGATTTTCAACGGCGAAGTGGATGTTGTGGTGGCGGACGGCTTTGTCGGCAATATTATGCTGAAAACCATTGAAGGTATGGTGAAATTTATGGGTAGCGCCATCAAACAGGAATTCCAGGCCAATATCTTCACCAAAATGGGCGCATTGGCTGCACTGCCCGCGCTCAAAGGTTTTAAAAACCGATTTGACCCGCGCAAATTCAACGGTGCGATTTTCTTGGGCTTGCGCGGCGTAGTGGTGAAAAGCCACGGGGGAACCGATGCGCTGGGTTTCAAATATGCTTTGGAAGAGGCGTATTACGAAGCGAAAGCCGACAGCCTGCTGCGCATAGAGCAGGGCGTGGCCTCCCGTCTGGCGGTGCTTGCCGAAAAGAAACTGGAAGCCGAAAATGCCGCTATGGCCAATAATATCGAATAAACTCCGAAAGAGCATAGCGGACTTATAATTGAATAAAATAAAAAGAGGGAAGGCGGCGGGCCGCAGGCGGTACAGATAGTACGGCAAGGCGGGCCGACGCCGTATATTGCGGATTTTTATCGTCTATAAAATATAGTCATTTAACACAGAACGATACGGCCTTGCTGCGCCTTGCCGTACTATCCGTACTGTCTGCGGCTTTTCGCCTTGTTTCGTTCCGTGTTAGTCGACTATAAAATTGGAAAACCGTTAGGCCGTGCCTGGCCCGAAGAGAACACGTATAAGCCGCCCAAGCGGCAACAAAATCTGTTCCGCCTCAGCCGCATGGCGTCTTGCTATTTTTTTTCCATGAACTTCCCTTGCGGTATTTTAATAATTTAATCGATTGTTTTTGATGGGATTTAAAGCCGAATCCGGTTGATTTAGATTGAGCGGTTGTGACAGATTTAATACAATAGAAGCATTATTCCCATCCCTTTACATCATAAAAAGGCCACGCCATGCGATATGCAAAAATTCTTGGTACGGGATCGTATCTGCCTGCCAAACGTGTCAGTAATGATGATTTGGCTAAGTTTGTCGATACATCGGACGAATGGATTACCAGCCGTACCGGCATCAAATACCGCCATATTGCCGCCGAAGAAGAGAAAACCAGCGATTTGGCCGTGGCCGCCGCACGTGCGGCTTTGCGTGATGCGGGACTGGATGCCGGAGAAATCGATTTGATTGTGGTGGCTACTTCCACGCCGGATATGCAGTTTCCTTCCACGGCCACCATAGTACAGCAAAAGCTCGGCATCGCAGGCTGTCCGGCATTCGACGTGCAGGCGGTGTGCGCCGGATTCATGTATGCGCTGACAACGGCGCACGCCTACATCAAAAGCGGCATGGCCGCTAAGGCGTTGGTTATCGGTGCGGAAACCTTCAGCCGGATTATGGATTGGAACGACCGCACCACCTGCGTACTGTTCGGCGACGGCGCCGGTGCGGTGGTATTGGCCGCTTCGGATGAAGAAGGCATTATCCACAGCAAGCTGCAAGCCGACGGCAATTATTTGGATCTGCTCAAAACGCCGGGTCAAATTGCCAACGGCCGGATTCAGGGTACGCCGTTTTTGATGATGGACGGCCCCGGCGTTTATAAATTCGCCGTGAAGAATTTGGCCAAAGTGGCGGAGGACGTATTGGAAGAAGCCGGCATGAGGGCCGACCAAGTGGATTGGTTGGTGCCCCACCAAGCCAACAGGCGTATTATCGAGAGCACGGTCAAGCATTTGGGCTTGGGTATGGAGAAAGTGATTTTAACCGTACAGGACCACGGCAACACTTCCGCAGCTTCCGTACCCTTGGCTTTGGACACGGGCGTGAAGGAGGGGAAAATCAAACGCGGCCAGGTTTTGCTGTTGGAAGGCATCGGCGGCGGGTTTGCTTGGGGCGCGGTATTGCTGCGCTATTGATGATGCAGGTACAGAACCCTTGCGCGCAATGTTAAGAAACTGAAAGGAATGTCATGTCTTTTGCATTTTTTTTCCCGGGCCAAGGCTCGCAGAGCCTGAATATGATGGGCGGTTTCGATGGGCAGGCCGTTGTCAAAGCCACCTTCGACGAAGCTTCGCAGGTGTTGGGGCAAGACTTGTGGGCCATGATGAACGGCAGTGATGCCGACCTCATCGGGCAGACCGTCAATACCCAGCCCTTGATGCTGGTGGCCGGTGTGGCTACATACCGTGCCTATCTCGAAGCCGGCGGCAAGGCGCCGGCAGCCGCCGCGGGGCACAGCTTGGGCGAATATACGGCTTTGGTTGCGGCCGGCGCTTTGGATTTTGCCGATGCGGTCAAATTGGTACGGTTGCGGGCAATGTTGATGCAAAATGCGGTGCCGCAAGGAGTTGGCGCGATGGCCGCGGTTTTAGGTTTGGATGACGGTCAGGTAAAAATGCTGTGTGATGAGGCGGCCCGGGGCGAGGTGGTTGAGGCCGTCAATTTCAATTCGCCCGGCCAAGTGGTTATCGCGGGCCACACGGCGGCTGTGGAGCGGGCGATGAATCTGGCCAAAGAAGCCGGTGCCAAACGTGCCTTGCCGCTGCCGGTATCCGTGCCTTCCCATTGCAGCCTGATGAGGCCTGCCGCCGATAAATTGGCAGAGGCATTGGCAGACCTTACCGTTAGTGCGCCGCAAATCCGCGTGGTTCACAATGCCGACGTGGCTGCCTATGAAGATGCCGGCAAAATCAAAGATGCGCTTGTCCGCCAGCTTTACAGCCCGGTACGCTGGACCGAGACCGTAAATGCTTTGGTGGAAGAGGGCATCAAAGAATCCGCCGAGTGCGGCCCGGGCAAAGTGCTGGCCGGTTTGGCAAAACGCATCAATAAAGAAGCCGTTTGCAGCGCGCTTACCGACGCCGGGCAGGTAGCGGCGTTTGCGCAGGCGCATAGATAAACAAGCCCCGGCAGGCGGGCCGGGCATGGCTTTGTGGAGAATCCGGGAATTTTCGTTGCCCGGCGGAACCGTTTTATTTAAAATAAAAAATCAAAACTTTTCGGGCAATATTCAGTCCAAATGCCTGTCTGAAAACACAGATACCAAAAATGAAACCGATCGTGATTTTGGCCGTGCCTTATATGTATGGTTTGGATAAATGCATAGAAAAAAATCTGAACCACCACGGTTATGATGTTATCAATCTTTGCTACGACGACCGAGACTCCCACTATCCCCACTTTGGCAGCCGTCTGCTGGGCTTGTACCATAAAACCGTCACCAAAAACAGCAACTACAAAAAACGCCTGAAATTCATACGCTACCAAGCCGAAATCAATAAAAAACTGGCGGCGCTCGGCGGCAGGAAGGCCGATTACGCGCTATGCATCCGTGCCAATGTTTATCCCAAAGAAATTATCGCCCAAATCCGCAGGCATTCGGAAGTCTGCGTTAACTATCAATGGGACGGCGTCGACAAATTTCCCGATATTTTCGACTACCTGCCTTATTTCGACCGTTTCTTCGTATTCAGCCCCGAAGATGCCGCCAAGTATGCGCAATACGGTTTTCAGACAGCCTCCAATTTTTATTTCGACTATCCCATAGAAGCCGGCCATAAAGGCAGAAGCGGCCTGTATTTCTTGGGCGGCTACGAAACCAACCGCGAAGCCGAAACCCGCCGCTTTATCAAAGAAGCGCGCCGCCGGAATCTGCCTTTGGATTTTTACGTTTACTGTAAAGACGGCAGAGCGGAAAAAACCTTCGGTACCGAAGGCATCACCTACCTCAACCGCAGCAATGTATTGAGCTTTATGCAGAATCTTGAGAAGGTGCGCGGCTGCAGCGCCGTGGTGGATTTCGTGCAGTACGAAGACTACGGATTGTCGTTCCGCGTATTCGATGCCTTGCGCTACGACAAGAAACTGATTACCACCAACGGCCTGATTAAAAAATACGATTTTTACTGCCCCGAGAATATTTTTGTGTGGGACGGCAAAAACCTGGAGGGTCTTGCCGAGTTCATGGATCTGCCCTACCGGCCCATAGAAGCCGAAATCAAGCAGAAATACAGTTTCAAAGGCTTTTTAGACAAGGTTTTCGAGCAATGAGCGGCAAGCCTGTCGTGTTGCTTGCCATGCCGGCCGACAACGGCATACACAGCGTGATTGCCGATGCGCTGGTTCATCACGGTTTCAATGCGGTGGACATTGCGCAAAATCCGAAAACTTTCCGCTATCCCGGCCTTGCCGCCCGGGCAAGCGTCAAGTTCCGCCAGCTGGTGCTGCGCGATAAAGAAGCCAAAAAAAAGCTGGAAGCTTCCCTGTACGAAGCGGAAATGTTGGAAAAGCTGCGTCGCGCGGGCGGTGCGGATTATGCATTGTTCATCCGCGGCGACATCTATCCGGCCGGCTTTCTCAAAAAAATCCGCAGCCAAGTGCGCGGGCTGATGGTGAATTACCAATGGGACGGCATGAACCGTTTTCCCGCCATTTGGCCGTGCCTGACCGCATTCGACCGCAATTATATCTTTGACCCGTATGATTTAAACCAAGCCGGCCACCGTTTTTATCCCGCTTGCAATTTTTATTTCGACCATCTGCCATGCCTGTCTGAAACGCCGAACGACTTTTATTTCGTCGGCGGCCATGTTCCCGAGCGCGCCTCCTTGGTCGCCGCCTTTGCGCAGCATGCGCGGCAGGCCGGCTGGCGGCTGGATTTCCATATCGCCTGGTATCCGAAAGACTTCCATCGCGCCCGTACGGTGTACCCTTGCGACAACATCAACCTGATGCGGGACAGCTGGGATTTCCAAACCAATCTGGCGCATACGATGCAGGCCAAAGTTTTGGTCGATTTCAGAAACCCGGTGCACAACGGCCTTTCCTTCCGCGCCTTCGAAGCCTTGGGCTACGGCAAAAAGCTCATCACCACCAACCCCAATATCCGGCATTATGATTTCTACCATCCCGACAACATCCTGATTTGGGACGGAAAAACCTTCGACGGCATGGCCCGGTTTCTCGAACGCCCCTATCGCGAACCCGATCCCGAAATCAAACGGAAATACGGTTTCGGCAACTGGATACGCTACATTCTCAACATCCGCCCCCATCAAAAAATCACCCTGCCGCAAGCCTGACATGCCTGTCTGAAGCCCGGGGCACGGCCGCCGAACATGTTCAGACAGGCATGGGCAGGGCAAACCGCAGGCAGCGGAGCGGATTTTTTATTTTAATCGGCTATGCTTCACTATATATAGTCGACTAAAATAAGAACGAGGCAAGGCAGCCAGCCGCAGACAGTACGGATAGTACGGCAAGGTGCAGCAAGGCCGTATCGTTCTTATTTTAAAAGACTATAAATGACTATAATCCCCCGAATCCGCCTACCCCATTGAAAAGGACACTTGAATGAGCACACAAAACCTCAGCGGTAAAACCGCCCTCGTTACCGGCGCATCGCGCGGCATAGGCGCCGCCATTGCCGACACATTGGCCCAAGCCGGCGCCACCGTTATCGGCACCGCCACTTCCGAGAGCGGCGCGGCCGCCATCGGCGGGCGGCTGGCGCAATGGGGCGGCCAAGGCCGCGCTTTGAATGCGGGCGAAGAAGGCAGCATCGAAAACCTGATTGCCGATATCGAAAATGAATTCGGCAAACTCGATATTTTGGTGAACAACGCCGGCATCACCCGCGACAACCTCTTGATGCGCATGAAAGAAGAGGAGTGGGACGACATCATGCAGGTCAACCTCAAATCCGTCTTCCGCGCTTCCAAAGCCGTGTTGCGCGGCATGATGAAACAGCGCGGCGGCCGCATCATCAGCATCACTTCCGTAGTGGGCGCGATGGGCAATGCGGGCCAAACCAACTATGCCGCCGCCAAAGCCGGCCTGATGGGTTTTTCCAAATCCCTGGCGCGCGAAGCAGGCAGCCGGGGCATTACGGTCAACTGCGTCGCCCCGGGTTTCATCGACACCGACATGACCCGCGACCTGCCCGAGGAAACCCGCAAGGCATTCGAGGCGCAAACCTCGCTGGGCAGATTCGGCGAAGCGCAGGACATCGCCGATGCCGTGCTGTTTCTGGCAGGCGATCAGGCCAAATACATCACCGGCCAAACGATCCATGTCAACGGCGGCATGCTGATGCCTTGATGCGGGTTTCGTGCCCTTTTGGCAAAGCCTGTCTGAAAGGTTTCAGACAGGCTTTTCTGTATAATGCCCCCATTTATTCTTCCCGCAGGAAAAAACCATGCAGCAAAACACTGTCCACTATCTCAAAGACTATCAGGCGCCGGATTATCAAATCAGCCGCACCGATCTGACTTTCGATATTTTCGACGAGCATACGCACATCACATCCCGCCTGCGCGTGGAGCCGAAAAACGCAGGCAAACCGTTGGTGCTCGACGGCTCCGCCGAGCTGGTGTCGGTATGCTTGAACGGCGAACCGCTGGAATTTGCCGCGCCGCAAAACGAAAGGCTGGTGTTGGAAAGCCTGCCTGAAACACCGTTTGAGCTGCATATCGAAACCCGCGTTTATCCCAATCAAAACAAAAGCCTGATGGGGCTTTATGCCTCGGGCGGCAATCTTTACACGCAATGCGAGCCGGAGGGTTTCCGCAAAATCACGTTTTATCCCGACCGCCCCGACGTGATGAGCAAATTCAGCACCACCATCCGGGCCGACGCGGCGCGTTTCCCGGTGATGCTGTCCAACGGCAATCAAGTCGGCCGCGGCATGCTGGAAAACGGGCGGCATTGGGTGAAATGGGAAGACCCGTTCAACAAGCCGAGCTATCTGTTTGCACTGGTGGCGGGTGATTTGGCGCTCACGCGCGATACTTTCGTGACCATGAGCGGGCGCGAAGTGGCGCTGGAGTTTTACACCCGGGCCGAGGACGCGGATAAGGTGGGCTTTGCCGTCGAATCGCTGAAACACGCGATGCGGTGGGACGAAACCCGCTTCGGTTTGGAATACGATCTGGATATCTACATGGTCGTGGCGGTGGGCGACTTCAATATGGGCGCGATGGAAAACAAAGGGCTCAATATTTTCAACACCAAATTCGTGCTGGCCGACAGCCGCACCGCCACCGATGCGGATTTCGAAGGCGTGGAGAGCGTGATTGCGCACGAATATTTCCACAACTGGACGGGCAACCGCGTCACCTGCCGCGATTGGTTCCAGCTTTCTTTGAAAGAAGGGCTGACCGTGTTCCGCGATCAGGAATTTTCCGCCGACCGCGCCGGCCGCGAGGTGCGCCGGATTGAAAACGTGGGGCTGCTGCGCCAACACCAGTTTCCCGAGGATGCGGGGCCTATGGCGCATCCGGTGCGGCCAGCTTCTTATGTGGAGATGAACAATTTCTATACCATGACCGTGTATGAAAAAGGCGCGGAAGTGGTGCGCATGTACCACACGCTTTTGGGCGAGCAGGGTTTTCAGACAGGCATGAAGCTGTATTTCGAGCGCCATGACGGCGAGGCGGTAACCTGCGACGATTTCCGCGCGGCGATGGCCGATGCGAACGGAATCGGTTTGGAGCGCTTCGCATTGTGGTACAGCCAGGCGGGTACGCCCGTGCTGGATGCGGATGCCTGTCTGAACAACGGCGTGTTCAGCCTGCGCATCCGGCAAAGCATCCCGCCCACACCCGATATGGCGGAAAAACAGCCCGTGCTGATGCCGGTGAAAATCGGTTTGCTCAACCGGCAGGGCAAAGCCGTGGCGTTCGAATACGGCGGCCAAACGGTGGAAGAGGCCGTGCTGCTGCTGGAAGAGGCCGAGCAAACGTTTGAATTGAAAGGGGTAAACGAAGAAGTTGTGCCTTCGCTGCTGCGCGGATTCTCCGCCCCCGTGCACCTGAATTATCCCTACGGCGATGCCGATCTCACCTTGCTGCTGGCGCACGATAGCGATGCCTTCGCCCGCTGGGAAGCCGGGCAGGCGCTCTACCGCCGCGCCGTTGCGGTAAACGGGGCGGCGCTGCAAAGCGGGCAGGGCCTGCCCGAACATCAGGCGCTGATAGGCGCGGTGAAAGCCGTGTTGCAGGCCGACATCGACCCCGCCTTCAAAGCCGTGCTGCTGCAAATTCCGGCGGAGGCCGAATTGTGGACGGATGCGGACAACATAGACCCCTTGCGCGTCCATCAAGCGCGGGAAGCCCTGCTGGACGCCATTGCCCGCGGATGCGAAGCCGAATGGGAAGCGCAAAACGCGTTGGCCGAATCGCTGGAAGAAAACAGCGGCCTGCAGCAGCCCTACGAATACGAACCCGCCCAAGCCGGACGGCGCATGCTGCGCAACCTCTGCCGCGCTTTCCTACTGCGCGCCAAGCCGCAGCGCATCGCCCGGGTGGCCGAAAATTACGATGCGATGGCCAAAAACATGACCCACGAATGGGGCGTGCTCAACGCGGTGAACCATGTGGAAGACGACGCACGCAACGTTTTGCTGGAGCGCTTTGCCGAAAAATTCGGCGGCGAAGCGCTGGTGATGGACAAATATTTCATGCTCACCGCATCCAGCCGCCGCAGCGATACGCTCGCGCGGGTTAAGGCTGCGCTGCAACACCCCCAATTCAGCCTCGATAATCCGAACAAAGCCCGTTCGCTGCTCGGCGCCTTCAGCCGCAACATGCCGCATTTCCATGCGGCCGACGGCGGCGGCTATGCGTTTTTGGCGGAAAAAGTGAAAGAAATCGATGCGTTCAACCCGCAGGTGGCCGCGCGGCTGGTGCAGGCTTTCAATATCTGCCGCCGTCTTGAGCCGCACCGCCGCTCTTTGATGGAGCGGGAATTGCGCGCGATAGCAGCCAAAGAAGGCTTGTCGAAAGATGTGGCCGAAATCGTGGGTAAGATTTTGGCTTGAATGGTGAAATGCCTGTCTGAAAAATGTTCAGACAGGCATAATCGTTTAAATCCAGCCTTGCAGATGTTTTTTTGCCAAGGCGCTTAAAGCGTCTATCCAAGCGGGGTTGTCGTTGAGGCAGGGGATATAGTGAAACTGCGTGCCGCCTGCGGCATGAAAAGCCTCCCGGCCGGCAATGGCGATTTCTTCCATGGTTTCCAAACAGTCTCCGACGAAGCCGGGGCAAATAATGTCCAGCTTGGTAATGCCTTGTTTGCCGGGCAGTTCCGTCAGCAGGTCTTGGGTGGAAGGCGTAAGCCATTTGGCTTTGCCGAAGCGGCTTTGGAACGACATGACATAATCGTGTTCAGACAGGCCTAATTGTCCGGCCAGCAGGCGTACGGTTTCGCTGCATTCGTGGAAATAAGGATCGCCTTGGTCGCAAGCGGCTTGGGGGATGCCGTGGAAGCTGAACATCAGTTTTTCGCCGCGCCCGTGTTCCGCCCAGTAAGCTTGAATCTGCCGGACGAGGGCGCCGATGTATCCTGCATCGTTGTAAAAACGGCTGACGGTGCGCAGGCTCATCATGTTGCGCTGGCGGTAGAGAACGCCGAGCACTTTGTCCAGCGCGGCGCCGCTGCTGGAGGCGGCGTATTGCGGATAAAGCGGCAGCGCGAGTACTTGCGAAACGCCTTGGGCTTTCAATTCGTCCAATACGCCGGGTACGGAAGGGGAGCCGTAGGACATGGCATGGCGTACGGTAACCTCGGGCAGCCTGGCGGCCAATGCGTCAGCTTGTTTTTGGGTATAAACGGCCAGCGGCGATCCTTCGGGAAACCATATTTTTTGGTAGCCGCGGGCGCTTTTTTTCGGCCGCAAGGGCAGCACTGCGCCGTGCAGCAGCGGCTGCCAAAGGGGCGCAGGCAGCTCCACGACGCGGGGATCGGAGAGAAAATCGCGCAAATAGGGGCGCACGGCTTGCGGCGTGGGCGCTTGCGGCGTGCCGAGATTGATGAGGAGTACGGCGGTTTTGTTTTGCTGGGAAAAGGGGGAGGCGGGTTCGGGACGGAAACGGGGCATGGCGGTTTGGGGTTGTGAAGAAAATAAGCATTATATTACGGCATTTTCCGGCAGGTGCCAAAAGGCATAAGTATGCCTGTCTGAAAACAGGCTTATGAACCGGTTTCAGACAGGCATGCTTGCCGGCGGTTTGAAACTTGCCTTGGAAATAAACCCGGCATTTTGCGGATACGGATTTTAAAAACCGGGAAACTTGCCTTTCATGCCCTTGGCCATGTTCATCAGTTTGGCCATTCCTTTTCCGCTGAACATTTTCATCATTTTTTGCGACTGCTCGAATTGCTTGAGCATTTTGTTGACCTCTTGGACGCTGGTGCCGGCGCCTGCGGCAATGCGGCGCTTGCGGCTGGCTTTGATCAGCGCCGGGTTGGCCCGCTCTTTCGGCGTCATCGAGTTGATGATGGCTTCGACGTGGCCCATGGCTTTTTCGGCGGTACCCTCGGGAATCTGTTTGGAGATCTGCCCCAACTCGCCGGGCATTTTCGACATGATGTTCTCCAAGCCGCCCATCTTGCGCATCTGTTGGATTTGGGCTTTGAAATCATTCAAATCAAAGCTTTTGCCTTTCCGCAGCTTCGCGGCCATTTCGGTGGCGATTTCTTCGTCGATGCCTTTTTGAACGTCTTCCACCAAGGTGAGCACGTCGCCCATGCCCAAAATCCGACCGGCAATCCGGTCGGGATGGAAGGCTTCCAAACCGTCGATTTTTTCTCCTACGCCGATGAATTTAATCGGCTTTCCTGTAACCTGGCGCACAGATAAAGCCGCACCGCCGCGCGAATCGCCGTCCATTTTGGTGAGGATGACGCCGGTGAGCGGCAGGGCTTCGTTGAAAGCCCGGGCAGTGTTGACCGCGTCTTGGCCCAGCATTGCATCTACGACAAAAAGCGTTTCAACCGGTTTTACGGCGGCATGAAGGGCTTTGATTTCGTCCATCATCTCTTCGTCGACAGCAAGACGGCCGGCAGTGTCGACCATCAGTACGTCGTAAAAACGGCGCTTGGCGTAATCCAGTGCGGCGCGTGCGATTTGAACCGGCTGCTGGCTGGCGTCGGAAGGGAAAAAATCTACTTCCACCTGTTCTGCCAACAAGCGCAGCTGCTCGATGGCGGCCGGGCGGTATACGTCGGCGGAGGCCACAAGGATTTTTTTCTTTTTATCCTGCTGCTTGAGCAGGCGCGAAAGTTTGCCTACCGTGGTGGTTTTGCCCGCACCTTGCAAACCGGCCATCAATATGACGGCGGGAGGAGCGCTGGACAGATTAAGCGCGCTGTTTTCCTTGCCCATCAGTTCGACCAGCGCTTGGTTTACGATGCTGATGAAAGCTTGTTCGGCAGTCAGGTTT
This sequence comes from Neisseria sp., assembly GCF_030523955.1. Lineage (GTDB taxonomy): Bacteria > Pseudomonadota > Gammaproteobacteria > Burkholderiales > Neisseriaceae > Neisseria. The sequence goes on from NZ_JAUNHL010000029.1 coordinate 34,292, forward strand.
TCGCTGATTTCCTTGCCTAAGGCCCTGTCTTTGATGCCGGCAACGAAATCCTTCACCACAGGCAGGGCAACATCGGCCTCCAGCATGGCCAAGCGGACTTCACGCAGCGCGGGTTTGATGTTTTCCTCGTCCAAACGCGCTTGGCCGCGGATATTTCGGAATACCGAATAAAAGCGGTTGGTTAAATTGTCTAACATATTGGATCCTTAAAACGGCATTAAGTATGTGCAGGGCAATTGCAACACAGCATGCGGATATTTGGTAAAATTGCGGTATTTTACATCACATGCACCATTCTGAATATGCGTGGCCAAGGAAGTTTGTTATGCCGGATTTGCTGATTCTACCGATGCTGGTTTATGCCGCATTGGCGCTGTTTGCTTGGAAATATTATAAAAACGGCGGCAGCGGCACTTATCCGCTGAATATCGAATTAGGCATTCTTGCGCCGGCGACTTTGGTTCACGGTATTTTGATTGCGCTGCCGGTATTTGCCGACAAGGTGTTGGTTATGGGGTTCGGCTATGCGCTGAGTTTGATAGTTTGGCTTGTGCTGGTCATGTATTTTGCAGGCAGTTTTTTTTATAGTCTGAAAGGATTGCAGCTGCTTTTGTATCCCGTGGCGGCAATTTCGCTGCTCCTGGCAGCGGTTTTCCCGGGTAAACATACCGGCTATTCCGTTTCAAATCTGCCTTTTATGCTGCACATCGGCACATCTTTGGTGGCATACAGCATGTTCGCCATCGTAACTTTGCTGGCAGTGCTGATTTTGTGGCTCAGCAGGGATTTGCATCAACATAAATTTTCCCCTCTGGTCGCTTTCCTGCCCCCGCTTCTAAGCTTGGAAAAACTCATGTTCCAAGGAATGTGGGCGGCATTTGCTTTGCTGACAGTCTCAGTTGTCAGCGGCACCTTCTTTTCGGAGGAGGTGTTCGGCAGGCCCTTTGCCTTTACCCATAAATCCGTTTTCGGAATTTTATCTTGGCTGATTTACGGTGCACTGTTGTTAAAAAGAAGTATGATGGGATGGCGGGGCAGGCGTGCGGCCATTTGGACCATTATCGGATTTGTTAGTCTGATGCTGGCTTATGTGGGCAGCAAATTTGTTTTGGAAGTATTGTTGGAGAGGTAATTAAAAAATTCTCTGATTGAACAGTCATTTGCAAATTCATTTGAGTATTTGGTATTG
>NZ_JAUNHL010000095.1 GCF_030523955.1 Neisseria sp.
CGTTGATTTTGAAGGCGTTGGTGTGTTTGGCGATGGCGGCGGTGCGGCTGCGGTCAAGCCAGAAGGTTTTGCGCGCCTCGGGGGTAACGGCGATAAAGCCTTCGCCGTCGCGCACCTGTGCCAGCTTCACGATGTGGTCGGCCGCTTCGATGACGGCGGCTTCGTCGTCGCTGACGATGTCGGCGATCAGCACCATTTTGGGGCGGCCTTTACCCGCCGCTTTGGTGGCGTAGCCGACGGCGCGCACATAGCGCCAGTCGAGGTGTTCCAAGCCGGCCAGTTGCACGCTCTCGTGGCCGAGTAGGTAGTCGCGAATTTCGACGATGGAAGGGGTGGCGTTGGCGACGGTGCCGAAAAACTCCAAACAGATGGTGCGGATGTGTTTGGGCATGGTGTGCAGCACGAACGCGCAGCTGGTGATGATGCCGTCGGTGCCTTCTTTCTGCACGCCGGGCAGGCCGCTTAGGAATTTGTCGGTAACGTCTTTGCCGAGGCCGACTTTGCGGAATTTGTGGCCGGGGATTTCCAAACGCTCGGTTTTCACGATGTTCAGGCCGTCTGAAGTGAGCGTGTGCACATCGAATATGGCGGTGTCTTCGTCGTGGATTTTGCCGAAGTTGTGGCGCACACGCTCGATTTTCAGCCATTCGCCCTGCGGATTGACCATTTTCCAATAGGCGAGATTATCCAGCGCCGTGCCCCACAGCACCGCTTTTTTGCCGCCGGCGTTCATCGCCACGTTGCCGCCCACGCAGGAAGCGTCGGCGGAAGTGGGATCGACCGCAAACACGAGTTTGGCTGCGGCGGCGGTTTCTTCCACCCGCCGAGTTACCACGCCGGCGCCGCAGTGGATAATCGGGTGCGTGCCCTCGAGGCCGGGCAGTTCCACATATTGCACGCCGTTGTGTTTGTCGAGTTTTTCGGTGTTGATTACCGCGCTCATCGCATCGAGCGGCACCGCGCCACCGGTGTAGCCGGTGCCGCCGCCGCGCGGAATAATGGTTAAATCCAGCTCGATTAAGGCGCGCACCAGCGGCGCGATTTCGTCTTCGCTGTCGGGGTTGACCACCACAAACGGATATTCCACGCGCCAGTCGGTGGCGTCGGTAACGTGGCTCACACGGGCGAGGCCGTCGAACATAATGTTGTGTTTGCGGGTGATTTTGCTCAAACGTGCCAGAATCTGTTCGCGCTTTTGGCGGGTGGTTTCGAAGCTGTCATCGAAGCGTTGTACCGCTGTTTCCGATGCCTGCAGTAATTGGGCGACTTGGGCGTTGTTGTCGCGGCGCTTCTGGATTTCATTCAGACGGTGGCGCATTTCACGCACCAAAGCGTTTTTGCGATCGGGGTGTTCCAGCAAATCGTCGACCAGATAAGGATTGCGTACCACTGCCCAGATATCGCCCAATACTTCGAACAACATACGCGCCGAACGGCCGGTTTTCCGCTGGCCGCGTAAGTCTTGCAGCACGTCCCAGGCTTCGGCACCCAAGAGGCGGATAACGATTTCGCGGTCGGAATAAGAAGTATAGTTGTAGGGGATTTCACGGATACGTTGTGGGGCGGCGGTCATCTTGCGTTCCTGTGTGATGAATCGGGATGTCGGTTATCCTCAAATCGATAGGTTACTGGCTTTATGCTGAGCGTTCTCTTTTTTGTAGTTTAATAACCTTGGTAGGCCATTATTTTATCCTTTTTAAGGGGGTATGTGCAGCCTTGTCGGCGGATATTTGTCTACGAAGTTGATTTTTTTGTCGGATAAAACAAAATATTTGTCTATTTGCGGACTTGACTGGGTGAAAAAAACGGCGTGTACGCTCAAGTAGGATAGCTAGGTTGGGAAGCATGCTGCGGGTGCATGCGGGTTTGTTTGTAATTTATTTTCATAAAAGGGGTGGAAATAGTGGATGCCTGTCTGAAAAGGAGCTTGTGTGCGGATAAACGGCGATGAAACTGAAAATGGTTGTAATCAAGTTTCATAATTCAAAGTTCAAAGTTGTGTTGGGTGCACGCTGCAATCGCACAGCTGCAAAATACTTGGCTTCTGCTGAAAATACTGTATAATCTCTTTCCTCTACGGCGGGTCTCCCTGCATGGTAATTTGGAGCAACGGGTCAGGGGCGGAAGCCAGCAGCCCACTCTGAAGCGCTAGTGCCAGGGGTTTGGCTCGCCACCTTATTTCAAAAAAACAGCCGCCTGTGTCGATGCAGGCGGCTGTTTTTTTATAGCGGATTCAATTACTTCGATACAAGGCAGCAAGCCGAAGACAGTACACACGTACGGCAAGGCGCAGCAGCGCCGTAGCGAAAGTTAAGTTAATCCGCTATAGATGCTTTCTTTCAGACAGGCATTCCGTATTCTTCCGCCAGCGCATTCAATAAACCGGTAATCAGGCGCTGCAATTCTTCGGTGCTGATGATAAACGGCGGCATCAGGTACACCAGTTTGCCGAACGGCCGTACCCATACGCCGTGGTCCACCAGCCGTGCTTGCAGGGTGGGCATATTCACGTTTTCCTTCATTTCAATCACGCCGATGGCGCCGAGTACACGTATGTCTTGTACGCAGGGCCACTCGCGGGCGGTGATGAGTTGTTTTTTCAGACAGGCCTCGATGTCGGCGACTCTTTGCTGCCACGGGCTTTCCAATAGCAAAGCGATGCTTTCGGCGGCGATGGCGCAAGCAAGCGGGTTGGCCATGAAAGTGGGGCCGTGCATAAAACAGCCGGAAGCGCTGCTGCTGATGGCGGCGGCAATATCATTGCGGGTGACGGCGGCGGAAAGGGTGAGGTAGCCGCCGGTGAGGCCTTTGCCTAAGGTAAGGATATCGGGGGTAACGGCGGCGTGTTCGAGGGCGAACAGTTTGCCGGTGCGGCCGAACCCGGTAGCGATTTCGTCGAAAATCAACAGTACGCCGTGCCGGTCGCACAGGCGGCGGGCGTGGCGCAGGTATTCGGGGTGATAGAAATACATGCCGCCGGCACCTTGTACGATGGGTTCCAGTATCAGGGCGGCGAGGCTGCCGGCGTGTTGTTCAAACAAATCTTCCAATGCAAAGGCGGCATCGGCAGACCATGTTTCGTGAAAACGGCAGGGCGGTTGCGGCAGGAAATATTGTACCGGCAGGCTGCGGCTAAACAGGCCGTGCATGCCGGTTTCGGGGTCGCACACCGACATGGCGTGCCAAGTGTCGCCGTGATAGCCGGCGCGGATGGCGGCGAAGCGGTGTTTGCCGGATAGGCCTTTGGCCTGTTGGTATTGCAGGGCCATTTTCATGGCGACTTCTACCGCTACCGAGCCGCTGTCGGCAAAGAAGATTTTATCGAGCCCGGCGGGCAAAATGGAAACCAAACGTTCGGCCAAACGTGCGGCTGGTTCATGGGTGAGGCCGCCGAACATGACGTGGCTCATCTGCTGCAACTGGGCTTGTGCGGCGGTGTTGAGGCGGGGGTGGTTGTAGCCGTGCAAGGCCGCCCACCAGGAAGACATGCCGTCGATGAGTCGCCGGCCGTCGGCCAGCTCGATGATGCAGCCGTGCGCGGCGCGAACCGGATAAACCGGCAGGGTATTGGGCATGGCGGCGTAGGGGTGCCAAATGTGTCGGTGGTCGATGGCGAGCAGTTGTTCGGGTGTCATAAGGGCTGTGTTGTCAAACTGTTTCAGGATATAAGGGAATGCCTGTCTGAAAAGTTTTTTCAGACAGGCATACGGATGATTAAAGCGCTACCGCCGGCTAGCGGCGTGCCAAAACCGCGTTGTTGATATACTTCTGAACGCCGTCGCAAATGGCTTGGGCGCACTTTTGGCGGAAGCTGCTGCTACCGAGCAGGCGCTCTTCTTCGGGGTTGGAGATGAAGGCGGTTTCCACCAGAATCGAAGGAATATCGGGCGCGCGCAATACGGCGAAGTTGGCGCGGTCGACGTTGCCTTTGTGCAGTTTGTTTAGTTTGCCAAGTTCGGTTAGTACGCGCTGGCCGAGGGCCAGGCTGTCACGGTTGGTAACGGTTTGGGTCATGTCCATAATGGCGCTGTCGACGCTGTGGATGCCCACGGTTTTTACACCGCCGATTAAGTCGGCGTTATTCTGGGTTTGCGCGAGAAAGCGGGCGGCCGAACTGGTAGCGCCTTTGGTACTCAGCGCATAAACGCCGGTACCGCGGGCGCTGGGATTGGTAAAAGCATCGGCGTGGATGGAAATGAAAACGTCGGCTTTTTGTTTGCGCGCTTTGGCGACGCGTACGCCTAGCGGAATGAAAATGTCTTCGTTGCGGGTGAGATAGGTGCGGTAGCCCATGGCATCCAGCCGCTTTTTCATTTCGCGGGCGATGGAGAGTACCACGTCTTTTTCGCGCAAACCGCTGGGACCGATGGCACCGGGGTCTTCGCCGCCATGACCGGGGTCGAGCATCACGATTGCTTGGCGTTTGCCGCCCGATCTGCCGCCGGAGTCGGGCGGCGGCTCACTGACAGGCGGGGTGTCCGCACCGGTGCCGCTGGAGGAAATTTTACCCTGCGAATAGTCTTCCAGCAGCGCCATCAATGGATCGCGGGCATCGGCGGTCGACTGCGGATATAAATCGACGACCAAGCGGTGGCGGAAGTTGGAAACCGGATTGAGGGCGAACACTTGGGGGTTGACTGCGGTTTTCAGATCAATCACCACGCGTACGGTGTCGGGTGTATTCTGGCCGGCGCGGATGCCGCCGATATAAGGATCGCTTTTCTGAACTTTTCCGCCCAGGCTTTGCAGTACGCTGTTGAGGGTAACGCCGCGGATGTCGATAACCAGGCGGCGGGGGTTATCTATGGTGAAATATTTATAATCGAGGCGCTGGCTGGCTTCCAGAGTGACCCGTGTGTAGGCGTTGGCAGGCCAGATGCGCACGGCGATAAATTGCGGTGCCGCGCCGCGCTTGGCCCAAGCCACCGGGGTAACGCTCAATACCAATCCGGCGCCGGCAGCGCGCACGATTTGGCGGCGGGTTAATTTTTTATCCATGCTTCCAAACTTCTTTTGCCGTGTTCTGTATGGGCGGCCAGCTGACAAAGGCGGCCGGTTTTCAAGTGTGAGAGATTGACGGTCAGATCGGCGGCAGGTGCAAAGCCTTCGGCTTGCTGCGGCCATTCGATCAGACAAATGCTGCGGGGGGTGAACAATTCGTCCAAACCGGCATCCAGCCATTCTTCCGGGCTGGTAAAACGGTAGAGATCGAAGTGGTGGAAATCCGCTTGTTCCAGCGGATAAGATTCGACCAGTGTGTAAGTGGGGCTTTTCACGGTTCCTTGATAATCCGAACCGCGCAGTAAGCCGCGCACGAATGTGGTTTTGCCCGCCCCCAAATCACCGGCCAGATACACCACCAAGGGGGCGCAGATATGGGGAGCCCATGAAGCGCCCAAAGCGGCAGTAGCCGCTTCGTCGGGTAATTCGATGGTATGGGTGAGAAGGCTCATATATTTCTGTAGCCGTTGATTCGCAAGAGGGCAATTATGCTTTAATTCACGGCCTTTGCAAACCGGAACGAATGCTAAATTTGATTAAGGAGCCGCGTAAGAAGTTCAATCGGCGGCTTCGAATGAGATTGATGCCGTTTTGTTTACCGCTTGAATTGTCAAACCAAGCGCAACGTTTTTCGAAACAGCACCTCATAAGCACA
>NZ_JAUNHL010000030.1 GCF_030523955.1 Neisseria sp.
CGCAACCTTGCCAAGGTTGAGGTCGCGAGTTCGAGACTCGTTTCCCGCTCCATTTCATCTTTAGAGTTGTTCTTCTTGGAAAACTTAAGATAAAATAAGGCGGGATAGCAAAGTGGTTATGCAGCGGATTGCAAATCCGTCTACGCCGGTTCGATTCCGACTCCCGCCTCCACAGTTAAAATCAGTTGTTCCTCCCCACGGCGGGGTGGCAGAGTGTTTATGCTATGAGGGGTGCAACCCTCATATAGGCCGGTTCAAATCCGCGCCCCCGCCTCCATTTTTAATATTTAGGCTGCACTAGAGGCAGCCTAAATATCTTGCCCGAGTGGTGAAATTGGTAGACACAACGGACTTAAAATCCGTCGCTCCTAATACGAGCGTACCGGTTCGATTCCGGTCTCGGGCACCATTAATTTTTTTGAATTCAGTATATTTTTGTTATTCGGTATATTTTTGATTTTCTACGTGCTCCTTGAAAAAGGAGCAAATTTTTTACGGTGTAGAAAATACGTAGAAACCCACTCTGAGGACTTTACAAAATATAGTAAATAAACATATTCTTCGGTACAATCACGCTATGGCCTATTCAGAATACTTCAAACAACTCGTACTCAAAAAACTTCGTCAAGGATGGACGATCCGCAGAACGGCAAAAGAATTCGGCATCGCCATCTCCACCATCACGCTTTGGACACGCCCTCCGGCTCCTCAAGCCCCTCCGAAACAACGGAAAACCCGCAAAATCAGCGCCCAAGCACTGCTTGAAGATGTTAAGCGTTATCCTGATGCTTATTGCTATGAAAGAGCGCAACGCTTTGGTTGTTCTCATACCGCCATACACAAAGCATTAAAGCGATACAACATCAGCTACAAAAAAAGACCAACCGCCACCCGAAAGCCAACGGAGGGCTAGAAAAAATTTTCTGAAGTTACTGCATCCTACGTCTGCCGTAACCGTCCGGTGTTTATTTATAGCGGATTAACTTAACTTTCGCTACGGCGTTGCTGCGCCTTAGCTTAGAGAGAACGATTTTGTAAGCCGCTAAAGCGGCAACAGAATCTGTTCCGTACTGCTTGTACTGTCTGCGGTCTGCGGCTTGCTGCCTTGTATCGGAAATTAATTACCTCCACTATATGTATCGACAAATAAGTTTGTTTTCTATAAAACTAATCTCAAATTCTTCAGAATGATAAAAAAACGGCCGGATATCCGGCCGTTTTTGTTGTTTGGTAAGTTTATTATTTATTGGCTTTAGCCAGTTTGGCAGTGGCAGCTTTATCCAGTTTGCAGTATTTGGTTACGATTTGGGAAACTTGCTGTTGTTCGCCGTTTACGGTAGTTACACCTTCTTGGGTCAGCATATTGCCGTCTACTTTATCGATATTGGCAGCATTGGCTTTTTTAGCTGTGCTCCAAGTGATTCCGTTGGCGGTAAAGGCAGTTCTGTCATCAGAATTTTCTTCCAGCAGGAAGAGATTGGGTGACAGCTTGTCTTGATATTTTACTTGAGCAACAACAACATCATTGCCTTGCAGGCCGTACATTACAGACAAACGGTTTTGGCCTTTGTCGCCGCATTTGTAGGCTACTTCTTTTTTACCATCGATGGAGGTTACTTCCCGTGTTTTGGGTTGTTGAGGAGCGGCGGGTGCCTGTGCTTGCGGAGCGGAAGCTTGGGCAGCAGCAGGTGCAGAAGCTGCGGCTTCAGCTGCCGGTTGCTGGGTTTCGGTTTTGTTGGTGCTGGCACAGCCGGTTAATACGGCGAGCAACAGGGCGGCAGGAACGAGGGTTTTCAATGATGTCATGTTGTGATACTCCATGTTTTAGGTAAATGGACTTCTGTCGAGGCATTAGTGGTGTGAATTTTAATAAAAGTTCCGAATGCCTGTCTGAAAGAAGTGAAAACGACATAAGAAGCCTTTGAAACGTTCGGAGCGGCTGCTTTGTCGGCACGGTGCTTTTTGATGAACATTTCAAAGGTTTCATTTTATATCTGTTTTACAGTGCTTTCACATCTGTTTTACAGCACTTTCACAATACTTTCGCACAGATAACGGATGTTGTCGGCAGTGATGCCGGCGACATTGATGCGGCCCGAGCGTACAGCATAAATGGCAAACTCATCTTTCAGGCGGTCAACCTGCTCGGGGCTTAAACCTGAAAACGAGAACATGCCGTTTTGTTTCACGATAAAGCTGAAATCTTGCTCGGCGCCGTATTCTTTCAGCAAGTCGACAAATTGCTGACGCATTTCTTTGATACGCGCGCGCATTTCATCAAGTTCGGCAATCCATTGCGCTTTCAGTTCATCATCTTTCAATACCAGAGCGATGGTGGCGCCGCCGTGCGAAGCAGGGTTGGAATACAGGGTGCGGATAATGGATTTTACTTGGCTGAAGGCGCGGTTGGCGGTTTCGGCATCGGCGGCTATGATGGTGAATGCGCCCACGCGCTCGTTATACATGCCGAAGTTTTTGGAATAAGAGCTGGCCACCAACAATTCTTTATTCAGTTTGGCAAAAGCGCGCAGGCCGTAGGCATCTTCTTCCAAGCCGTTGGCAAAGCCCTGATAGGCGAAGTCGAACAGCGGCAGCCAGCCTTTTTCGGCCGACATTTTGGCCAAGGCTTCCCATTGTTCGGGCGTGGGGTCGATGCCGGTGGGGTTGTGGCAGCAGCCGTGCAACAACACCACGTCGCCCGCTTCGGCTTGGGCCAAATCTTCAATCAGGCCGTCCCAATCGAGGGCGTGGGTGGTTTTGTCGTAATAGCGGTAGTCGCGGATATTGATGCCCACGGCTTTGAAAATGGCGTTGTGGTTCGGCCAGGTGGGGGCGGAAATCCACACGTTTTTGGCACCGGTTTGGCGTTTGATGAATTCGGCGGCTACGCGCAAGGCACCGGTACCGCCCAGGCTTTGTGCGGTTTTGGCGCGTTTTGAAGCGATGATTTCGCTGTCGGCGCCGAAGAGTAATACTTGGGTTTGTTCGTTATAGTCGGCCACGCCGTCGATGGTGAGGTAGTTTTTGGTGTTCTCGGTTTCCAGCAGGCGTTTTTCAGCCTCTTTAACTGCTTTTACAATCGGGGTTTGGCCTTGTGCGTCTTTATAAACGCCGATGCCCAAGTTCACTTTGTTGCTGCGGGTTTCGGCTTTGAAGGCTTCGCCCAGGCCTAAAATCGGATCGGCAGGCGCGGCTTCGATTTTGTCAAAAAACATAATGTAGAACCTTATCTTGGTGGTTGGATTGAAGTGAAAAAACAGCTTGTTTGTTATACTGCTAACCATTACGATTGACAAGGCGTTTCATCAAATTACATTCAAATTTTTTCAGACAGGCATTTGCCGTGTTTTTCATATTATGCCTGTCTGAAAGCACTTTATCGTTTTAATGAGGAGGTTATCATGTTTAAACCTGCTGTTTTGTGTTTGGCTTTAACGTTTGCTGTCGTGCCTGTTTGGGCGGAGCCTTTGAATTACAACGTGGTTTCGTTTAGTGAATCCGCCGTGGCCACCGTGAACCAAGATTTGATGACGGCAAACCTGCGGATTCAGGAAGACGGTGCCAACCGCCAGAGCGTCAGCAATAAGGTAACGGAACGCTTGAACGCTTTGAATGCGCGCATCCGTAACGATAAGGCGCTTAAAGGGGCTTTGGTAAACCGGTCGGTTTACCCGCGCTACAGTAAACAGAAAATCGTGGGCTACACCGATACTGCTTACGTAAGGGTGGAAAGTAAGGATTTTCAGGCCTTGAGCAAGCTGATTGCGGCCAGCCAGAATGAGGCGGCGGTAGACAATTTAGGTTTCAGCGTTTCTGCGGAAAAACGCAGCGAAGCGGTAAACGAATTGAGCCGTCAGGCTTTGAAAAATTTTACCGCCCGGGCGAAAGTGTTGAGCGAAACATTGGGTTTCGGCGGCCGTTACAAAATCGTGAACATTAATGTACAAAGCGATTTCCGCAGTTATGCAAAGGCAGCCTCGCCGATGGCGGCACGGATGGCCAATATGGAAGCTGCCGGTGCGGCCCCGGAAATGAATATTGAAGAACCGGGTACCGAAGAAATCGTACAAACCGTAAACGGTTCGGTGCAGATGTAAACGACTGTCGCTGGGTTTGGGCAATCTCTGTTTAATATAGGTGGCCAGTCTGAAACCTCTCCGAGTATGGGTAATCTATAGATACGATACACTGCGATTGAATTCGGGAGGAAAAGCGTGAACGTGTTGAAATATGGCAGCGTAATTGCTGTATGCTGTTTGCTGGCCGGTTGCAGCTCGGTAGCGGAGATGGCCGGTTACGATACGGCTTCACTCAATCAGGCGGCTACCAAACAATACCGTGAAACCATCCGCATCGTAGACGGCCGTTACCGGCTGGATACGGAATCGGAGACTGCGCGCCGGGTACATGCCGTATTCGAACGTATGAAACCGGTTGCCGAAAAAGCCAATCAGACGGGCATACCGTTTGATTGGCAGATGGCGGTGATTAAATCCGAGGAACCCAATGCCTGGGCGTTGCCGGGCGGCAAAATGGCCGTGAATACCGGTATGGTTGAGAAACTGCAACTGACGGATGCTGAGATTGCAGCCGTTATCGGTCATGAAATGACGCACGCTTTGCGTGAAGATGGTAAGAAAGCCGCCGGCGGTAATGTGTTGAAACGGTGGGCCGGGTATACGGTGGGTATTGCGGTGCAGGCCACAACCGGTATCAGTGGTGGTTTTGCCGGTTTGGGTACCGATTTGATCGGTCATTACGGCGTGGCGATGCCTTATTCGCGGGCACAAGAAAGCCGTGCAGATGAAGGCGGTATGCGCCTGATGGCGCAAGCGGGTTATAATCCGCAAGCCGCAGTCAGCGTTTGGCAGAAGATGAACGCTTATCGCGACAACAATAATTTGAAAACCAGTATTGCTTCCAACCATCCTACCAATAACGCGCGGATTGATAATCTGCGCCGTTATTTGCCGCAAGTGATGCCGTTGTATCAAAAGCATATGAGTCTCAGAAAGGCGGATGAGATAAGGGTTTCTGATGGTTGGCAGAATATTTTGCAATCAACGCAATAACATACATGAACCAGGAGAATGTTTATGAACAATAGGAATTCATCGGCTTTGGCGTTGCTTTTGGCCTTATTGATGCCGTTGAGCGGCTGTATGTCGGTAGCGGATGCGGTCGGTTATGATACGGCAAGCCTCAATAATGAAGCGGCCAAGAGTTATACCGAAGTGGTGCAGCAGGCAAACAGCCGGCAGATGATTGATACCACTTCCAATACTTCTCGGCGCATTCATGCTGTTTTTAACCGTTTGAAGCCTTTTGCCAACCAGGAAAACCGTACCGGCGTACCGTTTGATTGGCAGATGACGGTGGTTAAATCGAATGAATTGAATGCATGGGCGATGCCGGGCGGTAAGATGATGGTGTATACCGGCATCGTGGATAAACTCAATTTGAGTGATGACGAGATTGCTGCGGTGGTCGGCCATGAGATGAGCCATGCCTTAAACGAACACAGTAAAAAAGCGGTCGGCCAACAGGTATTGACCGGATTGGCAACCAGTATAGGCGGTGCTATTTTGCAATCGCAAACCGGTGTGAGCAGTGATACCTTGAATCTCGGCTCCGGTATTTTGAGCGAATACGGCATTAATATGCCGTTTTCACGCAGCCAAGAAAACGAAGCCGATAGCGGCGGTTTGTACCTGATGGCTAAAGCCGGCTACAACCCTGAAGCGGCCTTAAGCGTATGGCAGAAAATGAATAATGTGAGTAACAATAATAATGCGCTGGTGGCGCTTACTTCGTCGCATCCTACCAATAACGCGCGTATGGAGGCTATCCGCCGCCAGTTGCCACAAGTGATGCCGATTTACGAGCAGGCCAGAAGGAAATAAAAAGGTATATGAAATGCCTGTCTGAAAGTCTTGTGAAGCTTGTGTAGCAGATTTAATTAATTTTCGATACAAGGCAGCAAGCCGCAGACAGTACAAGTAGTACGGAACCGATTCTGTTGTCGCTTTAGCGGCTTACAAAATCGTTCTCTTTGAGCTAAGGCGCAGCAGAGCCTTTGCGAAAGTTAAGTTAATCTGCTATATAGCAAAAACAGACTGAATCAACAGTGAAGAATCCTGCCGCCAAACGGCAGGATTTTTTGTTTTATTTATTGGATATTTTTGCAAAGTTTTCTTGTCTGAACAGCAGAGGGGAGATTCCGGTTAGCTGTTTGAATTGCCGGCTAAATGCGCTGTGATCGGTATAGCCGCACATCACGGCTATCTCTACTATAGGAAAGTCGGTTTCCTTCAGCAAATTGAATGCATGCTCCAAACGCATTTTCTGAATCATCTGCAAAGGGGACATATTCAATACGGATTTAAATAGCCGCTCCAAACGGGAAATGCTGATACCGACATGCGCGGCAAGCATGGTAACGGTGAGTTTCTGATCAATGTGTTTTTCGATATAGCTTACGGCCAAAGCCAGCTTTTTATGCTGCTTTAATTTATGGCTGTTGTCTTGATCAAGGTCGATGGATACACCCGCCATACCGATAATATTTTGTTTCTTATCATAAATAGGTATTTTGTGTGTCATGCACCAGCCCAGCTGGCCGGATAAATAATTATGCAGTTCTAATTTGTCTTCTATGACTTTGCCTCCCAATACTTTGAAATCTTGCAGCGTATATTCTTCTCCCTGATGGCTGTTGAAAATTTGCAGGGAGGTTGAGCCGAGAATGTCGCTTTTAAGCGTTAATCCTGAGCGTATAAGCAGCGTTTGATTAACCACTTCATATTGAGCTTGCCGGTTTTTGACAAAAAAGACCACATTGGGAATGCTGTCGAATAAGGGCATCAGCAATTCTACATGGTTGATGAATTGTGCCAAGTTGTCGCATATAAATAATGGTTTTTTTAATGATGCAAGTGGGGATTTGGTTAACATGCTGAGTGTGTTGGGTTTATTTATTTGATTTTATAAATTTATTTATCTGCTTGAAGATTAATAATGTTTTATCAAAATCTAAATTGATATTCTGATTGTGCAGAATTCGGCTTTTTTTAATCAAAATTCGACAAGCTGCTGCCAGTAAAATAACTTAACATCCAAAAAAGTCAACCGGATATTGTACAAAATCCGATTTTTATAAGCTTCAAGGAAATAATTATGTCTCATTCTGCGCAAAAAATTTATCTGATTGATTCGCATACCGGTGGTGAGCCTACGCGTATGGTTTATGCAGGGTTTCCTGAGTTGAAGGGGTCTTCGTTGGGCGAAAAATTAGAGGATTTTAAACAAAATTACGATGATTTGCGTCGGGCGGTGATTTTGGAGCCGCGCGGTAATGATGTGATGGTGGGGGCTTTGCTGTGCAGCCCTACCGATCCCAAAGCAGTGGCCGGCGTGATCTTTTTTAATAATGAAGGTTATTTGGGAATGTGCGGTCATGGCAGCATGGGAGTGATTGCTTCTTTGTTTTATCAAAACAAAATCGGGGTGGGCGAGCATTTTCTGGAAACGCCTGTCGGCATGGTGAAGGCGGTTTTGCATGATGACGGCAGCGTGAGTATTACCAATGTGCCTTCTTACCGTTATCGCAAGCAGGTTGAAGTTGATGTGCCCGGATTGGGTGTGATTCACGGCGATGTCGCTTGGGGCGGAAATTGGTTTTTTCTGGTCAATAATCACCGGCAGGAGGTGCTTGGTAAGAATGTGAAGCGGTTGACCGAAGTGAGCTTGCACATCAAACAGGCGCTGGTTGAAAACGGTATTACCGGCAACGAGGGAGCCGAAATAGATCACATCGAATTGTTCGGAGCGGCTTCCGGTAAAGCCGATAGCAAAAGCTTTGTATTGTGTCCGGGGGCGGCATACGACCGTTCTCCCTGCGGTACCGGTACCAGTGCCAAGCTGGCATGCCTGGCGGACGACGGCAAATTATTACCACAGCAAATCTGGCGGCAGGAAAGTGTGATTGGCAGCATATTCGAAGCAAGTTATGTTTATCAGGAAGCCGGCAATCCTGCTGCCGGCATCATTCCTACCATTCGCGGCAGTGCCCATGTGTGTGCTGAAACCACGCTTATTCTGAATCCGGATGATCCCTTCTGCTTTGGTATTCAGCCGGACTGATTGGGGATGGGCATGATTAAGCAAGATGCGGATTTGTATGTGGTCGGCGGCGGTATTTTGGGGTTATGTAGTGCTTTGCAGCTGAAAAGCCAAGGACAGTCGGTGGTTATTTTCGATGCGGAGGAAATCGGCAAGGGGGCATCGTTTGGGAATGCCGGCCATTTGGCGGTTGAGCAGGTGTTTCCAATTGCCGATCCAAGCATTATCCGGCAATTGCCGTCTATGCTTTTTGATCCTTTGGGCCCGCTGCGTTTAGACATCAAATATTTACCCAAACTTTTTCCTTGGGCTGCCAAACTCTTGCTGAATATGCGCCCGGAGCCATTTGCTGTCATACATGAAGCATTAAAGCAGATTAACGGTATCAGTCTTCGTGCATGGCAGGATTTTGCCCGCCAATGGGAGTTAAATAGCTGGGTTCAGGTAAAAGGCTCTGTTTTGTGTACGGAAACTGCCGCCGGCTTGGAAAAACTGAAATCCCACGGTAATCAATTAAATGCAATCGGTGTTCCTAACCAGCTATTGGGCCAATCCGAGCTCTTGGCGTTGGAACCTGGTTTGGCGGCCAACCAACAAGGTGCTCTGTTATTTCCTGAAACAGGCCATATCACTGATTTGGCGGCGGTTATACAAACGCTCACACATCATTTTGTATCGCTTGGCGGCAAGGTATACGAACATTGCCGGGTTCTGGATATGCGTTCGGTGGAAAACGGCATTGTGTTGAATACCGAAAAAGGTGAGATTGTCGCCGGCAGGGTTTTATTGACGATGGGGGCATTCTCCAAATCGTGGGTAAAAAAAATCACCGGTGTTTCTGTGCCCCTAGACACGGAGCGCGGCTACCATTTGATGTTGCCAAAGGTAAAGGATAGGTTATCCGTACCGGTAACGAGCTTGGAGCGTCGCTTTATTATGACTCCGATGAAAGGTGGGCTGCGCTTGGCCGGCACGGTGGAGTATGCTGGGCTGTCTGCTCCGCCGAATATGTCTCGTGCACATAATTTATTGAAGCTGGCACGACCGATGCTGAAGGATGCTATTGATGACGAGGATTCGAGTGTGTGGATGGGTTTCCGTCCGTCTACGGCGGATTCTTTGCCTGTGATCGATAAGGTCGGGCGTGTGTTTTTGAATTTCGGACATCAGCATCTGGGATTGACTCAGGCGGTGAGTAGCGCGCGTTTGATCGAGGATCTTTATTTCGGTCGTGCTTCAGTCATAGACCGCAAACCTTATCGCTTATCTCGTTTCGGTAAGCCGGGCGATTGATTGGGTGTTTCAGGCGGTTGTAAGAATTTCAATGCCTGTCTGAAAAAGTATTTTTCACATATCTTAATTAAGGAGACATGATGGATATTAAAGGTATTTTGGTTCCGACGGTTACGCCGTTCGATCAAAACGGCAAAGTTGATACGGCGACTTTGGAAAAATTAGTGCAATCTTTTATTGATAAAGGCGTAGCCGGCATTGTTGCCTGCGGCACGACCGGTGAGTATTACACCTTCAGCCCTGAAGAGCGTACTTTGGTTTTAACCACGATTGCCAAAGTGGCCAAAGGAAAGGTAACGCTGATTGCAGGCGTAAACAGCTTGTCAAGCGATCATACGATTGAGCTTGCCCATGAAGCCAAATCATTGGGTTACGAAGGGTTGATGCTGTCTGCCAATCCTTACAGCCTGCCGAGCCAACAGGGTATTATCGCGCATTTCGAGAAGGTGGCCGATGCAGTAAAAATGCCGATTATTATGTATAACTTCCCGGCACGGGTCGGCGTGAATATCGAATTCGAAACGGTCGAACATTTGGCCCGCCATCCTTATATCGTCGGGATTAAAGAGAGCAGCGGCAATTTCAGCCAGGCGCTGCGGATGCTGCAAGCCGGGTTCAAAAATTTTGAGGTGGTATGCGGATGCGATGATCAGCCTGTCGATTTCTTTTTCTGGGGTTCGAAAAGCTGGATTGCAGGCGCCGCCAACGTATTTCCGGAAGAGCAAGTGGCGCTGTTTGAAGCTTCCCAAGCCGGAAACTGGGATGAGGCACGTCGTATTATGACCCGGATTTATCCGGCTATTCATTCAATGGAATCGGGAGATTACAACCAGAAAGCCAAAGCGGGCTGTTTGAAGGCTACGCTTGATGTGGGTAAAGTTAGGGTGCCGCTGGTTGATATGTCGGAAGAAGACAGACAGGCATTTTTGGCGTTGGTTAAACAAGTTTAGGAGGGCTACCATGGTAAATCCATTAAGCAAAGAAGCAGTATTCGAATTGGCCAAGCAAGGCAAACTATTTGCCGGCAATTTGTTGGCAGGAAAAAGTTCTACGGCAACCATGCCGAATACCACGCCGATTGATAACAGTGTAATCGGCCAGATCGGCGACGGTACGGCTGAGGATGTTGATGTTGCCGTTGCGGCGGCGCGTGCCTGTTTCCATGAGGGAGCATGGCGTTTGCAGTCTCCGGCAGAACGCAAGCGGGTGATGCAGGCATGGGCAGGGTTGATGCAGGAACATGCCGAAGAATTGGCTGCTTTAGATTGTATCGATGCCGGCAAACCGATTGCCGAATGCCTGAATACCGATATGCCGGCTACTTTGGATACTTTTTATTGGTATGCGGAGGCGGTAGACAAAGTATTTGGCAAAGTTACTCCCACCGGCCCGGACGCATTGTCTTGGATTGTGAAAGAGCCTATTGGTGTCGTGGCTGCGGTATTGCCATGGAATTTCCCTGCGCAAATGTTCGCTTGGAAAGTGGCGCCTGCTTTGATTACAGGCAATAGCGTGATTGTAAAGCCTGCCGAGCTAACCTCGCTTTCGGCCTACCGCATGATAGAGCTGGCTTACGAAGCCGGTGTTCCGAAAGCGGCATTGCAGATGGTTTGCGGCCGCGGAGAAGTCGTGGGAGAGGCGATTGGCCGACACATGGATATTGATATGGTTTCTTTTACCGGCTCCACCGAAGTAGGCCGCTATTTCCTGAATTACGCGGCGCAAAGCAATTTGAAAGAAATTGTTTTGGAATGCGGCGGCAAAAGCCCGCAAATCATATTCGAAGATGCCGAAATTAATGAGCATACCGTCAATAATGTGTTGGCGGCGGCGTTTTGGAACATGAGTGAAAATTGCAGCTGCGGCTCGCGCTTATTGGTGCACAGCAGCAAAAAAGAGGAATTGCTGGAAAAACTGGTTGCCGGCTTGCCTGCCTGGAAAATCGGTGACCCGCGTGACGAAAGCGTATCGCTTGGCCCGATGATTGAGCAAGCCCATTTCGACAAGGTTACCGGCTATCTGAAAACGGCTCAAGACGAGGGTGCAAAACTGGTTACCGGCGGTAAAGTGCAGAGTGATTTCGGCAGCGGCTGGTATATAGAGCCGACGATTTTCGACGGGGTGACTGCGGATATGACGCTGTTTCAAGAAGAAGTGTTCGGCCCGCTATTGGCGGTAACCGTTTTTGAAACGGAAGAGGAGGCGGTTGCGCTGGCCAACAACAGCCTGTATGGTCTCGCCGCTTCTTTTTATACGCAGGATTTGAAGCGTGCCTGCCGGGTTGCCAACCAAATTCAGGCAGGCATGGTGTCGATTAACGGTTTTTCAGAAGGAGACATCACCACGCCTTTCGGCGGTTACAAACAATCCGGTTTCGGCGGACGCGACAAAGGCTTGGAAGCTTTGGAGCAATACTGCCAAACGAAAACTATCTGGATTGTCAATTAACCTGTTAATCGCGTTGATTCAATATTTATCAGTTTATCAAAGTATCGATCAATTTACTTTCAAGCTGTTTTTCAGACAGCCTTACATGGATAGGAGCAACAACAAAGGCTGTCTGAAATCAAACTCCGTTATAAAAACAATCAATTAAATTTTAAGGAAGAAATGAGGAGAGGGAGATGGAGGAATTAGTCAATACAATTGTCGGTTATATCTGGAGCGACGCTTTGGTTTATCTGGCGCTGGGCGTGGGTATTTACTTTACGGTTGCGACAAAAGGCGTTCAATTCCGCTACATCCGAGAAATGATCCGTTTGCTGCTTGATAAATCGCATTCTTCACGCGGTGTCACATCATTTCAAGCATTCTGTATGGCTTTATCAGGCCGTATTGGTGTGGGCAATATTGCCGGGGTGGCAACGGCGATTTTCTCGGGCGGCCCGGGAGCTGTATTTTGGATGATTGTCATGGGTTTGTTGGGTGGGGCGAGTGCATTTATCGAATCTACGCTGGCTCAGGTCTACAAACAGGAAACCCACGGACAATACCGCGGCGGCTCGCCTTATTATATTGAAAAAGGTTTGAAGCTGAAGAAATTTGCCATTTTGGTTGCGACGGTAACCGGCTTGTCTTACGGCGTATTGGTTCCTGGTGTGCAGGTTAATACGATTACCGACTCCTTTCAAACAGCTTTCGGCTTGTCGACGACGATTAGCACGATAGCAGTGGTCGGATTATTGGCGTTTATCATTTTCGGCGGAATCAAACGCATTGCGCGTTTTGCCGATATAGTGGTTCCGTTTATGACTATTGCGTACCTGTGCATGATGGCGATTGTGTTGGTGGTGAACTTTGCCCAAATCCCGGCTATGTTTGCCTTAATCGTAAAAAGTGCTTTTGGTATGGACGCTGTGTTCGGCGGCATGGTGGGAACAGCAGTATCATGGGGGGTGCGCCGCGCCGTATTTTCCAATGTAGCGGGTGCGGGCGAAGCCACTTTCAGTTCGGCTGCTGCTGAAGTATCGCATCCGGCCAAACAGGGCTTGGTGCAGGGTTTTTCGGTTTATGTGGATACGGTGATGGTGTGTACTGCTACCGCACTGATGATTTTATCCACCAATATGTACAATATTGTCGGTACCGACGGAAAGATGCTGGTGGAGCATTTGCCGGGTGTTGTCGCAGGTACCGCATTTACGCAATCCGCAGTATCCACTGTATTCTCGGGTTTCGGCGCAAGTTTTGTAGCGCTTGCCATCTTCCTTTTTGCTTTTACCTGCTTGGTTGCTTATTACTATATTGCTGAAACTACTTTGGTTTATCTGGATAATCAATTACGTTTTCCGGTTTTAAAAACGGTCTTGAAAATCGTGTTTTTAGCAGTGTGTTTCTTTGGCGGCATTCAATCCGCAAGCGTAATGTGGGGATTGGGCGATATCGGCTTTGGCAGTATGTGTTACCTGAACTTCATCGCCATTGTCTTGCTCAGCAAACCTGCTTTTAAAACGCTCAAAGACTACGATGAACAGAAAAAACGCGGGCAGGATCCGGTTTTTGATCCGAGAGTGGCGGGGGTAGAGAATGCGGATTTTTGGATCGAATATAGTGATAAACACCGTTCCCAATAAATGAAGCTAATCCGCTATAGCCGCTCGGCTGCTTGTGTTAACCCTTGGTCGAGCGACTGTACCATTGCGGGATAGCCGTCGCCCTGTTGCGGGGTTTCGATACGGAAGTTGCGGCCGCTGCCGTCCGGCCATTGGCTGTAGCCCTGAATCAGGGTGTGGCCTTGGTAAGTGCCGTTGAAGTTTTCAATATAAATCTTCAGCGTAGTACTGGCTTGGCTGCGGCCGGCAGGGATAAACCGGTAGCGCTTGCTTTGCCGGTTGAGTTTGTTGGCCAAGTTGGCGGCAATGCTTTGATCGAGCGGTGCAGCCCACAGGTTTTGCTTGGCAAAATTCAGATGTAGCGGATCGGTTTGGTAAACCAATCCGCCGGTGGCCAGCGGTTCGGCCAGTATCACTTGCAGAGCGACTTCGTTGCCTTGGCCGGCCGGTAGCTCAAACTGGCTGTCGGGTAGGGTGAAATAAGCGGTATTCACGCTGCTACAGGCGGCAAGAGCGAAGGCGAGGGCGAGTGCAGGTATCCGTTTGTTCATATCAGCGGCTTCCTTTGGGAATAGGGTCTTTACTGTTCTGGTTGAAAATCAGCGAATTGGGTTTTTCTTTCAAGGTGTTAACCAGCGGGCGGGTGTCGTTTAGCGTTTTGTCTATGCTTTTGAGGGTGGCTTGCACGTCTTGGTACACCGGCGACTGCGGGGAGATGCCGGCGAGGGTTTGCCGCAATTCTCCCAGCGTTTTGTTCAACTCACCCGGAATTTGCTGGGTTTGCGGTTTGCTCAGCAGTTGGTTGGCAGAGGCGAGGGTGGTTTTCAATTCTTTCAGACTGGCATTCAATTCGCCGACGGTGTTTTCCAGCGGCAGACGGTTGAATTTGTCCAGCAGGCGGCCAAGTTGCGCTTGCAATTCGTCAAGGCCGCCGCCTTGGCTGGCGATTACGGTATTGCCGTCGTATTCGTTAAACGGCTTGAGTGCTTGCTGACCGGGCGCGGCATCGGTCAGCTCGATCATTTTGCTGCCGAGCACCAGATTATTGCTGGAAAGCGTGGCGCTCAGGCCGCGATTGAGGGCGTTTTGTATCTGGTTTTGCCAGTTTTCTTTGCTTTGATTGTCGGCGTTGATTTCCATCATGCGCGGTTCGATGCGGATGCGTACCGGAACCCAGCCGTTTTGGAACAGCTTCAGGCTGTCGTTACGGGCGAAATAGGGGGCGTCGGCCACGCTGCCGACGGTAACGCCCTTGTATTCTACCGGCGAGCCGGCAGCTAGGCCGCGGATGGAGTTTTTGAAGAAGGCGACATAATAAAGCGCGCGTTCGCCGGGCAGGTTGTCTATTTCGTTGCGGTCGTTATAAAGGGTGAAGGTCTGGTCGTTGGCGGCGGCGGGTGATTGCTGTTTGCTCTCTGGTGGAGAACGGAAGGCGATGGCACCGGAGAGAATCGCGGCCATGGGCGGTGCATCGACTTTAATACCGTTGGCAGTGGTTTGAACGTTAATCCCGCTGTCCAGCCAGAATTGACTGTTTTTATTGACCAGCTTATCGTTGGGACTGTTGATGAAAATGGAATAGTTAACGGTTTTGTTGTCGGGATCGAATTTGGCGCTTTCCACCATGCCGACGATGAAACCTTCATACAGAATCGGGCTGCCGCTACCCAAAAGCTTGCTGTTCTGGCCGCGCAGTTTCAGGCGCAAGCCGCTTTGGCCGATGGCGGCAATCGGCGGGATATCGGATACGGTGAAAGTATCTTGGCTTTCTTCGGATTTACCGGGAGTAAAGGCGATAAAAGAGCCGGATACCAGCGTGCTCAGGCCGGATACGCCGCTTTGATCAATGCGTGGTTTGACAACCCAGAATTGGGTGTCTTTACGCATCATGTCTTTGGCATCGGCATTGAGGCGTGCGGTAACTTCCACTCCTTTGCGGTCGTCACGTAGGCGGATGCGGGTGACCCGGCCGACGTCGACGCTGAGCACTTTGATAACCGTAGTATTGACTTCGATACCGTCGGCGCTGTCCATTAAAAGGGTGATTTCGGGGCCGGTATTACGGATTTTTTGAAACAGCAACCAGCCGCCGACCACCAGTGCGGCCAGCGGAATCAGCCACACGACTGAGGCGGCGGTGCTGGATTTTCGCACGCGGGCGGGAACGGGTTGCAGGTCGGGGGTAGTCATAAGCGTTCAATCATTCGGTTTGATCTGCTGGCGGGTGGCTTTATCCCACAGCAGGCGTGGATCAAAAAAGTGGGCGGAGAGCATGGTTAACAGCACCACCAAACAAAAATAAATCGATGCCGGGCCGGGCTGGACGCGCGCCATCGGCGTATGGAAGGCGCTCATCAGTATGATAATAACGAAGATATCGATCATAGACCAACGGCCGATGTATTCGGTGATGCGGTAAAGCAGCGACATCTTGCGTATGCCCATCGGCATCGGCAGGCGGGTGGAGGCGATCAGTACGCCCATCGACATAATTTTCAAGGTCGGCACCATGATGCTGGCGCTGAAAATAATCACGGCAATCAGGCGGTCGCCGTCGTTCCACATGTATTCGATACCGCTTAATATGGTACTGATTTCCAGGCTGAGGGGGTTGGAGGAAATCATAATCGGCAGCAGGTTGGCCGGAAGGTAAAGAATGGCGGCGGCAATCAGAAAGCAGAGCGAAATGCGTACGCTGTGCGGACGGCGGTCGAATAAATCGGTGCCGCATACCGCGCACTCTTCTTCGTTGGCCGGCTGGAAATACAGGCAGCGGCTACAGCAGATGTGTTTGCCCTCGGAAGGGAAAAGGGGCGAACGGTTGAGTAGGTGGTGGATTTGATAATACACCCAATGTTCCGGTACCGAAACGGCGGTACGGATCAGCATGACACCGAGCGCAAACATCAGCCAGAAAGCGGGGCCGAAGGTAACGGTGGATACGGTGTACATTTTAATATAAGCCACCAGTGTTGAGATGAAAAACACATCGATCATAATCCATTCGCGCAACCGAACCAGCGTGCGGGTAGCATACAGCAAAAAAGGCATGAAACGCCGGAGGGCCAGTGCGGTATAAACGTAGAGCGCCAATAGCAGAAACAAAAGCGGCGTACCGAAAGTAAAGATAAACATCACTTCGGCCAAAAAACCCCAGTCTTGTAGAATCAGGGTTTTCATCATGCCCGGCAACGTTAGGCGCGAGTAGACGCCGGGCATTTCGATGGTAACGAACATCTGGCTGTACACCACCGCCATCAGGATCAGCGCGGTGGCGGCGTAGGCCAACGGCGCGATATAGGGGTTGCTTTCCACGCGCACCAAATCGTGGCCGCAGCGCGAACAGGCAGCCTCCTGGCCTTGCGAGAGTTGCGGGATATGATTGCGCAAGCCGCATTCCGGACAATCGACGGGGTGCGCCGGCAGCGTGGCGCGGTGTTTGTAGACCTTGCGCCGCCACAGGCGGTGATAGGTTTGAACCGGTCGGTATGGCGTCATGCAAACGAAATGTCGGGAAAGAAAAAGGGGATAATTATAGCTTAAAATGAATGGTTTGTAATTTTGTATCTTCTGCGTTTCAGACAGGCATATGCCTGTCTGAAAATAAAAACACCTGCCGATAACAGGCAGGTGTCGGCAATGGCAAAGGTGTTTTACAAAGCGGCCAATACCGCGCTGCCCATTGCGGAGCAGGAAACCAGTTGTGTGCCTTCTTCGTAAATATCGGCGGTGCGCAAACCTTGTTCCAATACTTTTTGCACGGCGTTTTCAATCTGTTTGGCGCGATTCTCATCATTCAGGCTGTAGCGGACCAACATGGCCAGCGATAAAATCGTTGCCAGCGGATTGGCTTTGTCTTGGCCGGCAATATCGGGCGCGGAGCCGTGGGAGGGTTCATACAAACCTTTGCCGGTTTCGTTCAAAGAGGCCGAGGGCAGCATGCCGATGGAGCCGGTGAGCATCGATGCTTGGTCGCTCAAAATGTCACCGAAGATATTGCCGGTGGCGATGACGTCGAATTGTTTGGGTGCGCGCACCAATTGCATGGCGGCGTTGTCGACATACATATGGCTCAATTCCACATCGGGATAATCTTTGGCTACATCATTAAAAATTTCTTTCCACAATTCAGTGGTTTCCAATACGTTGGCTTTATCGACCGAACACAGTTTTTTACCGCGCTTTTGCGCCGCTTCGAATGATACTTTGGCGATGCGGCGGATTTCACACTCGCTGTATTTCATGGTGTTAAAGCCTTCGCGCTCGCCGTTTTCCAGCGTACGGATGCCGCGTGGTTCGCCGAAATAAATGTCGCCGGTGAGTTCGCGCACAATCAGAATATCCAAGCCGGCTACCACTTCGGGCTTCAGGGTGGAGGCGTTGGCCAGTTCTTTATAGAGAATGGCGGGGCGCAGGTTGGCGAACAGATTCAAATCTTTGCGGATGGCCAAGAGGCCGCGTTCGGGGCGCAGTGCGCGCTCGAGGTTGTCGTATTTAGGACCACCGACCGCGCCGAGCAATACCGCATCGGCGGCACGGCACAGGTTTTGGGTGAATTCGGGGTAGGGGTGGCCGTATTCGTCGTAACCGGCGCCGCCCAACGGGGCGTATTGGTATTGTACGTCGAGGCCGTCTTCAATCAGTTTGTCGAGTACGCGCACGGCTTGGGCGATGATTTCGGGGCCGATGCCGTCGCCGGGCAGAATGGCGAGTTGTTTGGTCATGGGGTTTCCTTTGTATGTCGGACTAATCGGGCGCTATTTTACCCGATTCGGATTTTAAATACCGCTTTGCGGATTAATTTATCATTGCCCACCAACGGCGCATGGCCGTCGTTGGGGAAAAACAGGGCGAACTCGCCGACGTGGATGTCCAGCCAAGTAGTCGGTTCGCAATCGAAAAACTCAATGTTTTTTTGTTCGTTATAGCCTAAACCGTTTTTCAAACAGGCCCTGTCTATCCAGCCATAGCCTTCTGTACCGCTGATGGGAACTTGGATATCAATGTGATACAGATGCGCTTCCGGTTTGGCTTCTTCGCGGCTGCGCATCGGTTCGCTGCCGATAAACAAGCGGATATTGGGGTTGTCGCAGGCCACCTGACCATCAGGCAGTTGCGCAAAATCCAATGTTTGCAGCAGACGGAAGGCATCGGCAAAATCAGGGTGCAGCGCGGCATAGCGCTGGGCGTTGGCGATGGTGTCGGTAATCATAGCGGATTATTTGAGCGAATTGGCTTTTTTGCGAACTTTGGGCGGTTGGTTATTTTTAGACAAACCTTTGAACAGTAGATAGAACATCATGAGTAAGCCGAAGATCAGTAGCAAAAAGGGCAGCAATAGCATCAATATCCATAAATAAACTCCGGAGCCGCTTATATCCATGAAGCATATCCTGTATGTAGGGATATTCAAACTGTTTTTCAGACAGGCATTTTAACTGGGCGCTTGAAGTAATCGGATTGTACCGCTTTTTATCGTGCCTATTGCTTGTTATCGCTAATGAAAAGGTATAAAACAAAAGCGGCCTGAAGCTTTTCAGGCCGCTTTTATCTCATCAGGCTTGGTTAAATAGCCAAGGTTGTGCGGCCTTGCGCTTTTCTTCGAACGCTTTGATTTCGTCGGCATGTTGCAGGGTGAGGCCGATTTCGTCAAGGCCGTTGAGCAAGCAGTGCTTGCGGTGTTCGGTGATGTCGAAGTTGAAAGTTTGGCCGCTCGGGGTAGTGAGGGTTTGTTTATCCAAGTCAATGGAGAGTTGGTAGCCCTCGTTGGCTTCTACTTCTTTAAACAGTTGGTCGACTGCCTCTTCGCTCAACACAATCGGCAGCAGGCCGTTTTTGTAGCAGTTATTGAAGAAAATATCGGCAAAGCTGGGGGCGATGACGGCACGGAAGCCGTAGTCATCAAGCGCCCACGGGGCGTGTTCGCGTGATGAGCCGCAGCCGAAGTTTTTGCGGGTGAGCAGAATCTGTGCGCCTTGGTAGCGCGGCTGGTTGAGCGAAAAATCGGGATTGATGGGGCGTTTGCTGTTGTCCATGCCCGGTTCGCCATGGTCGAGATAGCGCCATTCGTCGAAGGCGTTGGGGCCGAAGCCGCTGCGCTTGATGGATTTGAGAAATTGTTTGGGGATGATGGCGTCGGTATCGACGTTGGCGCGGTCGAGCGGGGCGACTAGGGCGGTGATTTGGGTGAAGGCTTTCATAGGTGTACTTTCATGGTTTAAACAAGTGCGGGCTCATTTGCCGCATTGCTTTTTATTTGGCTTGTTCGGGCGTTTGGTTGTACATATAGCGGTAAATCAACCATTGCCCTTGCACTTTCTTCAATACAAATAATTCGCGGTTGTGGTCCATAATTTTTTTGCGGTCTTTTTTATGTGTTACAAAAGACCCTACAGGATGATAAGTGCTGATAACCGCTAAATCTTGCGAGGTATTAATTTCGTCGATGAGATACTCAATACCTGAAAAATCCATAGTTTGAAAATTGACTTGGTAGTTCTGCATTACGGCGGATTTGCCGCGCACGGTTAGTTTACCTTGAAATGTGGTAACAACCTCATCGTGCAATGTTGCTGCGATACCTTGTAAATCGGCCGTGCGCATGGCTTGTTGGTACCGTTTTAGCAGGTTAATGATTTCCTGCCTGCTTTCGAGATGGTGGGTATGCGCAGATATGGCAGTATTTGGGGCTGCCGGCAGGTTGTCTTGGGAACAGGCTGTTGCCAATAATGCCAAAGGCAACGCCATACTTTTTAAGGCTCGGCTCCTCATTATTTTTCTCCTTGCGGACGGTTATGATGATATTTTGGCGGCAAAGTGTTGCATTTGCCGCCAACTTCATCTTAATCAAAGCTTGTCTTAACGATCCGCGGCTTCTTCCAGCTTGTTGCCCGCTTTGGATACGTCTTGGCCGAAGCCTGATACGGTATTGCAGGCAGACAATAAGAACATAGATGCCAAGGCGGCCAATACGAGTTTTTTCATGTTTTAAGCTCCTGTGATAATTTGAAAGTACAGTATGCATTGCTGCACTTCATAATCATGCCAAAAATTTTGCTAAAAAACAAATTTCCGTAAAAGCCTGTCTGAAAATTTTTCAGACAGGCCTCATTTTACAAACTGCGCACGTCGGTAAAATGGCCGGCAACTGCGGCGGCGGCGGCCATGGCGGGGCTAACCAGATGGGTACGTCCGCCGTTGCCTTGGCGGCCTTCGAAGTTGCGGTTGGAGGTGGAGGCGCAACGTTCCTGCGGTGAAAGACGGTCGGCATTCATCGCCAGGCACATCGAGCAGCCCGGTTCGCGCCATTCGAAGCCGGCCTCGGTAAAGATTTTGTCCAAGCCTTCGCGTTCGGCCTGCTCTTTGACCAAGCCGGAGCCGGGCACCACCAATACGCGGCTGACGTTGGCGGCTTTTTGGCGGCCTTTGGCTACGGCGGCGGCTTCGCGTAAATCTTCGATGCGGCTATTGGTGCAGGAACCGATAAAGACCACGTCAACGGGGATTTGGTTTAACGGTGTGTCGGCGGCCAAGCCCATGTATTCCAGCGCACGTTCCATACCGCTGCGTTTGACCGGGTCGGTTTCGTTGGCAGGGTTGGGTACTTTGCCGTTGATGTCTAGCACCATTTCGGGCGACGTACCCCAAGTTACCTGAGGTTCGATATCGGAAGCGTCGAACTCGTAAACCTTGTCGAAAATCGCGCCTTCGTCGGATACCAGCGTTCGCCAGTAGGTAACGGCTTTTTCCCAATCTTCGCCTTTGGGGGCGAGCGGTTTGTCTTTTACATAATCGATGGTGGTTTGGTCGACCGCCACGATGCCGCTGCGCGCACCGGCTTCGATGGCCATGTTGCACAGGGTCATGCGGCCTTCCATGCTCAGGCTTTGAATCGCTTCGCCGCCGAATTCGATGGCGTAGCCGGTGCCGCCGGCGGTGCCGATTTGGCCGATGATGTATAAAGCCACGTCTTTGGCGGTAACGCCGGGCTTCAGACGGCCGTTTACCTTAATCAGCATGGATTTGGATTTTTTGGCGGTAATGCACTGGGTGGCCATGGTGTGTTCGACTTCGGAAGTGCCGATGCCGTGCGCCAGCGCGCCGAATGCACCGTGGGTGGAAGTGTGCGAGTCGCCGCATACCACGGTCATGCCCGGCAGGGTGGCGCCTTGTTCGGGGCCCATCACGTGTACGATGCCTTGGCCTTTGTCTTTAAATGGGAAATAGGCTAATGCACCGAACTCTTTGATATTGCTGTCTAGAGTATCGACTTGCAGTTTGGAAATCGGGTCTTTGATGCCTTCGTCCCAATGGTCTGTGGGGGTGTTGTGGTCGGCGGTAGACACCACGCTGTCGATGCGCCACAGTTTGCGACCGGCTATTTTCAGTCCCTCGAAAGCCTGCGGGCTGGTGACTTCGTGCACCAAATGGCGGTCGATGTATAGCAGAACAGTACCGTCTTCTTCTTCGCGGACGACGTGGCTGTTCCAGAGTTTGTCGTAAAGGGTTTGTGCGCTCATGGTTTTGTGTTTCGCTTATCGGGAAAATTATCTATATCTATAAAGTATAGTAACGATTAATAAGTGGGAATGCAAGTGAAAATGTCTAATTTTGTGCG
Organism: Neisseria sp.; assembly: GCF_030523955.1. Classification (GTDB taxonomy): domain Bacteria; phylum Pseudomonadota; class Gammaproteobacteria; order Burkholderiales; family Neisseriaceae; genus Neisseria. Next base: position 22,084 of record NZ_JAUNHL010000030.1, read on the forward strand.
TTTCAGACAGGCATTCAGAAAAAACTTTTTATTTTTTAGACAAATTGTCTTATTTGGACGCAATGTGTTGGAAAAATAAATCGCGCGGACGCTTGAATAGCCTGTCTGAACGCCCTATTATGCAGGGGTTTATTCTATTGTGATGAAGGACAAGGTATGTCGATGCCTGTGATGTCGGATAACTATCTGGCGCAATTGAGAGAATTCGAACAAAACATTCTGACCAAGCAAACCCAAATCGAGGCTTGGTTCCGCCGGCAGTGGAGCGAACATAAACCGCCGTTTTACGGTTCGGTGGATATCCGCAATGCCGGTTATAAAATGGCGTCGATTGATATGAATTTGTTTCCCGGCGGTTTTAATAATCTGAACCCGAATTTTATCCAACTGGCGGCACATGCGGCGCAAGACGCGGTGGAGCGCTCTTGCCCGCAGGCAAAATCGGTGTTGATTGTGCCGGAAAACCATACCCGCAATACTTTTTATCTGCAAAATGTATTGGCGTTGAGCAATATTCTGCGTTCTGCCGGTTTTGAAGTTCGGCTGGGCAGTTTGAATCCGGAAATCACCGAGCCTACTGAATTTGAAACGGCGCTGGGCGATAAAATCCTACTGGAGCCGCTGTTGCGTACGCGTGAACGCGTGCATTTGGCCGACGGCTTTTCGCCTTGTTTGGTGTTGTTGAATAATGATTTGTCCGGCGGTATTCCGGAGATTTTGCAAGGTATTGCGCAAACCGTATTACCGCCTTTGCACGGTGGTTGGACGACGCGCCGCAAAACCGCGCACTTTGCCGCTTATAACCGGGTGGCTGCCGAGTTTGCAGAATTAATCGGTGTCGACGAATGGCAGATTAATCCTTACTTCGAGCAAATCAGTGGTTTGAATTTTCAGGAGCATGAAGGTGAGGATGCGCTGGCCGAAGCGGTGGAGCGGATGCTGGCGAAAATCCAAGCCAAATACGATGAAAAAGGTATTCCGGACAAACCTTTTGTGATTGTGAAAGCCGATGCGGGTACTTACGGCATGGGCGTGATGAGCGTGAAGTCGGTCGAGGAGGTGCGCAGTCTGAACCGTAAAAACCGCAATAAAATGGCGAAAATCAAAGAGGGTTTGGAAGTCAGCGAAGTGATTGTGCAAGAGGGCATTTATACCTACGAAACGCTAAACGGCGCAGTTTCCGAGCCGGTGGTGTATATGATGGATCGTTTTGTTATCGGCGGCTTTTTCCGTGTGCATGAGGGGCGTGCCAACGATGAAAACCTGAACGCGGGCGGCATGGTGTTTGTACCGCTGAATCAGGCGATTCCGGTGGCGGGCGCGGAAGAGGGCGGCGAGGAGCGCTGTAAGCGTGTGTTTGCACAGTGGGATACGCTGGGCGTGCCGCAAACCAATGCCGCCAATCCGGATTGCGAATGCAACCGCTTGTATGTTTACGGTGTGATGGCGCGTTTATCGCTGTTGGCGGCCTCGTTGGAATTGGAGCAGACGCAACCGTAATGCAACTATTATAATGATGCCTGTCTGAAAAGAACGAAACCGCTTTGATGAGTGAGGTTTATCGTTTTTTCAGACAGGCATTTTGTTGCCGGTAAAAAAATATCAATCATGCAGAGAGAAGGAGCGAGAAATGGAATTTGAATTTAACGGGCTGGGCCAAGACAAGCCGTTTCCGCGTTGTTTGACCATAGCCGGTTCCGATTCGGGCGGCGGCGCGGGCATTCAGGCGGATTTGAAAACGTTCGGCGCGCTGGGTGCTTACGGCGCCAGCGTGTTAACCGCGATTACCGCGCAGAATACCCGGGGCGTACAGGCGGTGCATGTGGTGCCCAGCGAGATGGTGCGCGCGCAGTGTGAGTCGGTGTTGTCCGACATACGTATTGATGCGGTGAAAATCGGTATGCTGCCGGATGTGGCCACAATACGCGAAGTGGCCGCAGTGTTGCGCGAATATCCGGTGCCGTTTGTGGTGCTTGATCCGGTGTTGGTGGCCACTTCCGGCGACAGCCTGGCTTTGGAAAATACGGTTGGCGCGATGCTCGAGCAGTTGCTGCCGCTGGCGGATTTGGTTACGCCGAATTTAAGCGAATTGGCCGAGTTAACCGGCAACCGGCAGGCTCAGAGCGAGCAGGAAATGCTGGCTCAAGGGCAGCAGTTGCTGGCGCTGGGTGTCCAAGCGGTGTTGCTCAAAGGCGGACATTGGGAAGAGAGCGGGCAAGCCGGTGATTGGCTGGTGCAGCAATCGGAAGAGCCTCAATGTTTTGTGAGCGCACGCGTGCCTACTCCCAATACTCATGGTACCGGTTGCACGCTCTCCAGTGCGGTGGCCGCGTATTACCCGCATAAAAAAGATTTGCGGCTGGCGGTGGCTTCGGCCAAGAGTTATCTGCAAGGTGCGATAGAGGCTGGTGCGGCGTGGAAAGTGGGCGGCGGGCACGGGCCGTTGGCTCATTTCTGGCGGACCATCGCTTCGTAAAAGGCTATCCGCCTGCTTCGGGCTGCTTGGTTCGGATAGGATAAAGAATGTTATGAAAACCATTACTTCGGTACACAATGAATCGTTGCGCCAGTTGTCGCGTTTGTTATCGTCCGCCAAAGCGCGCCGCGAAAGCGGGCAGGCGGTGCTCGAAGGCGTGCATTTGTTGGATGCCTGTCTGAACGCGGGCGGCAGCCCCGAAGCGGTGTATGTGCCGGAGGGGCGCTTGCGGCGGGCGGAAATACAAGTCTTGCTGGCGCGTTTGCCCGAGGACAAAATTACCGTGGTCAGCCAAGGAGCCTTGGAAAAAATCAGTGCTTTGAGCGGTGGTGAAGATGTGATGAGCCTTATTGTCTGCCCTTTGCCGGGCAGCTTGCCGCAATCGGGCGATTGCGTGGTGTTGGAGCGGGTGCAAGACCCCGGCAATGTCGGCACCATTCTGCGCAGTGCGGCCGCTTGCGGTATCCGCCAAGTTATTTTTGGCGAAGACTGTGTGGACGTGTGGTCGCCCAAAGTGCTTCGGGCCGGCATGGGCGCCCATTTTCTGCTGGCGCTTTATCCGCGCACCGATTTGGACGTTTGGCGCGCAGGCTACCGCGATCCGGTGCGCGCCACCGCTTTGGGCGGCCGGGACAACCGCAGTGTGTACTCATTGGATCTGAAACCTGCTTCGGCCTGGTTGTTCGGCAACGAAGGCAGCGGCGTGAGCGAAAGCATGTTGGATTCGGCCGACGGTACGGTACATATTCCGATGATCGGTGCCACCGAATCGTTGAACGTGGCCATGGCGGCGACAGTGTGTTTGTTCGAGCAGATGCGCCAGCGTTTGCATGCGCAGGCATAAGATGGCGATACCTGTCTGAAAATCTGAGCATCTCTTTTGTTTGGACGGATGGAGTTTGATGCCTGTCTGAAAGGAAAATACATGAGCGCCGTAATCGAAGTAATCCAAGCCGATATCACTACTTTGAATGTCGATGCGATTGTTAACGCCGCCAATGAAACGCTGTTGGGCGGCGGCGGGGTGGACGGCGCCATACACCGCGCCGCCGGCAGCGAATTGTTGGCCGAATGCCGCACTTTAAACGGCTGCCGCACCGGCGAGGCGAAAATCACCCGCGGCTACCGTTTGCCGGCCAAATATGTGATTCATACCGTCGGCCCCGTTTGGCACGGCGGCAACCAAGGCGAAGCGGCGCTGTTGGCGTCGGCCTATGCAGAATCGCTGAAGCTGGCCGAGCGTGTGCAGGCCAAAAGCGTCGCGTTTCCGTCTATCAGCACCGGCGTGTACGGTTATCCGTTCGAGGACGCCGCTTTGGTGGCGCTGCAAGCCATCCGCGATACCTTGCCGCAATGCCCGACGGTGCAAAGAGTGATTTTATGCTGTTTTTCCACGCAGGACGCTGCCTTTTACCGGCAACAGCCGGGCGTAACAGCCGTTTGATTTTGAATAATTTTGATAAAGAAACAGGAATGCACATGCTACCGTTTGATGATGAGGCGCAACAGCGTTTAGCCGATTTAACCGATAACAAAGCCGCCGAAGGCAGCACCATGCGTGCGGACGAAATACAGGCTTTTATGTTGGCGCTGCTCTCTGGCCCCGACGAAGTGCCGGTTCATCTTTGGCTGCCGGAAGTGCTGGGCGATCAGAGCGAAGCGTTTTTCGAAGCGGAAGTACAGGAAGTGCAAGACTTGGTTCTGCGGCTGGCAGATGATATGCGCCGTACCTTGGAGGCCGGCAGCCTGCCGGATTTGCTGCTGTATGAAGATGAGAGAGGCATGCCGGATTTTTATACTTGGTGTAATGCTTATCTCTATGCGCTTGATGTGGTGGAAACCGATTGGTTCGAAGCGGTGGACAATGAAGATTTCGAAGACTTGTTCTATCCGGTGATGGCTTTGGGCGACGTATACGATGCGCACGAAGGCGGCGAAGCGGTGCTGAATCTTTCCGATAAAGAGCTCACGCAGCTGGAAGGAGAATTGCCGCATGTATTGCTGGATATTTACCGTTATTGGCAGGCCATTATCCGCAAGCCGCAAACCGTGCGCCGCGAGGGTGCCAAAACCGGCCGAAACGATCCCTGCCCCTGCGGCAGCGGTAAGAAATACAAGGCTTGTTGCGGCAAACAGGCATAATTTTACGGATGCTGCCGTTTCTTTTCAGACAGGCATCATTATGCAATGTTATGATGCCGGCCAATAGGTAATATCAGATTAATTATAGGAAAAACAATGACTCAAGCAACAAATGCCATGCTGTTGCAGGCGTTGGAAATGATGCAGGAAGGGCGTGCCGGCGGGCGGATTGTACCCAATATTGCCGCGCTCAGAAAACTTCCGGCACAAGGCAGCCTCAATGCGGTGGTACTCGGGCGCGAGAAAATCGGCGACAACGACGGTGGCGTTTACTGGCAGGATATCCATGATAAAACCAGCGCCGATAACGGCTATACGGTGATTGTGGCGCAGGACGGCATGCGCTGGAAACTGGCGCCCGCAGGCACTGCGGCGGATGCGGACGGTGTATCGGTATTGAAATACGGTGCGATAGGCGACGGAAAACACGACGACTCCGCCGCCATACAGAAAGCCTTGGATCAGAACAAAGGCGGTACCGTCATTATTCCGGAGGGCCGTTACTTGCATTCGGGCGTAAAGCTCGACGGTTCGTCTTATAACGGTACCAAAATCATCTGTCGCGGCGAAATGCTGCTCAGGCCGCGCAAAGCCGAGCGCGAGGCCAATCTGCAAGGCGCGTTTATCGGTTTGCTTATCCGCGATTGCGAGAATATTGAAGTCCATTATCGCGGCGACGGCAACCGTAAATCGCAACCGGTGCAGGAACATTGTTTCAATGTGGCGGTAGCCGGTGCCAAGAACGTACGCTTCCCGACCTTTTTTTGCAAAGAAGTACGCGGTGATGCGGTATACATCACGCAATCGAATCTGCATCAGGCTTCTCCTTTGGCTGAGAAGATTTATTTCGGCAAATTTGATGTGGAAAACAGTGAAGACGACGGCCGTAATGCCATGTCGATTATCAGCGGCAAAGATATTGTGGTAGATGATTTCAGGTCGGTACGAGTAGGCGGCAAGGTGAACGTTATGCAGCCGGGCGGTTTCGACATTGAGCCCAATACCGATTTTCAGATAGTCGATAATGTGTGGCTGAAGAAAGTCTATATCGATACCGCCGGTAATTTCGGATTGCAATGTTTCGGCCAAGCGCGCAACCGCTTGGGCGGCAACGTGAGTAATTTGCGGGTGGACGATTTCGACGTGCGGACACGGTGCGATGGCCGCTCTTCCGCATTGGTTTGCTTCCGCCACTGCCGCAACATCGTTCTCAAAGGACGTGCCGTGATGGCCAACCCGAACGATGCCCATCATGTCGGCTTGATGTTGGATAACGTTGACGGCGCACAAATCGATATCGAAGTGAAAGGCGGCCTGTTTGCGGCTCTGGCCTCTTACAGCTATCAAGTAAACAAAGCCGTGGTTAACCTGACCGCAACCGAATACCGCCGGGCCGCACTCACCACTGCGCATGTCAGCAACAGTGATTTTAAAGTGAAAGCCATCAACGGCGGCAGGCGCTCCAGCGCGCTGTATACCCGCAGTTGGGGCAGTAAATGGAGCAGCGGCAAAGCCATACAAAGCAATACGGTCTATCAGATTGATTCGCCGCAAAACACCACCCGCGGCGATGCGGGTGTGATTAACGACACGCTCAACGGCGTGGAATTCAAAGGTGTCAGCTTCTCCGGCGGCAACCTGACCGGGTATGCCAAAGAAAAAGCGATGGTCGGTTTCGGTAACAAGGTGCGTTTGAAGTCCGTGCGCGGCATGATGTAAGCATTAAACGAAAACGGAACATCACCATGTCACCCGAAACCAGTATCCGCCGCCGGCTGATCGTTTATCTGAGCAGCGGCCTGCTGGCGACTTGGCTGATCGCGGCAGCTGTTTCGTTAACGATATCGCTGATGGAAATGAACGAAGCCAACGACACCCAGATGACCCAGCTAGCCCGTTCGCTGCCTTATCTGTTGCCAGCTTCGCCGATAGAGTTGCCGGAAGTTGACGAGGGCACTTGGCTTGACAGCGGTTTTGCCGACAGCAAACACAGTGGCATCGCTATTTGGGATAAAAACGGCCGTTTGCTGCTGTCGGACAACAAAGGACGGCAAATTCCTTATCAGGCGTTTTCCGGGTTTAGCAATACCGCGCCATGGTGGCATAGCCATGCCTGGCGCGTTTTTTATTGGCATGATGCCGAGAGCGGGCGCACGGTGGCGGTGGCGCAGGAGTGGAAAGAGCGCTTGGAGACGCTGCTGAATGCCGTCGGCGTGCAGCTGCTGGTTTTGATCCTGGCTTTGCCTGCCTTGGTATGGTTATTGTCGTTGGCGGTGCGCCGCAGCATTATGCCCCTGGAAGCCTTGGCGCAGGAATTGTCGCAACGCGATGCCGATAGTTTGGAGCCGGTATCCGAAGCGGTGCCGCAGGAAACCCGCCCGATGGTGTCGGCGCTGAATCAGTTGCTGGTGCGTGTGGGAGAGGCTCGCGAGCGTGAGCAGCGATTTACCGCCGATGCCGCCCATGAATTGCGCAGCCCTTTGGCGGCTTTGAAAGTGCAAACCGAAGTATTGGCGCTCGATTGCGAATCGGAAGAACAATGGCAGCAGTTACAACAAATCCGTTACAGTTTGGATCGTGCGGAAAATCTGATTAATCAGTTGCTGACGCTGGCGCGGCTTGATCCGAAACGCTCGCTGCATCAGCAAGAAGCGATAGACTGGCAGTTGGTCACCACACAGGTGATGCAGAGCGTAAACCTTGCTGCCCGCGAGAAACAGATACGGCTGGTGTGCGATACGCCGGCGGAAAGTGCAAAAACGGTATTGCCTTTGCAAGGAGATGCGCTGTTGCTGCAACTTTTGCTGCGCAACCTGCTGGAAAACGCCATCCGCTATTCGCCGCCAGGCAGTACGGTTACGCTGGCTTTGGCTGCCGACAGCATCAGCGTGTGCGACCGTGGCAAAGGCATTGCGCCGGAACATTTGGCGCGGATACGCGAACGTTTTTACCGACCGCCGGGGCAGGATGAGCCGGGCAGCGGATTGGGTTTGTCTATTGTCGAGCGTATTGCCGAACTGCACGGTTTGACGCTGGTTTTGGAAAATCGGGCTGGTGGCGGATTGTGCGCGATATTGCGGGCAAGCTAAACGTAATGCCTGAGACTTTTGCAAAATACCCATCTGCGGCGAATTTCTTCGTTGTGCGCTGCTCGCTCGTTTGCCTATCTATCTGATATGTCTGCACTCGCTGTGCTGCTACGCCTCGAACTTCATCCACATCTGGGTATTTTGCAAAGGTCTCTGCCTGTCTGAAAACATTGAGACCTTTGCAAAAAACTTTTTAATCCTGAATTGATTGATATCTCGTCATACTCGGGCTTGACCCGAGTATCTGCTTTTTCTTCTCAAATAAAAAGATGCTCGGGTCAAGCCCGAGCATGACGCATGTGTTTTCAGGTATCGAAAAGAATTTTGCAAAGGTCTCATTTTTTAAAATATCCTGGTGCCGAAAAGACATCAGGATATTTTTTTCTCGCTTTACGGGCAGGGATTGCTGATTTCCGCATGCACCGCATTGATGGCATCGATGGTGTCGCTGCTCAGGACGACTTCGGCGCTGGCGATGTTTTCGCGCAGTTGATCCAGATTGGTGGCGCCGATGATGTTGCTGGCGACAAAATCCTGTTGGTTGACGAAGGCCAGCGCCAGCGTAGCGAGGCTTATGCCGGCTTGTTCGGCGATGGCGGCGTAACGTTCGACCGCTTCGAAGGCTTTCGGTTTGGTGTAGCGCTGGAAGCGTTCGAACAGGGCGAGCCGGCTGCCGGCGGGCATGGCGCCGTGGCGGTATTTGCCGCTGAGTACGCCGAAAGCCAGCGGCGAATAGGCCAAGAGCGGCACGTTTTCGCGCAGCGAGATTTCGCTCATGCCCACCTCGTAGCTGCGGTTGAGCAGGTTATAGGGGTTTTGCACCGAAGCTGCGCGCGGTTTGCCGGCTTCGCGGTTGCTCTGTTGCAAATATTGGAACGTGCCCCACGGGGTTTCGTTGGATAAACCGTAGGCGCGGATTTTGCCTTGTTTCACCAATTCGCCCATGGCATCGACGATTTCTGCGAACGGGGTGAAACGTTCGTTTTCGGCAAGGCGGGAAACGCCCAAACGGCCGAAGAAATTGGTTTGCCGCTCCGGCCAGTGCAGTTGGTATAAATCCAGATAATCGGTTTGCAGGCGGCTGAGACTGGCCTCGCAGGCTTCGAAAATCTGGGTGCGGGAAAAGTCGTTGCCGTTGCGGATGTAACTGTCCAAACTATTGGCCGAGGTGGGGCCGGCGATTTTGCTGGCCAATACCACATCGTCGCGCCGGCCGCGCTGCTTGAGCCAGCTGCCGATATAGCTCTCGGTAGTGGTGTAGGTTTCGCGGCGCGGCGGTACCGGATACATTTCGGCGGTATCGATAAAGTTCACGCCGTGCGCCAGTGCGTAATCCAGTTGCTGATGCGCTTCGGCTTCGCTGTTTTGCTCGCCCCAAGTCATGCTGCCCAAGCAGATTTTGCTCACCGAAATACCGGTGTCGCCCAAGAGAGTGTATTGCATGGCATATCCTTTTTGCGTTTGTGGTTATAGAGAAGGTTTTGATGGTCATATCTGTTTTCAGACAGGCAGAGACCTTTGCAAAATACCCATCTGCGGCGAATTTCTTCGTTGTGCGCTGCTCGCTCGTTTGCCTATCTATCTGATATGTCTGCACTCGCTGTGCTGCTACGCCTCGAACTTCATCCACATCTGGGTATTTTGCAAAGGTCTCTGGCATTATATAGTGGCTTAAATTGGGAAGAAGACAAGCAGAACGTACCGCCAATACGGGCCGATTCTGTTGCCGCTTGGCCGGGGCTTACAAAATCGTTTTCTTTGAATCAAGTCGAGGCGGGCAACGCTTACTGTTCAAATTTAAACCACTGTATTTTTTCAGACAGGCATTTGTCCGGTGTATTCTACAACACCCATTCAAAAGCAAACGCCCAATTGGCCAAACCGGCGCTGTCGCGCAGGCAGCCGCGGGCACCATTGAGACGGCCGGAGGTGTTGGCTTCGCCGTTGTCGAAAGCATAAGTGATGCGGCTGCCGGCGGGTAGGGGGCGGTTGCTTCTTAATAATACGCGGTTGTGCGCGCTCTGTAAGCGGACTTCGGTAATCCGGGCATCGCCGGCATCAGACAAGACAAAACCGTAATGGCCGGGGTCGCTGACTTGTACGGTATCGAACTGCAAAGGCGCAACGGGCACGGAAAATTCGATTTCGATCGTGTGATCATCTGGCCGGAAAACCGCCAGCGGCCGTACGCCGCTCCAACGTTCGTTCCGGTCCAATATAGTATGGCAGGCACGGGCGTAATAGCGGCCGAGCAGGTTCATGGAAGCAGCATCGGGATGGGCGTGGTCGAGATAATCGAAGGCGTATTTGGGACAAACCAAGGTGGTATGCGGCTGCAAACCGGCACGCAGCTGGGCGAACGGGGTCGTGAAATGATGGCGAACCGGCGCGGCGCGGGCATAACCGGCGGCGCTGGCGGTTTGGCAGGTAAACAGCGGCAGCGTGAGCGGCCGGCCACACAGGCGGGCGATATCGGTTTCGAAGTCGAGACGCCATTGCGCCAGTTTTTGCTCGTAATCCGGCGTGCCCAGATAGCCGTCGGTTTCGCCGTGCACCACCAGCAGTGCGCGGTAGCGGATGGGGCGTACGCTGTTTTCCAGCAGCCTGACTTGCTCGAGGATGTGCGGATAAACGCCGCTGTCGCCGCCTTTTTTCAATCGGTGGTAAGCCAAACCGCCGCCGGCTGCGCCGATGACGACCAAGGGGCGGCTGTTATCAGCCAGCCGTTGTCGGGCAAAGGCAGAACACAATGTTTCCACTCGGTTTTCCGCCAACGGCACCAATTGGCCGTTAGGCGGCGAGTCTGCACGAAATACCGGGCCACCCGCCAGCATATAGGCCTGTCTGAAAGGGAAAGGCGCCGTGCTGACCGCTTCGGCTACGCCGCCGGCCAGACTTTGGCCGGTTAGGATATAGGCATCGAGGGGTGTCGCAACGGCGCTCATCGGCAAACTCGCGTGAGCCGGCAATCAATCAGGCGGCCGGCAGGTGTTTCTGGATAATGTGCAGCATTTGAGCCAGCACTTTGGGGTTGGCGCAGACGATATCGCCGCTCTCCAGCCAGCCTTGTTCGCCGCGCATATCGGTAACGATGGCACCGGCTTCGCTGGCAATCAGCGCACCGGCGGCGATGTCCCAAGGCTTCAGATTGAATTCGAAGAAACCGTCGAAGCGGCCGCAGGCTACCGCGCATAAGTCTAATGCGGCCGCACCTTCGCGGCGGCCGCCGGCGGTGCGCGCCAACAGGTCGCGCAAAATCGCCAGATAAGTATCCATCATGCTTTGGTCGACCACCGGAAAGCCGGTGCCGATCAGGCATTGGTTTAATTCGAAACGGGAAGAGGCACGGATGCGGCGGTCGTTCAGCAACGCGCCTTGACCGCGCGAGGCCATATAAAGATCATTGCGCTCAGGCGCGTAAATCAGGGCTTCTTGCAATGAACCTTTGTGCAAGAGTGCCATTGAAATCGCGTATTGGGGGTGGCCGTGCAGGTAATTGGTGGTACCGTCCAAGGGATCGATAATCCATTCGTATTCGGCTTTGGCATTGCCGTGGCTGCCGGTTTCTTCGGTGGTGATTTTGTGGTGCGGATAGGCTTCTTGCAGAATTTGAATAATGATGTTTTCTGATTCGCGGTCGACGTCGGAAACGAAATCGTTAAATGCTTTGCTGTTGATTTTTAAAGAGGAAAGGTTGCCGGAGGCGCGTACCATCATATCGCCGGCGCGGCGGGCGGCTTTTAGGGCTGTATTGAGGATAGGATTCATGGGGATTTCCAGTACAAAATAGGCAAGCCGGCGGGTACAATAGCGGCCAGCAAGCAAAATTAACGATATTTTTTAAAGAACAGATGCCGCCCATTATACTCTTCGGGTGCAAATAAAGACAGCCAGCAATGAATAAACCACAGCTTCCCGATTTCCTCGGTAATATCCATATCGTGTTAACCCGTACCAGCCACCCGGCCAATATCGGTGCCGCCGCCCGGGCCATGAAAACCATGGGCCTCAAACGGCTGACCTTGGTCGCCCCCAATCTGATGGCAACGCCGATGACTGTCGAGCCGGCGCCGTTTGATGCCGGAAATCCGGCAGCATTCAGTTTGCCGGAAGAGAGTTTTATTTTGGCTTCCGGCGCGGCCGATGTATTGGAGCAGGCGCGTATTGTCGCCACTTTGCCCGAAGCGTTGGCCGATACCACGCTCAGCTGCGCACTCACCAGCCGCAAACGCGAGCTGACCGCGCCGTTGCAAACGCCACGCGAATCGGTGCCTGAGTTGTTGCAGGCGGCACGTGCAGGGCAGCAGGTGGCGCTGGTGTTCGGCAATGAAACTTACGGCTTGAGCATAGAGGAAGTGCAACACTGCAACCGCTTGATGACCATCAACGGCAATCCTGATTATTTCTCACTGAATTTGGCGCAGGCGGTGCAGGTGGTGTGCTACGAATTGTTCAGCCAAGTGGATGTGCCGATGGATTATCTGGCGGCCGAAACCCACCCGGCCACCCATCAGCAAATCAACGGTTTGGTGAATCATTTGGAAAGCCTGATGAACGACGTAAATTTTTTCAACCGCCGCAACGGTGAGCGTATCGTGCGCCGGATGCGCAGCCTGTTTTCGCGTGCCAATACCGAAACGGAAGACATCGATATTCTGCGCGGCTTGTTTAATACGGTGAAACGGCGTTTGAAAGACGATATTTAAAAGATGGTATTTGATAATGATTAAAGACAATGCCTGTCTGAAAATATTTTTCAGACAGGCATTGTTGATGGAAAAGGGATTTTTATAACATTTGTACAATAAATAATTATATGCACTATTTTCTTGGAAATATTTTAATCTTGAATTGTCAAACCAAGCGCAACGTTTTTCGAAACAGCACCTCATAAGCACA
>NZ_JAUNHL010000096.1 GCF_030523955.1 Neisseria sp.
AGTATCAGCGGCAGAAGCAGCCGATGCAGCAGCATCAGCAGGTTTCTGACCACCACAAGCAGCCAAGAACAAAGACATCAGAGCAGCAGCAAACAATGATTTTTTCATTTCTAAATTACCTTCTTTTACGTGATCAACTTTAAAGGGAGTGAAATAAACAATGATAAGGAATAAAAAATAAATTATTCTCTTTTCATTAAACAAATTCATAAATGAATTTTTTAATATTATGCCCCACTAAATCTGGCAATGCAATTAGATAAAACAGTTGTTTTTCGGGACACACTTAACCGTATGAGTAAGTTTATTCCAGTTAGTTCCCAAAGAACGGATATTTTTTTCTCTTTCCATTTTTTTTAAAAATTAATACAAGATTTTCAAAAAGTTAACCTATTATTTAATAGTATTTTTACTCGAAATATTTCACTAATTTTCTTTATTTTTATTCCTGTTGTTTTTTCTTACAAAACAAACAATATCTACCATGTTGCAATATAACAACAAAACATGAAGAAACAATGATGTTTTTGCAAATTTTAATCATCATTCTTTTGACCCATCGGCTGCGCTAGCAACTGTTTGTGATGAATCTTGTGTTATAATAAACATCTATTCATATCTTATGATATATATAATTAAGATACATGCTTACCCAACAAAGAGGATGATTTTATGAGCATTGCCAAGAATTCCGTTGTTACCTTGCACTACGAAATGTACGATGCAAACGATCAACTTATTGACAAAACAGAAGAACCAATCGCTTATCTGCACGGGGGCTACGACGGTATTTTCCCGTTGGTAGAAGAAGCTTTACAAGATAAAAATGTCGGCGATGTAGTTGATGTCGTTTTACAACCGGATGATGCTTTTGGAGAGCAAGATGCCGAGTTAATCCGCATCGAACCTGCCGATATTTTCCCGGTAGAAGTGGAGCCTGGTATGATGTTTGAGGCCGATACTCCTGAAGGAGATACTTTGGTTTTCCGCGTAACTGATGTTGCCGACGGCAAGGTTGTGGTAGACGGCAACCATCCGTTGGCAGGTATGAAAATCCGTTTCAAAGCTACTGTAGACAGCGTGCGCGATGCTACCGAAGAAGAAATCAGCCACGGTCATGCCCACGGGGAGCACGGCCATCATCATTAATATCTTTAACTAAATGGCTCTTTCCCATTTGGTTATTAAAAAATGCCTGTCTGAATTATTTTCAGACAGGCATTTTATTTGATATTCGACTCCGTATTTATTTCTCTACAACATCAAGACGCGATTCGATTACCTGGTCAATCAAACCGTAAGCTTTTGCTTCTTCCGCAGACATATAATTGTCGCGATCGGTGTCACGTTCGACCTTCTCCAACGGTTGGCCGGTGTGCTTGGCCAAGAGCCGGTTAAGTTTATCTTTCAATTTCAATAACTCACGAGCATGAATCTCGATATCGGAAGCTTGGCCTCCCAAACCGCCGCTGATTAAGGGCTGATGTATCATCACGCGGCTATTGGGTAAGGCAAAGCGTTTGCCGGGCGTACCGGCAGATAACAGAAACGCTCCCATACTGGCCGCCTGCCCCAAACAGAGAGTGGAAACATCAGGCTTGATGAAATTCATGGTGTCGAAAATCGACATACCGGCAGACACCGAACCGCCCGGTGAGTTAATATAGAAATAAATATCTTTATCCGGGTTTTCGCTTTCCAGAAACAAAAGTTGAGCCACCACCAGATTGGCCGTATGGTCGTTTACCGGCCCCACCAGAAAAATAATGCGCTCTTTGAGCAGACGCGAATAAATGTCGAAAGCACGCTCACCGCGGCCGCTTTGCTCAATAACGGTCGGGATTAAGGTATTGTTGCTGATTTCCGGAATCATCACGGAACTCCTTTCTGTTGTGCTAAGATTATAAAAGCATCAAAGCCGCCGTTTCTTGCCGCTTCGATGCTTTTTCTTTTAAAAACGGGATCAAAACCTTACTTAATGCTGATTAGGCGCCCATAACTTCGTCGAATGACAATACTTTTTCATTCACTTTGGCTTTGCCCAATACATAATCGACGACATTGGCTTCAACCGCCAGAGAAGTCGGACCTTGCAGACGCGAAGCATCAGCAAAATACCAATCGATTACTTCTTGTGGATCCTCATAGCTGTCGGCAAATTCGGTTACGATGGCTTTGATTTGCTCATCTTTCGGCTCCAGTTGGTTTTCTTCCACGATTTTCGCCAAAATCAAGCCCAGTTTCACACGGCGCTCGGCTTGTTCGTTAAACATATCGGCCGGCAAATCCAAGTTAGCGGCATCAGCCATACCCTGATTGATGAAGTTTTGCTTCATTTCTTGAGCCAAACGACCCGCTTCATCGGCTATCAGCGCTTTGGGAACTTGCACCTCAGTAGATTGCAGCAGCGCTTCCATGGCCGATTCTTTGGTTTGCGCTTCGGTACGGCGTTTTACTTCACGCAAAACGTTTTTCTTCACTTCTTCACGCATCTGGTTAACGTCGCCGCTTTCAATGCCCATTGCTTTGGCAAATGCTTCGTCCACTTCCGGCAATACCGGCTCAGAAACGTTTTTCAGAGTGATGGTAAAGACTGCAGTTTTACCGGCCACTCCTTTGCCGTGGTAATCCTCCGGGAAGTTTACTTCGACATCTTTGCTCTCATTCTCTTTTAAACCCAATACGCCGGCTTCGAATTCCGGCAGCATCTGGCCTTGGCCCAGAATGAAGGGATAGTTTTGCGAAGAACCGCCGTCAAAGGCTACGCCATCGATTTTGCCTTCGAAATCGATAATCACGCGGTCGCCTTCGCGTGCTTCACGATCAGCATGTTCGAAACGGGTACGTTGCTTGCGCAGGATTTCGATGGTTTGTTCGATTTCCGCATCGCCAACGTTGGTCACTGCTTTTTCTACTTCTTGTGCAGACAAATCGCCTACGGTGATTTCCGGAAATACTTCGAAAATAGCGGCGAATTTGAATTCTTCTTTACTGTCTTGTTCTTCCACACCTTCCAAACGCGGCATACCGGCGATTTTCAAGTCTTGTGCAACGGCCACATCGTAGAAGGCTTTTTGCGCCAACTCGTTCAATACATCATTCTGGATGCTGGCGCCATACATAGATTCAACCATGTGCAAAGGCGCTTTGCCCGGACGGAAACCATCGATACGCACGCGACGGGCAGTTTGACGCAATTGTTTTTCCACTGCGGCGTTCACTTCGCTCCACGGTAGAGACAACACTACTTTGCGTTCCAGATTTTCCAAGTTTTCTACAGTTACGCTCATTGCAAACCCTTAAATTTATTCAGTTAATTGGTTACTCAAAGACTACAGCAATGCGCAATAATGCTTTTTGCCGCCGTCGGAATAAAAAAATCAAACGGTGATTGTATCACAGAGAAGTGATGAAATAACAGATACTGCCGTTGATTTCCTTTATATATCACTAAACAAGCTTTACTGATAACCGCCCGATGCCGAATATCCTTAGCGTTTCATCCAACGCTCGATTTCATGCCAATAACCGTCCGGCCGCCGCTCCAATCCCGCCCACAAGCCCGGATCGGCATCCGGCTCTATCTTTTTCAGACAAGCCTCTTCGCACACACGCGCCGGTGCCAGCAAAGCCATGCGCGGCAATAAATAATAAAGCCGTTGCGGATCTGCTGATGCGGCTTCTGTTTGAGGTGCCATATACAGGCCGTGCCAACCATAAAGATTGAGCGGTGCTTGCCGAAATACCCGACCTGCCGCGGCAAAGCCCATACCCCGTACAATAGAAACACTTTGTAATTGGTTTGGCTCGAAACCTGCGGCCTGCCACGGCGTTGGTTCCGGCAAATAAGACAAGCCGGCCAGTTGCCTTTGCAGCTTGGCGACTTTATCGACTAATTTATCAAGCGGGTTCAACCCGGCCATTTGCGCAGGATCGGCATCAGCGTCTCCGTAATATTTGCAAGTTAGCTCTACGTGGTAGGGCCGCCCGTTTAATACCACGGCAAAATCCAACTCCCCCTGCTCTCCATTTGTGTTCTGCCAACGGATATTGCGCGCCAGCAGCCGGCTATGCGGTGCATGGGCAAACCAAAACGCTAAGAGACTCTCGGCGTAATAACCCAAACGTTGATGAAACGGTGCCGCCGCCAGCGCCTCTTGCAATTGGCCGGGTTGTTGATCCAACGCCAACAAAAAACGAAATCCTTGCTCACCCAGCAATTCACGTACCGGCAATTCGCGGCCGCTATGCCACAAGGGTGGCGCGGTCAGCAAGCTGGCCAGCGCACGCACGTCGGGATCGGTTAAACGCCACCACAGCGCATCAAGGGCATAATTCATGATATTTTCTCTGAAAAATTTTACAGCGGATTTAATTACTTCGATACAAGGCAGCAAGCTGCAGACATTTTGACATCATGCCAACCGGTGAATGAAATAATCACAAAACAAACGTTGTGCAGGACTGAAATCCTGATCTGCACGCCAGGCCACACCCAGACTCATCGCCGGCACCGGACTTTGCAAAGTAATCTTGTGGATTTTACGCCCTTCCAATGACCAAGGCCGATATACTGTGTCCGACAAAATGCTAATACCGCTGCCATTACCCACCATGCTGCGCACTGCTTCGATCGAACTGGTTTGCAGCACCACCCGCGGCTCGGCACCGGCTGCACGCCAGTAGGCCAGAGTAGTGTCCGACGATTCGTCGACATCCAGCATGATGTAAGGCTCGCGGCGCAAATCGTCAAAATCTACCCGTGCCTGTTGCAGCAAACGGTGACCAGGCCCTACCCACAAATGACGCTGGGAATCCAAAAACGAATGTACCCGCAATTGCGGGTTCTGAACATTGGAACTAAGCAGCACCGCTATATCCAGTACCCCGTCGAGCAGCCCCTGTTCAATCGCTATACGAGGCAGTTCAACCAGATGAATTTTCAGATTCGGGTATAGTTGAGCCAGCCGTTGCAGGTGAAACGGTAAAAAATAACCCAATACCGTGTAAGTGGCAGCCACCTTGATTTCACCATGCACATCTTCCTGTTCAAGCCCCAAATCGCGACAAGCCGCCACGCTGTTGAGAATCTGGCCGCAATGATCCAAAAACAAGCGTCCTGCGTGGGTTAGCACCATGCCGCCGGGGTGGCGTTCGAACAGGCGCACCTGCAGCCGGTTTTCCAGCTCTTTGATGGCAGCGGTGACCGCCGACTGGGTAATGTTCAGTTGTTGCGCCGCCTGCGAGATTTGCCCCAATTCGGCGGTACAAACAAAATAACGCAAATGACGAGTGGAAAAATCCAATTGGCTCATTTCGGTTCCCACACTGATGATGATCTATTTAACTACATAGAAAGATTTCCGCAAGGAAGGCAGGTATCCCACCATATCAATTTTTTTGATATCAATCCATCAAAAAATAAAAGTTTTTTTGATGGCCGTTTTCTTTTAGGCTTGTTATCAACACCATTCCGCCGGAGGAAATCTAAACATGCGCAAAATTCAAATAGATCTCAATTCCGACATGGGCGAAGGCTTCGGCATTTGGCGCGCCGGTGACGGCGTGG
>NZ_JAUNHL010000031.1 GCF_030523955.1 Neisseria sp.
TCTGCTGGTAAGGGGGGGGGAGTAAAGTTTGGAATTCTTATTTTAACTCACTATATATTGGCCTAGCCCGTGGCCAAGTGGCGGTGGTGCAAACAAAACATAATGCCGCCATGAACAGCGGGCAGGCCATAGCCTTTGCAAAATCCATTCAGGCCGTCTGAAAACTTTCAGACGGCCTGAAGCTTTATATCTACAAAGGTTTGACGGATGCCGGTGATTGAATTTTGCCGAAATGGCGCTAAATAGAAGAAGTCATTCATTTGTGCAAAGCTGCTGCTTCGGCCAGCTTTATAACTAGGAGTTTTTTATGAGCGCACGAAACATCATTACGGTTTATGCAGCCGATAAGGCGATTGACGATGGCGATATGCTGTTATGGCGTGCCCTGCCGTTGCGCGAGCGTCATTCGCTCGGCCCGTTTGTGTTTATCGACCACTACCGCCACCACAGCCGCCGCGGTATTGGCGACCGTCCGCATCCGCATGCCGGCATCGAAGTGATCAGCTATCTGATGGAGGGCGGCGTGGCTCACCGCGACAGCTCCGGTTTCCGCGACACCTTGAGTGCAGGCGATGCACAGTGGATCTGTGCCGGCCGCGGCATCATCCACGCCGAACAACCCGACGGCGGCCGCCATGGTTTGCAATTATGGACGAGCCTACCGCCCGCGCAAAAGATGATCGAGCCGCGTTACCGTTCGTTTCGCGCCGCCGATATTCCGTTGTTTGAGAAAAATGGTGTGCAAATTCGTGTGGTGGCCGGTACGGTAGACGGCGTAACCGGCCCGATGGAAACCGTCAGTAACGCCGTTATGGCTTATGTACGCCTGCCGGCCGACAGCCGAATCAGCCTGAAAATCGATGCGCCGGAATTGGGGCTGTATGTGACCCACGACCGCCTGCCGCTGGGTAACGGCCAAACGCTCGGCGCTGAAGGGCTGGCGGTGTTGGGTGAGGGCGATGAAGTATGGCTGCAAACAGGCTCCGAAGCGGTGGAGCTGGCGATACTCGGCGGCGAGAGAGTCGAAGGCCCGATTCTCTTCGACGGCCCGTTTGTAATGGATACCCCCGAGCGCCTGCAACAGGCTTATAGCGATTACCGCAGCGGCAAAATGGGAACTTTGGTGTAAACGGTTTGTTCATCGCTTATCCGTTTTTTGGGCTGCCTTGCATAAGCCAATCAACTGAAGCAAAAGTACACACGTCATACTCGTTCTTAACCCGAGTATCTTGAATGGCTGCAACATGAAATATTCCGGTCAAGCGCGAATGATGGCGGAACGGTTATTAAATTTCAGTTTATTCTTGATACTCGTGCTATCTGCGGCTTGCTGCCTCGTATTGAAGCAATTGAATCCGCTATATTTTTTGTGATGATTCGTTTTCAGACAGGCAATAGCATGCCTGTCTGAAACATTGCCAAATCAGTAAGCTGCGTTTACTCTCTTGCCAACGCCCTATTCCCTGCCCTGCAACCATTCATGATACCGATTCTCTACCAAGACGCCGCCTGCATCGCCGTGTGCAAACCCGCCGGAATGCTGGTGCACCGCAGCGCCATCGACCGGCACGAAACCGTTTTTCTGATGCAGACCCTGCGCGACCAAATCGGCCGCCATGTGTTTCCGGTGCACCGGCTCGACCGCCCCACTTCCGGCGCAATGCTGTTTGCCTTCGACGCGCCGACCGCCCGCACCTTGTCGCAACAGTTCGAAGCGCGCGAGGTGGCCAAAACCTATTGGGCGGTGGTGCGCGGCTGGACCAACGATGCCGGCCGCATCGACTACCCGCTCAAGGAACTGCTCGATCCGATTGCCGATGCGCTCAGCGACCCCGACAAGGCCGCGCAGAACGCCGTTACCGACTACCGTACGCTGGCGAGGGCCGAATTGCCGTTCGTTACCCAAGCGCGCCACGCCACCTCGCGTTATTCTTGGTTAGAAATCACGCCGCACACCGGCCGCAAACATCAAATCCGCCGCCATTTGAAGCATATTTTCCACCCGATTGTCGGCGACACCAGCCACGGCGATTTGAGGCAAAATCATGCCGTGGCCGCCTTTTGCGGCAATCAGCGCCTGCTGCTACACGCCCGCAGCCTGATGTTCACCAGCCCGGAGAGCGGCCGCCCCGTTACCGTGCTTGCCGAACCGGATGATGATTGGTTGCGCGTAATCACGGCGTTCGGCTGGCATTCGCCGCCGCAAGCGCCGATTGCGCCCTGAAATATAGTGGCTTAAATTCAGAATAGGACAAGGCGCCGAGCCGCAGACAGTACAGATAGCACGGCAAGGCGAGGCAACGCTGTACTATTCTGAATTTAAGTCACTATACCGTTGCGGCCAAACCGGAATCCGTTTTTCCCATGCCTGTCTGAAAAACATGTGCAAAGTTTTTCAGACAGGTAGAGAACTTTGCAAAATTCTTTTCGATATCTGAAAGCATTTGCGTCATGCTCGGGCTTGACCCGAGCATCTTTTTGTTTTGAAAGAAAAAGCAGATACTCGGGTCAAGCCCGAGTATGACGAGATATCAATCAATTCAGGATGAAAAAGTTTTTTGCAAAGGTTTCAGGCATATTCATCAAGAATCGGGTCGCCAAGCTTTTTCCGCTCGCGTACCATAGCCTCATCGTTGAATCGAAACGCACCGGAGCATCCTCATGAAAACCGCCGATACCCCGCAATTTGCCCGCATTGCCGCCGCCATCGAATACTTGTACGACCATGCCGCCGAACAACCGGATTTGGCCGAGGTGGCGGCGCAGGTACACCTCAACCCTGAGCATTTGCAACGCGAATTCCAAGCGTGGGCGGGTATCAGCCCGAAAAAAATGTTGCAGCACATCAGCATAAGCCGCGCCAAAGAAGCGTTGAAGCGCAGCGAAAGCGTGGCCGAAGCGGCGTTTGCCGGCGGCTTGAGCGGCACCGGCCGCTTGCACGATTTGTTTGTCCGCATCGAGAGCATGACGCCCGGCGAATACAAAAACGGCGGCGCCGGTTTGCAAATTGCCTACCATTTTGCCGCCAGCCCTTTTGGCGAAGTATTAACCGCCGCCACCGGAAAAGGCGTGTGCTTTATGATGTTTGCCGATGAGCGCGAAGCCGCGTTGCAGGCGCTCTGCGCAGAATATCCGAACGCCGGCTTTACCGAAACGGAAAACGCGTTCCACCGAAGCGCCATGCAGATATTTTCCGCACCAGGCCAGGGCAAAATCCCGCTACACCTGAAAGGCACGCCGTTTCAATTGAAAGTCTGGCAGGCGCTGCTCTCGATTCCCGCCGGCTGCCTGAAAAGCTACGGCAGCCTCGCCGCCGACATCGGCCGGCCCACCGCTGCGCGGGCGGTCGGCACCACCGTCGGCAGCAATCCCGTCGCCGTGCTGATTCCCTGCCACCGTGTGATCCGGGAAAGCGGCATCATCGGCGGCTACCGTTGGCAGCGCGGGCGTAAAATAGCCTTGTTGGCCAAAGAATTGGAAGGTGCGGCATGAGCTTGGATTTATTCGCTTACCCCCCCGACCCGCAAACCAACCTGCTGCCTTATGAGGGCATCGTAAACGATTACGGCGTGATTCTTAGCCAACACGAAGCGGATGCCTGTCTGAAGGCGCTGTTAAACGACATTGCTTGGCGGCACGACCAAGCGCTGATTTACGGCAAACTGATTACCACCGCCCGCCAAGTGGCGTGGTACGGCGAGGGCGCTTTTTCCTACACTTATTCCGGCATCACCCGCCGCGCACTAGCCTGGACGCCGCTGCTGCTGCAACTGAAGCAACAAGTGGAGCGGCACTTGCAAGCCGTCAGCCCCACCGTGTTCAATTCCTGCCTGCTCAACCGCTATGCCAACGGTAACGAAGGCATGGCCTGGCACAGCGACGATGAAAAAGAATTGGGTCGGCGCACCGTTATCGCTTCGCTCAGCTTCGGCGCCGAACGCAAATTCGCCCTGCGCCATAAAAAAACACGGGAGAAACGCGAAATCATGCTGCAACACGGCCAATTAATCGTGATGCGCGGCGACACGCAGCAATATTGGCAGCACGCCATTATGAAAAGCAGCAGGGTTACCGAAGAGCGCATTAGTTTGACTTTCCGTACCTACGGCGGCCAAAATGCCGTAAGCGGTTGATGATGCACGCCGCTGTTGCGAAAACGGACGTTAACGGCAGGAACCCCGGTCTGTTTATCTGCTCAAACGCTTATGTATGTGTATGCCTGTCTGAAAGGTATTTGCCGTTTTCAGACAGGCCTTCCCTTCAATAGATAAAAACAAAGGAGCAACCATGTCGCTATTTAAAAAAGACGATATTGATTTAAGCAAAATCAAGCCGCAACCTTACGAGAGTTTTGAAAAAGCCGAGCAAAAACGCGAAGAGGAAGCCACCGCCGTTCATCCGCCGCTTACCGAGCGGCAAAAAGAAATCGTGCGCGAGCAAAGCGGTATCAATCCGGTGAGCCAAACCGTAAGCGATGCGCTGAAAGATGCCGACGATGTGCCGGAAACGGAAGACCGCTTTCAAGATAAGCCTTGAGTTAAACGGCTATGGCTATCAAAAAGATACTCGGGTCAAGCCCGAGTATGACGTGTACTTTTTTCAATTTAAACCACTAAATATTTTCAGACAGGCATCTTTAAAATGCCTGTCTGAAAGCTTTTGCAGGCAGAGCCTTTTGCAAAATTCTTTTCGATACTTTAAACGCTTGCTTGATGCTCGTGCTTAATCCATGCATCTTTGTTTATCGTGAGAAACTTTATTCCTGCCAGCGCCCTACTTTTCCCTCGGGCGTACAAATGTTTTCAGACAGGCATTTTAAAGATGCCTGTCTGAAAACTTTTATGGAAACAAATCCTTAATCGAAACGGATGATGTATTTCATTTCGCCGCCCCACGATTGCGAGCCGACGCGGCCGATCGCCTGTATCGAACGGGTGAGCTGGTAGACCAGTTTGACCGATTGGTCGGCGCTGTTAATGCCGTATTCATACCCCAAATACAGTTCACTGGTAAGCTGTTTGCCGAAAGTGAGCACCTGCTCGGCAGGATTGAGTTCGCCGGTTTGGGCGTTGCGGGTACGCTGGCTCGTTAGGCCGAAGTTGTCGACCAGGCCGATTCTATCGTTAACCTTGCCGGCCAGCCAAGCACTGGCGGCGGTGGCGAGCGCGGCTTCGTCGCTGTCGTTGCCGCTGCTGGCGCGGTTGAGAATCAGCCAGGAGAGTTTGTCTTTTTCGCTCATCGCTTCGTCGGCCACCAAGCTCACGCGCGGGTTGTTGAGGCTGCCCAATACTTCGACGCCTGCGCCCACCGGCGAGAGGTTGCGGGTGGCGCGGATATTGAGGTTGGGATCATCCAAGGGGCCGACAAAGGAAATGGTACCTTTATCGATGTTCAAATCTTGGCCGTAGGCTTTGTATTTGCCTTTGACTACCCGCACGGTGCCCACGCCTTGTACGTCGCGGCCGGGTTGGGCGGTGATATTGAGGGTGCCGCCGAGCAATACGTCCAATCCTTCGCCGCTAAAGCGGAAATTGTCATTCAAATCCAGCGCCAGATTCAGGCTGATCGGCGTGGCGGCGGTTTTCTCTTTCTGCTCTTCGCCGATCACCACCACGTCGTCGCTCAATGTGGGCATGCTGGAGTCTTGGAAGCCGAAACGGCCTTCGTCGGCTTTCAGGGTACCGGTCAGTGTAATGCCGGTTGCATCGGTATACAGCATTCTGGCGTTGCCGCTCAGGGTAAGGCGGCGGTTGGGCTTGTCGAGCATCTGGTATTTATTGAATACTGCGCTCACGTTTACATCGGGCGAGGTGCCGACCAGGCCGATGTCGCCGGTAAGGGTGGCGCTGCCGCCGCGGTGGAAGGTGAGGTTATCGATAATCCATCTGCGGCCTTGCAGACGCGAGCGCAATACGCCGTTATCCAGAATCACGCCTTGGGCATGATTGCGGTAATACAGGTTATCGCCGGTGAGGGTGCCGTTTAGCTGCGGGTCGCCCAAGCGGCCTGAAATCACGGCGTCGCCAATCAGCCGGCCTTTCAATATCTGGCCGATCGGCATCAGGTTTTTAAAAGCTTCCAAATCGGGAGCGTTAAGGCGGATTCTGCCGTTAACCGGCGCCTGCGTGATGGCGTTGCCGAAGTTTTGGCTGATGACGACGTTGCCGTCGATGTTGCCGTAACGGGTGGTGCCTTTGATCTGGTTGTCGATGCGGCCGTTTTGGAAGCGGGTTTGCAGCGACAAGGCGCTCAAACCGAGTGCCTGCTTGCGGTAATCGAGGATGATGTCGCCGCTTTGGCGCTGCACATTCAGATAACCGCTCATGTTTTGCGTGTAGGCGATGTCCCAATCGCCGGCCAGCACCATATTATGCTCTACCGCCGGTTTATAGAAATTGTGCAATTCGGTCATGTGCAGGTTGTCGGCACGGCCTTTGGTGGTGATGCCTTGTTTTTTATCCCACACGAAACGCTCCAGATTCAGGCTGCCGCCCATCGCTGCCCAGCGTGCGGCGCTCAGGCTTACGCGTTCGGCGCCTGCTTCCAGATTGAGGCTGTTTTGCAGATGGAGGTTGAACGCGCCGCTGATATCAAACGCGCTGACTGTACCCTGCCACTGGTTACGCTCGTTCAGGCCGCCGTCGGCGGCGAGATTGAAGCGATAGGGTTTGCCGTCAAACGCCATGCTGCCGCTGCCGCGTATGCTTTGACGGCGGCCGGTGCCGTTAACCGCGAGATTGACGGCATCGATGCGGGTGGGCGTTTCTTGGCCGGGGATGATAATCTGGCGGCCTTCGGCCTGAAGGTTTAAGGGCTTGCTCAAATCGGGCGAGCCTTGCAGGTTGAAGGTGAGGTGGTTGATTTGCAGCGCCTTGCTGATATTCAACCGCTCGGCGCGGCCGTTCAGATTGGCTTCCAGCTGTTTTACCGAACCGGCCAGCGTGCCCTGCGCTACTAAGAGACCGGACATGCCGAATCCGAAACGGGCAATATCGGGAGCGTTGATGTTGAGGTTAAGCCTGTCGCCCTGTTTGCCGAAGCTGCCGCTGGTTTTGATGATGTTGCTACCCAGCGCGATATCGGTAATGGCGCGGCTCAGATGGTCTTTATCGTATTCGATGTCGGCATTGCCGCGCAGGGAAACGCCGGAGAGCGTACTTTGCCCGAACTGCATTTTGCCGTTGAAAAGCTGCTTGCCCAGCGCGCCGGTCAGTTTGATGTCGCCGTTCACGCTGCCCTCGGGCATGGAGCTGTGGATTTTGGCCGGATTGAAGTTTTTACTGGTCAGATTCAGGTTGAGCGCTTGGTCTTTAAACAATTCCAAGGTACCGGCCGCTTGGGTTTCACCACCGTTTTCAGGCAGGATTTGCGCGCGCTTCAGGTTAACAGTTTGCTGGCCGCTGGCGGTATCGGTACTGAGCAGTACCTCGCCGTTGCTGACGGTTTTGCCGAACGTGAAATTCCACAAGGCCTGCGGATCGCTGTAACTGCCGCGCAACTGGATTTTGCCGTTGAGCGCATCAGGATATTCCTGCGCAAGTACATCGCCCAACACAATATCGTGCGATTCGGTATCCAGATTCAGCGTTTGCTTGGCGGTATCGGTGCTGCCGCTGAAGCTGATACGGCCTTTTTTCAGCAATGCCGCATCGGCTTCCAGAATTTTCAACACGCCGTTTTCATCAACGGTGAAATCCGCCAGCAGGCTGCGCACCGGAATGCCGCCCTGATCGGCTGCCGCCGCCTGGTGGTTGGCCAAATCAATAGAGCCTTCCAACGACAAACCGGAAGTGGCCGCCGGCACCACGGTGGCATCGAAATCCAGATCGGCTTTCGGCGCACTGGCAATAAAAGCCTGTGGATTCAATCCATTGCCTTTGATGGCAACATGACCGATGATTTTATCTAAGGTGTTGCCGAAGGGATGGATTTGGGTGTCTGCGGTCAGCTTGACGCCTTGCCCGGCCAGATTACTATTGAGCTGAATGTTCTGCAATTCGCCGGAGAGTTTGAAGGTACCGTCCACCGCAATATCGTTCAGTGCGCCGCTACCGGCGATATCACCGCCCAGTTTGAACGGTGCGGCGGTGTCCAAAGTCAGCAGGCCGCTGCTGTCGCTCCATGGGGTTTGGATGGAGCCGACACGGATACGGTGTTGCTTATGGTCGTAAACATAATTCAGACGGGCATGACGCAACACTTCGCTTTTGGCTTTGCCGCTGGTGATGCGGCCGACCTCCAGCGAATCGAGCGCCACTTCCACTGGCAGGCTGACGCTTTGGGGCGCTTGGGACGGCGTGGTCTCTTTGGGCGGCGTGGGCTTGCTTTGAATATGGATGTCACCGGCGGCCAAGCGCCGAATATGCAGTTTTTTCTGCCACAATTCTTTCGGCTGCCAAGCGAGGGTGAGGCTGGAAATATCGATATCGCTGCCTTCGGTTTCGATGCGCCACTCATCGCCGTTGAAGCCGTCTATCAGCGTGCCGCTCAACGTTTTCGAGCTGATGTTCACGCCGAACCAGCCGGGCACTTGGTAAAGGCCGAAACGCAAGCCGGATTCTGTACTAACCATCCAGGCAATCAAACCGGCGAGCATCAGAATGGCGAAAACAAACAGCAATAAAATGGCACGCAACCATTTGCGGCCGCGTTTCTTGGGCGCGCCCGGCGGCGTACCGGCAGGCAGTCCGGTATCAGTAGCGAGGGTGGATGTGCTGGCCGTCATTAGAACTGAGTCCCTAAGCTGATGTGCCAACGTATTTTTTTATCGTTATGGCCGTAGGCAATGTCGAATGAAAACGGTGCAACCGGGCTGAACCAGCGTACGCCGACGCCGGTACCGTGTTTGAGGCCCATGTTTTTGAAGTTGCGCGAAACGTCGCCCATATCATGAAAGATGGCGGCGGAAAAATCTTTATTAATCGGATACTGGTATTCCAGGCTGGCGACGGCCAGTGCGCGGTCGGGCAATACGGAATCGTCGGGGCCGGCGATGCCGATGCTGTCGAGCTCGTAACCGCGCACCGACGTGGCGCCACCGGTACGGAACAGCAAGCTGGCCGGTACTTCGTTGTTTTCTTTGGCATACACGTAACCCAGTTGGCCGCGCACGATGAAGGTACCGTATTCTGTTTTCTCAGGCGTAAAGTAATAGGCAGCACGGGCGTATGCACGTTGAACCGAAGTAGTGGACATCAACGAGCCCAACGTAGTGCCGACTTTTGCATCCAGATAATAACCGTTGGCCGGATGCAGTGTGGTTTCGATGTCTTGATGGCGCCACGATGCGGTCAACATGGTTACGGCGCTGTGACCCAGATCAGTATTGCTTGACGGAATACGGCGGCTGCCGGAAATATATTCCACACCGAGGCGCGATTCGATGTTGTTACGGTCACGTACAAACCAAACCCCGCTGGTGAGATCTTTGGTTTCGAGGTTTTGGGTGGTGGAGCGGGTATAGGCAACGTTGCTGGTCCAATAATGGCCATCGTTATTGCGCGGCTGGCTGATACCGGCGGAAAGCGTGGTCTGGTAGCGGTCGCCATCCATCACCACCGAACCGACATAGCCTTTGTTAAACAGGTTGTAATAGTCGTAGCCGATTTTGCCGCCCGGGCCGTATTCGGAATCCCAGCGCAAGCCAAGTTCGAGCTTGTGTTTCTTAACTTCGCTGACGTTAACTTTCACCGGCACGCGGTCGCCCTGCAAATTGGCGAAATCGGCTTGAACCGAAGCGCCGGAAAAGTGGCTGTTTTGCTCCAACGCCTGCTGGTAATCGAGCAATTGGTCCAAATCGTAAGGCGAGCCGGTTTTAAAAGGCGCCAAGCCGCTGACCACGCTTTCTGGATAGCGTTGGGTGCCGCTGATTTGGATATCGCCGAAATAAATCGGCTGTTGGCTGTCGACCACCACACTCAGATCGGCGGTATTTTTATTGGGATCGATATTGGCTTGGGTTTGGGTAAAGCGCGCCAGCGGGTATTTTTTGCGGGCCACTGCCGCCAGCACCGATGTTTTGCTCTGCGACCAATTGTCCTGCTGGAAAGGTGCGCCCACCGGCAGCGCCCAGTTGGCCATGGCGTTTTTATAGTAGCTGCCCAATTCTGCATCTTGCAGCACGTCGCCGATAATCGCCACGCTGACGTTGTCGATATGGGTGCGCTTACCTTGGGCAACATTGACAACATAGCCCTTACCGCTGCTTTGCACTTGGGTTTGGCTGTTGAAATAACCTTGGGTGCGCATCATGTTTTGCACGTCGGAGGGTGTGTCCTCCAACAAAAAACCGATTTGTTCGATATCCAAATCTTCTTGCTGCTGCTCGGTAATCAGCGGCAGATGCTCTTCCAGCATGGTTTTGACTTCTTCATCGCCAACGTTGACGGTTACCGGATATTTTGGCGTAAGCTTTTTGCCCTCCGCCGCTTCCGTTTGCTTGGGCTGCTCCACCCGAACATAATCCGACGGTTTGGGGTCGCCGGTGGCAGCGGCTGCAACAGCGGTATCCGCCCAAGCCTGTTGGCAGGCAAAAGCGAGTGTAGTCAACAAGAAGGCGGTAGAAGGAAATCTTTTCATAAACGGTTCATTCTGCGCAAAAACGGCGGACAGCCGGGCGCGGATGATTTTAACATCGTTTCTCAGGCGTGTAATCCCACAGTAGGTTTTCAGACAGGCATATCCGGCCTTGGACAGCCTTTGCGATGATTTGTTCTGGCCGCATCTTAATATAGAGAAGCCCCTATCCGTTTCGCTTTCCGGCTACCGATTATCCGACAGCAAAAAGATGCCTGTCTGAAAACCTGCCGCCTGTTTTCAGACAGGCATATCGTTATATCTTTAGATGGTGTTGATAATGACATCTTTTCTAATTTTATTTCATACCGCCGTTATTCTTTTGACCTTAGCTGCTTTTTTATATCTTTAATTGATGTAAAATTACATTTTTTAAACTTCAAGGAAAGTGACATGTCAGCCGAAAACTCATTTTGGGCGATGTTCAACCGGGTCAGCTTGGTCAAACAGATTATCGTCGGGTTACTGTTGGGCACCTTGGCCGGTTATCTGGGCAGCGGCCCGAACCCTTTGCTCTCTGCGCAGGTTGTGGCCGGCATCGGGATTCTGGGGAATATGTTTATCGGTGCGTTAAAAGCGATTGCGCCGATTTTGGTATTCACCTTGGTTACCGCAGCGGTGGCGCAGCACCAAACCGGCAGCGAAGCTAAGGTAAAACCGATTATCGTGCTTTATTTAATCGGCACGTTTTCGGCTGCTGTCGTCGGCGTAGCGGCAAGCTTTCTGTTTCCGACCAGTATCGCTCTGGCCGATGCCGCCTCGGGCGACAACACGCCTCCCTCCGGCATAGCCGAAGTTTTGCAAACGCTGCTGATGAACTTGGTTGCCAATCCGATAAGCGCTCTTGCCGGCGCCAATTACATCGGTATCCTGTTTTGGGCGCTGCTGCTGGGTTTCGCTTTGCGTCATGCCGCAGAATCCACCCGCCTGACGATATTGGATATCGCCGATGCCGTATCGAAAATCGTCGGCTGGGTAATCCGTTTCGCACCTTTGGGCATTTTCGGCATCGTTACCACCACGGTGGCAGCCACCGGCTTGGAAGGATTGGCCAGCTACGGCAAATTACTGCTGGTGCTGGTGGGCAGCATGCTCTTGATTGCCTTGGTAGTGAATCCCTTGATTGTATGGTGGAAAATCCGCCGCAACCCTTACCCTTTGGTATTCACCTGCCTGCGCGAGAGCGGTGTTACGGCATTCTTTACCCGATCTTCCGCCGCCAATATTCCGGTTAACATGATGTTGTGTAAGAAACTGGGCTTGAACGAAGACACTTATTCGATTTCGATTCCGCTGGGCGCTACCGTTAACATGGCCGGTGCGGCGATTACCATCAGCGTGCTGTCGCTGGCGGCGGCACACACCCAAAATATTACCGTCGACTTTACTACCGCTTTACTGTTAAGCCTGTTGTCCACCATAAGCGCCTGCGGTGCCTCCGGCGTGGCCGGCGGCTCGCTGTTGCTGATCCCATTGGCTTGCAGCCTGTTGGGTATCGACAATGATGTGGCGATGCAGGTCGTGGCGGTGGGCTTTACCATCGGCGTGGTGCAAGATTCCTGCGAAACTGCACTCAATTCGTCTACCGACGTCCTGTTTACCGCTGCGGCGGAATTGGGCGACCGCCGTCAGGGCTAAGCTTTTTTCCTAACGCTTTTTAAAAAGCCTGTACCGTTTTGCCGGTACGGGCTTTTTCAATGCGCACACGTAAACTCTTGCCAGCCCGGTATCCGGAATGCCTGTCTGAAAGCCGTTTCAGACAGGCATTTGTAACTTTACAACCAATAAATTAAACTGCTGTTTGAGTTAGCTTATCGCTATCTAGTTTTATTTCAAAATACTCTGCTAATTTTGATTTAAAACAGGTTTTCCACCCCCCGTCTTGATGTAGAATTATTTCATTAAAATTTTATTGTTCTTATCGCTTGTAATTTTCAGGAGAGAGTCATGACCACCAAAGTAGGCAACAAAGTCGTCATCATCGGTACCGGCGCGGTCGGTATCAGCTATGCGTTCGCCGTATTGAACCAAGGTACCAGCGATGAGTTGGTATTGATTGACTTGAATGAAAAACGTGCCCACGCCGAAGTTCGCGATTTGCGCCACGGCGTGCTGTATGCCCCCACGCCCACCAAGGTAAAACAAGGCACTTACGCCGATTGCGCGGATGCGGACGTCGTATGTATCTGCGCCGGCGTACCGCAACGGCCGGGCGAAACCCGTCTGAACCTGATCGACAACAACCTAAAAGTATTCCACAGCATCGTCGGCGAAGTGATGGCTTCCGGTTTTAAAGGCATCTTCTTGGTTGCCACCAACCCGGTAGACGTACTTTCCTACGCCACTTGGAAGTTCTCCGGCCTGCCCAAAGAACGCGTAATCGGCTCCGGCACCATTCTGGATACCGCCCGTTTGTGCAACTGCTTGGGCCAATCATTCGATGTCGCACCGGTCAGCATAGACGCCCACATGATCGGCGAGCATGGCGACAGTGTGATTGCCGCTTGGAGCACCGCCAACATCGCCGGCATGTCGCTGAAAGAAGCGCTGGAAAAAATGCCCGACGGCGAAGCGAAAATGACCAAAATCCATGCTGACGTGCGCGACGCAGCCTATTCCATCATCGAAGGTAAAGGCGCCACCTACTACGGCATCGCCATGGGCTTGGCACGCATCACCAAAGCCATTTTGCACAACCAAAACGTGGTGCTGACCGTATCCGCACTGCTGGAAGGCGAATACGGCGAACAAGACGTATTCATCGGCGTACCGGCCGTGGTCAACCGCCAAGGCATCACCCGCATCATCGAAAAACCGCTCGACGATACCGAATCCGCCCAATTCGCCAAATCCGCCGGCATCCTGCGCATGTATCAGGAAAAAGTATCAGAATACCTGTAACACCCGGATGATACGAAGGTATCCTTTGTAAAACGGGCAGCCCGGTATTCACGGCTGCCCGTTTTGTCTTCAAACCCTACTCCGCCCCGCTTCACGAGAGCTTACGCGGAGCCGTACAGCGAGTATTGATAAAATGTTTTCCGCTACTTTCGACCCCCTAGGCAACATCCGGCTATCCGCCGCCGTTGCCGCCGTTCCGATTATTCTGTTTCTGCTCAGCCTGACCGTGCTGAAAATGAAAGGCATCCACGCCGCCTTGCTGACGCTGGTAGTAACACTCGTTCTTTCCTTCTTCCCCTTCGCCCTGCCCGCCAATGTGGCGCTGGCCGCCGTGGTACAAGGCATCGTACAAGGCATGTGGCCGATCGGCTATATCATCATCATGGCGGTATGGCTGTATAAACTGACTGTCGATTCCGGCAAATTCGAAGTTATTAAAGGCAGCCTCGCCATGGTTTCGCCCGACCAACGCATCCAACTCTTGCTGATCGCCTTCTGTTTCGGCGCATTTTTGGAAGGTGCTGCCGGTTTCGGCGTACCGATTGCCATCTGCGGCGTAATGTTGGCCGCGCTGGGCTTCAACCCCTTGCAAGCTGCCATGTTGTGTTTGATTGCCAACGCCGCCTCCGGCGCATTCGGTGCCATCGGCATTCCGGTCGCCATTATCGATACCTTCCATTTGGAAGGCGTCACCGCGATGGACGTATCCAAAGCCACCAACACCACCCTGCCGTTCATTGCCGCCAGTACCCCCTTCCTACTGGTCTGGATACTCGACGGCTTCAAAGGCATTAAAGAAACCCTGCCCGCACTCGTGGTTACCTCCGGCGTTTTCACCGTTTGCCAAATGGCCGTTACCTATTTCATCGGCCCCGAGTTGGCCGACATCCTGCCGCCGCTGCTCTCGCTGATCGCACTGGCCGCACTGTCTACCCAATGGCAGCCGAAAACCGTATTCCGCATCAATGCGCAAGACCAAGATGAAACCACCCGCCACAGCTTCGGCGATATTCTATCCGCTTGGGCGCCGTTCTACATCCTCAGCGCCTTCGTAATCGTATGGAGCCTGCCCGCATTCAAAGCCCTGTTCAAACCCGACGCCATCTTCTCGTTCACCAATCTGAGCTGGGTACTGGCCACGCAAGGCGATAAAAAAATCGGCATCGACATCGGCCTAATCAACACCACCGGCACCGCCATCCTGATGGCCGTGATTGCCACCATCCTCATTTCCGGCCAATCACTGGGCGTTGCACAAGCACTGGCCGACTTGAAGAAAACCGCCAAAGAATTGTGGTTGTCGATTGCCACCATCTCCTTCATCCTCGCCATCGCCAAACTGACCACTTATACCGGGATGACCCAAGCACTGGGCGAAGCCGTTTCTGTAACCGGCGGCGTCTTCCCGCTGCTCTCGCCGGTATTGGGCTGGATCGGCGTATTCATGACCGGCTCGGTAGTGAACAACAACACCCTGTTTGCCCCGGTACAATCCATCGTCGCCCACCACCTCCACATCGACCCCGCCCTGCTGGTGCAAGCCAATACCGCCGGCGGCACCATGGCCAAACTCGTTTCGCCGCAATCCATCGCGATTGCCACCGCCGCCGTCGGCAAGTCGGGCCAGGAATCCACCCTGCTGAAAATGACGCTCAAATACAGCGTAGGCTTGTTACTGTTTGTCTGCATCTGGACCTTCATCCTCACGCTGATACTTTAACACCGGCCGCACCAAGCCCTGCCCCAGCAGCAGGGCTTTTCCATGCCTGTCTGAAACCGCCTTTTGTAATCAAAAAACAGCACTTCATTTATTTTCAGACAGGCATAGCGGTTTACAAGATACAATCCGGCTTTCTCAACAGAAAACCCAAATTAACACAGCCCTTCGTTATAATCCCGCATATAAAAAACCTAATGAATCAACAACGAATGAATAAAATGCTCCCCAACATGCTGGCCGTTTTAATCGCCGGCAGCGCCCTCAGTGCCCACGCAGCCCCCACCTATATCTGCCAGATTAACGGCAAAGCCAGTTATTCCAGCGAAAAGATCAACTCCAGCTGCCGCCTTTCCGAAATGAACGGCATCAGCGAAGAGTTGGCCGACAGCCGACAATTATTAAACAAACCGGCGGCCGAAAGCGGTAAGCAACCCACCACAGACACAGCAGCGAAAGCAGCAGAAATAGCCAACGCAACCGCCGCTGCACCTTCTGCAACTGCCGCAAGTTCCACGATAACAGAGAGCCGCGAACCGGCCACCAATCCGCTACCGGCTCAAACAACAGAATCCCCCGCCGCAGAAGCCCCTGCCGAGCCCTCATGGCAATTATTCGGCAAATCCGACTATTTCGACGTTATCCCCGATCCGGCAGGAAAAACAAAAGTCGTACCCACTTTGGCCCAAACCTCCAACCCGCCACAAACCACAGAAAACACAAACAACACAGCAGCGGCCAAACCAAGCGCACCCGCCGCAGCCGACACCCCAGCGGGCAAGTCGGATGACCAAAACGGCAGCGACACCATCACCAAAATCTGGGAAAAAGACCAATTCGGCTCCTACGACGACATCAAAATCATGCCGCGCACCGAAGCTTCCGACAAACCCGCCTCGCTGGATGTCAAACTCCGCAACCAACCGCGCAAAACCACTACTGTCCGCACCCTCATCAATAACCGCCGCGCTCCGGTTATCACCCCGCCGCCCCAACCGGCCAAACCGCAGTTAAGCCGCAAACAAATATTGCAACGCGAAATAGCCAACGAACAAGCCGCCTTGATACGCGCACAGGCCCAATTAGCCAAAGCAAAAAAAGCCGGCGGCAACACCCGCGCACTGGAACAAACCGTGCGCGACCGCCAGGCTAACGTCCGCGCCATTCAAGGCGAATTAAGCCGCTCACGCTAGGTCGCGTCGTCAGAATGCTTGTAAAGCGGTTTATTTAAGGAAAATCCGCAATAGTTATAGCGGCTTAAAAACAAAATACCTGTCTGAAAAACTTTCAGACAGGCATTTTATCGAACAGCCAAAATTAGTTCGGCTTAGCTTCAGAAGCTGCTTTTTTTGCCGCATTGATCGCATCTTCAGCCGCATTTTTCGCATCAGCCGCCGCTTTTTCCGCATCGGATTTCACATCCTGAGCCGCAGCCTTAGCATCGCTGGCCGCAGCTTTAGCCGCATCCTTCACTTCACCGGCTGATGCTTTTGCATCACTAGCAGCGGCACGAGCCGCTTGTTTAGCATCAGAAGCCGCGCTAACAGCCGCACTCTTCGCCTCACTGGCAGCATTCTTCACATCGGAAGCCGCGCTTTGCGCCGCATCTTTCACTTCTTGTTTGGTTTCTTGCGAACAAGCCGCCAAAGCCAAAACCATCATACCGGCTGCTAACCATTTTTTCATTGCGTGTATCCTTGTGTTTGTCATAAAAAATTATGGTTTTAGACATACCGCCCGCCAAAGCAATCTAATCGGCAAGAGATATAGAATCGTTTAAAACGCCGCATTCTAACATAGAATAATCCGAGGGATAAGATATTTAAAACATCGTACCAAGAAATAAAATATGCCATTTACCCAAAATCTTACCCTTGCCCACCCTTCAACGAAACCGAATTTTTCTTGACACCACCCTGTTACGCAATTAGAATCCCCAGCTCTGTAACGGGTCGTTAGCTCAGCCGGTAGAGCAGCGGACTTTTAATCCGTTGGTCGAAGGTTCGAATCCTTCACGACCCACCAAATTACACAAGCCTAAACAATCATTGTTTAGGCTTGTTTGCTTTTGCGGCCTTCAATTGCTGTGTCCGATTGACGTACAAATTTAGTATTCTATAGCAGATTTAATTAATTTTCGATACAAGGCAGCAAGCCGCAGACAGTACAAGTAGTACGGCAAGGCGCAGCAACGCCGTAGCGAAAGTTAAGTTAATCTGCTATAGCGGAAAAACTTATTGTTGCCACAAAAAGCAAAAAACACAGGTTGTTGGTGGATTGTGCTGTTTGCATCAGCCATTTTTTATCTCCATAAAGTAAGTAAGTGAGTTCCCTTAATCGGGTTTGGGTTTTAACACACGTTCAACAAAAAACGTGAGATACCTATATTATCTGGGCATTTGACGGCACGAGACCAAGGGGCTTGGGATGAAAACTTGGCCCCATAACCCAAGCTGGGTTCGAACGCATAAATCGTTTTTTCCGCCAATAATTCCCCGGTTTTTAAATCCAGCACTTTCAAAGTGGTGCCGGCAATCCAGATCTTTCTTAATTCGGGGTCGACATTATTTTCATAAGTAAACGCATAGCGGGCAGGCCGCTTGGGATTGGTTTCTTCAGCCAAAGGTTTACGATTAATATTCCAACCGCCACGATAACGGATAACCGATTTACCATCCGGCTGTAATACATCTACATAGCGGTAACGTGGCAGGTATTTGCTGGTTGGCAATAAGTTACCTTCATAAGCCATTCCCTTCCCCGTACTAAATTGTAAAAAATTATTAATATAATACTTTTCTACATTATTGCTTGAGGAAGATCCGCTAAATGCCGCAGCATCCTCCCACATAGGATCACGCATCTTGCCATCCGTGTATTTCTCCCGTACCCTCAACAGCATAAGCCCTTCCACATTGCTCACCGTCCGGTAAATCTTCTCCTCTGCGGTTTGGCAATGCCGGTCAAACACCGCCTTGGCGGCTTGGTAGCGCCGCTGGTATTCCTCTTCCTTCCGCTTCTCTTTTTTAATCTCCTGAAGCAAGGGCAGGATAAACAGCGCGGGAACCGCCACCAATACCGCCAGTACCGATACTACTTTTGCCCCTTTGCCAAACGGCAGCCTTTTCCATACCACTCTCAGTAAAAAGCCTCGGCCCCCAATAGCTCAATAAAATCAGTTTGCCTAAATCATCAGTTGTAAACATCGGATGTCTTTCAATGTGTGGTATGAGTGTCAAATAAAATAAAAGCGCTGCCTGCATCGGCTATGCCGATTGCGTGGCTTCGCTTTTGTTTTGTGCGTTTAATCGTACTTTCAAAAATATCAGCAAAAACCAACACCCAAATCAGATACCATTGGGGTAAAAAACGTTTTTCTATTCAGCGCAACCGTCTTTCCCACCATATCCTGCTGTTGCCGCTACCTCCCCGTTATCAAACACCAGTGTTTTTTCCGGCCAGCGCAAGGCGGCGAGGCGGAGGCGGGAATGTTGCGGCGCAACCGGCGGTTCGGCGCTACGGTCGCGCCAGCGGGCGCCGACCGAAAAATCTATGCAGAATACGTTGTGCTTGGCTCCCAGCCAGCGGTTGCCGGCTTCCGGGAACAAATCTTCGCGCGAAGAAACCACTTCTTGCCCGTCCCAACTTCTCCAATAGTGGCCGACCACCACCGCTACATCGTCGGTGTAGCGGTTCCACCATGCATCACGGCCGCTGAAACGCCAGCGGTTGCCGGCGAAAAAAGGGGTTTCCAATTCTCTTTCTGCGCCGCTGGTGAGCGTGCGGATCGGATGTTGCAGGCTGCGGCGTAACTCGAAGCGGGCAGTGGCTGGCATGGGCGGCGGCGCTTCGTGGGGATTTTCCAGTGCCTGGGCATAAACTTGCTGTTCGTGCAGGTAGTCGGCATACCAATCGCAACGGCCGGCTTCGCGATGCAAGGCTTCGTCCCAACGGCGGTAGCTCTCGGCCACGCCGTCGGCACGTATGCCCTGCTGCAAAGCGGTAACCGATTCGTTTATCCAAGCGGCGTGCACGATGCGCAAATCGCTGCGCTGCAAAATTATCGGCATTTGCGACAGCCAAGCGATTAGGGGACGGTGTTCGCCCTCGGGCAACATCTGCCAAGGCGCATAAAAACGGCTGTCTTTGGCGGTGCGCTCGGGGAAAAACCAGCCGGAGCCGTCTTTCGCATCGCCGATAATGGCGTTTAATTCATGATTCCCCAGCACCATCCATGCATTGCCGGCATCGTGTGCGCGCTTGAACCAAGCGAGCACGGCAGGGCTATTGGGGCCGCGGTCGCACAAATCGCCGACAAACACGAGCTTTCTGTTTTGCGGATGATTGCCCGCTTCGTCGTAACCCAAATGCTTCAGCAAATGAAGCAGCGCCTGCCACTCGCCGTGTACATCGCCGACGATATCGAGCGCTCCTTCGGGCAGGGTTTGGACAGGCTGGTACATGGCGGAAATCCTTTATGGTTGGCGCTCGACGGGAAGGGCAAAATCGTGTTTCTGTTGCGCCGCAATTATAGCAATTTTGCCGGATAGCACATACAATCAGTATTCCCCAAGGGCATTTTGCCCGCTTCTGCCTGTTGCAGCCCTCTTAAACCCGATTCAGGAGACCGCTATGCGCATTATCACCCGTACCATTTCTTACACCACTTCCGACGGCGTTACCCTCAAAAGCCACTTTGCCTGCCCTGCCGATACGCCGCACGAATTATCCGGCGTGCTGGTAGCGCCCGAATGGTGGGGCTTGAGCGAGCACGCGAAAAAAAGCGCCGAGAGGCTGGCCGAAGCCGGTTATGCCGCGCTGGCCATGGATTTATACGGCGATGCGCAGTTAACCGATGATGCTTCTGTTGCCTCCGCTAACATGAACGCCCTGTTGGACGCGCCGGAAAAATTGGAAGAACGCACCCGTTTGGCGCTCGAAACCTTGCAGGCGCAGCCCGAAGTGAACGCGTTGAATCTGGGCGCCATCGGTTTCTGCTTCGGCGGCAAAGTGGTGCTGGATATGGCCCGCCGCGGCGAACCTTTGAAAGCGGTTACCAGTTTCCACGGCCTGCTCACCCCCGCCGCCCCTGCGATCGAGGGTATGGTTAAAGGCGAATTGCTGATTGAAAACGGTACAGACGACCCGCTGGTACCGCCGGAAATGCTGGAAGCCTTTATCGCCGAGATGGATAAAGCCAAGGTCGAATACCATATCGATAACTTCCCCAACGTGCGCCACGGCTTCACCAATCCGCAAGCCACCGCCAACGGCGTCAAAAACAACTTTGACGCACTGCATTACGACGAAGAAGCCGCCAAGACCAGCTGGCAGAATATGTTGAACCTATTGGAGCGCAAGCTTTGATTTAATGGTTTTCAGACAGGCATGCTTTGCAACAATGCCTGTCTGAAAAATAAGAAATGCAATCAAACAATCAGCAAGGAACCACCATGAAAAAACGTTTCTGGGCACTGGCCTCCTTGGCGCTTGCCGCAGGCTGGGTACATGCCGATGCGGGCGATGTGAAAGCCCGTCAGCAATATATGAAAGAATGGCGCGGGTTGAACAAACAAATGGGCAATATCATCAAATCGAGCCATGCCCAATCGTTTCCCGCCGATGATTTTGCCGCCCTGGCCGCCCAATTGAGCAGCACCGCCAACGAACCTTGGCAGCATTTCGGTGCCGACAGCCGCGGCAGCGATTCGGAAGCGGCGGATGCCGTATGGAACAAACCGCAAGCGTTTCAAGCCGCCATCCGGCAATTCAACCAATCGGTTGCCGATCTGGATCGGGCAGCCAAAAGCGGGCGCTACGATGCCGTGAAAACGGCTTATTCGCAAATGGCGCAAAACTGCAAAACCTGCCATCAGGCGTTTAAAGATTAGGGAGTGTAGTCAGAATGCTTGTGAAGCGGTTTTTTGAGGAAAAATCCGCAGATGCAAGGCAAAAAGCGCAGCAAGATTGAACTTCTTGCGAGCATTTTAGCTTCGCAAGTCCGCTACGCTACCTAACGCAGCAGATGCGGATTTTAACCAAAAATACCGTCGCAACGCTTTCTGACTACACTCCCTAAGTTTTGCCAAGGTATTTTATCGTCAATCAACTTAAGATTGGCCGGAGTATCTTGAGCTTAAGCAACATGAAATACTCGGGTCAAACCCGCGTGTGAAAAAGCGGTTATTCAGTGAATTATTCGCTATATTTTAAGGAGTGATCATGAACTGGGTTCATATTGTGGCATTGCTGGCGCTGATGCAATTTATTTTCTTTGGTTACCTGGTTGCCCGCGCCCGCTCCCAATACAACGTAGCCGCCCCCAAAACCACCGGCGACGAGCGTTTCGAGCGCATTTTGCGCGTGCAAACCAACACATTGGAACAATTGCTTATCTTCCTGCCCGCATTGTTTATCGCCGCCGAATATTGGTCGGAAGGCGTCATTGCGCTGTTGGGCGCAGTTTACCTGATCGGCCGCACGGTTTACTGGCGCGCCTACACCGCCGACCCCAACAAACGGGCGTTCGGTTTTATGCTTACCGCCGCCCCTTCTTTTGCTTTGATACTGGCAGGGCTGGCCGGCGCGGTGTTTATGGCTTAAATAAGTTGCCAAACAAAATGCCTGTCTGAAAACAAGCTTGCGCGTTTTGGCGAAGCGAAAAGTTTTCAGACAGGCATTTTGTTTGGCAAGAACGGCTTTTATAATCAATCTACTTAATTAACTGTTCCGTCATATTCGGGCTTATCCCGAGTATGACGGAACAGTTATGTAAGTTAATCCACTATAGGTAACGTATAGCGGATTACTTAACTTTTTCTGCGGCTTGCTGCCTTACATCGAAAAAGCGTGAATCCGCTATAGTCAAAATCTTCGTTTTGTAAGAGGCTTATCAATTTGATATTAAAGTAAGACATTCATTTAATTAACTAATATTATTATATATTTTAAGAACAAGATTTATTAAGAAGCCTAAGGGGTAATGATGGCATCGGTATTTTTTATCTTGGTTGTATTGTTGATTTATTATTTTGAAATCAAATGGCGGAAAAAACATAACAAGCCGTTGAATAAAGGCAAGCCGATTTATGGCGGGCAGTATATTGTATTTTGGGTGCTGGGTAGTGTTTTTGTAATGGTTGTCAGTTTTTCTATTGCTCTGTTTTTAGAGAAATACTGGGATCCGATTCTGATCAATTCCTATTTAATCTTTGAACACATTTTGCGTGGTATCTATATCGGTTATGTATCATCAGAGCCGGATATTTTAAGGACATACCTGCTAACTGGTCCCATAAGTACCAATAATAATCTGACTGTATCAGAGAAGGCCTTTGTTGATTCTGTTGTTCAATATATTGAGAACCATAAAACGGTACCCTATGAAGAAATTATTCGAACTGATGTAGCTGTGATATCTCTTCTTAGTTTGTATAGGCTGCAAATCCTCATCGTAACAGCGCTTGCCTTAATCTTCGGCAGAAAGTTTATTTACGCCCCTTTTTTTGAAATGACGAAAACAGAGGGCTTTGCCGTTCACAGATTCAGCTTGCTGCTTCAGATAGGAGTATCTGCTTTATTTATCTTTGGTTGGATATGGTTTATTTTTGTAGTGCCGATGCACAGCATCGATTGTCCGACACGGGCGATGTCATTTTGGTGCTCGAATTTAGGCGCGAAAAGTACGCCTTATATCAAGTTTCCCACCTTATTGCTGTTTTACTGGATGTTTTTGTTGATATTGATTAATGCCATGACCCAAGCGATTTTAAACGAATTGGGTTATGTAAAACATAAGGAAGGGGATGATTAAGCATGAAAGACTTTAAAATATTTCAACACTAAGATGAATATGCACTACTTAAACTAATAAAAAGGTACCATATATATCTCATTGTTATAACTAATTTATTTTTATGGGTGACGGGCTTTTATCAGATAGCATTTCTTATACTATTAGTAGTATCTATTTATGTTTGTACAAGATTTTACAGCCCTGTATCTTTTGACCATGGTTTTATTTTGTTAATAAAAACAATAATATTATGTCCATTAATCTTAACCATTGCTTTCTATATGATAATGGAGATGTACAAAGTAGAGATTGTTTTTTTAAACAAACGTTAATTTATTTTTTGATTGCAACCGAATATCTGTTTGTTTTTTTCTTTCGCACATCTTCACTGGATTATCAACTACTTTGGTTGACTTAACTTCTATTTGGGAATATCAAAATTTTTCAGAAAATGTGATTAATTATTATTTACAACCAAGATTTAAGTTATTTATTCTATTTGTTTTTTTCATGGGCCTCTACGTGTTAAATAAATTATTCCGATTTTCTTTTAATGAAAAAGGGGTATTTTTTAAGAGTATACAAAAAGGAAATCGCAACATAAGTAGAAAAAAAATATATATTCAAGTTTGTTTTTGTGGTTTCATTGCTTTTATTTTTCTTCTGGCTTTACTATATTTAAATTTACAACATACCCCAGGAGCATTAACAAGACCCAATCGACAATATTCATTTAACTTTTTCTCGCTCCAGAATAAATTTTTTTATATCAATCTTTATCTGTCTTTCTTCATATATACCAAGCTTTGGCTTGGAGGGGCGTTTTTTATTCATTTAGCTGTTTGTTCTGCTTTAACTCTTAAGGAAAAATAATATGAGCATTCTATCACCGCTTAATTAATGTTAATGCTATTCAACAAAGCCAAGATCAGCAAGTTTCTTTAGTAGTTGATGAAATCGGCAAAACAGCATGGCTGAGTTGGCCTGAATACCGAGTATATTGGCTGCGGCACGTGCTGTAACTTCCAATACAAAAAATTGGAGCAATTTCCGCTATGTAGATTTACGGTGTTGCAACGGGTTATCTTCATTTTCTGAACGTAACCTAATTGCTAATCTACGTCAGCCCTCTTCATTATTTTCCCCAGCCCGGCTGTGAATCCTTTGCCGCTTTATCCGCTGCCAATGCCTGTCTGAAACACTTAAGCGGCAGTCGGCGAAATAAGCTAATATCAGTCTGCTGATTCCAACCGCTTCTTGAAACCCATGACCCAAACTGTTTTCCACACCCTGATTATCGGTGCCGGCGCGGCCGGTATGATGTGCGCCGCCCGTATCGGCCAGAAGGGGCACAGCGTCGCCCTAATCGACCACGCCGTAAAAATCGGTGAGAAAATCCGCATTTCAGGCGGTGGCCGCTGCAACTTCACCAACCGCCGCATCGACGGGCACGACGGCTCGCCCTATTACGTATCGCAACAGCCGCGCTTTGTGCGCCACGCCCTGTCGCGTTACCGTGCGCAAGATTTTATCCGTCTGGTGGAAGCATACGGCATTGCCTACCATGAAAAACACAAAGGCCAAATGTTTTGCGACGGCAGCGCACAGCAAATCATCGACATGCTGCAAAACGAGTGCGCCCGAGGCAATGTGAGCTGGCATACCGGCTGCACCGTTACCGCTGTCGGCAAGCTGCCGGCGGATTCGGCGCAAGGCACACGCTTTGAAGTCCGCACGGATCAGGGCGTTTTTCACTGCCGCCATCTGACAATCGCCACCGGCGCTCTGGCGGTACCGGCAATCGGTGCCACAGCGTTCGGCTACGAATTGGCCAAACAATTCGGCCACAGCATTATTCCGCCCGAAGCCGCGCTGGTGCCGTTGCGTTTCGAACACTGGGCGCAGCAGGGCTTCGACCATCTGGCCGGCATCGCGCTGCCGGTGCGTATCCGCACCGGCAGCGGCAAACAGGCAATGGCGTTTGACGAAGATTTATTGTTCCGCCACAAAGGCTTGAGCGGCCCGGCCATTTTGCAGATTTCCAGCTATTGGCAGCCCGGCCAATGCCTCTCCATCGACCTCGTGCCCGATATCGATCTGGCCGATGCGCTGTGTTCCGGAAAAAGCGACCAGAAAATCCAGCTCAATACCGCGCTGAAACAGCTCTGCCCCGCGCTACCCGAGCGCCTGCTCGACTTTTGGCTCGCCCGACCCGAGTTCTCCCCGTTTGCCGCACAAAAATGGGCGGACATCCCCAATGCCGTGTTGCAACAACTGGGCCGCAGCCTCAACAACTGGACACTGCTGCCCAGCGGTTCGGACGGCCACAAAAAAGCCGAAGCCACCCGCGGCGGCGTAAATGTCAAAGAAATCGACCCGAAAACCATGCAAA
The DNA here is from genome assembly GCF_030523955.1 of Neisseria sp. Classification (GTDB taxonomy): domain Bacteria; phylum Pseudomonadota; class Gammaproteobacteria; order Burkholderiales; family Neisseriaceae; genus Neisseria. The sequence goes on from NZ_JAUNHL010000031.1 coordinate 25,381, forward strand.
GCAAGCTGCAACCGGGCCTCTATTTCATCGGCGAAGTGATGGACATCACCGGCTGGCTCGGCGGCTACAACTTCCAATGGGCGTGGGCATCGGCGGTATGCGCAGCAGAAGCCATAGCGGATTGAATGCCTTGAATACAAGGCGGCAGTCAACCAAGTTAAATATACGGGATACTCGGATCAAGCCCGAGCATGACGGAATACCGACCCAAATGTCCATTAAGCCACATTTGCAGAAATAAAAAGGCTTTTTGCAAAATATCAAATTGTTACAAAACCAATCGTTTCACGATCAAATGCCTGTCTGAAAGTTATTCAGACAGGCATCATACACGGCAGTAAGCAAGCGGTTTTACTCACAATCCATACCATATGGATAATTACCCGTGCAGGCTGCAAGTTTTATGGCATCGCTCCCTCATTTCTGTTAAAAATACCCTCTTTATCATCCGCCCTTTGCCATCATGCCGATTATCCGCAAAATCTCCCCCAAAATGATATTGGGCATACTCTTGTGTATTGCGCTGGCCTATTCGTTCTGGTTCAGCCCGTCTTGGCTGCAACTTTGTTACGGCCTCGCCCTGTTTCTGTTCGGCATGCAGTGTATCGAAGAAGGCTTGCACAATGCCGCCGGCGGCACGCTCGAGCGGCTGATGGAAAAAACCACCGCCTCGCCACAAAAAGGCCTGTTGTTCGGCATCTTCGCCACCTTTATCCTGCAATCAAGCACATTGGTTTCCCTGCTGACCATCGCCTTTTTGAGTACCGGCCTGATTACGCTGGCCGGCGGTATCGCCGTTTTGCTCGGCACCAACCTCGGCGCCACCAGCGGCATCTGGCTGCTGGCACTGGCCGGCCAGAGCATCAGCCTTAGCCCGATTGCGGTACCGATACTGGTATTCGGTATACTGGCCAGTTTTTTCAACAAGAAAGCCAAGGCCATCGGCCGCGTATTGGTCGGCATCTCGCTGATTTTCCTCGGCATCGATGCCATCAAATCCGGCTTTCACGACATCGGCGGACAAGTCGATTTCGCCAACATCCAAGTCAGCGGCCCGGCCGAAATCGCCATTTTCACCGGCATCGGCCTGCTGCTCACCTTGGTTTTGCAATCCTCCCACGCCACCCTGATTCTAACGCTGGCGGCTCTGGCGGGCGGCCAAATCAGCATCGCACAAGGCTTCGCCATCGCCATCGGCTCCAACGTCGGCAGCAGCGCCTCCACCGCCTTTGTCGGCATGTTCAGCAGCGAGCGCAACGGCCAGCGGCTGGCTTTGGCGCACCTGATTTTCAACTGCGTAACCGCCATACTCTCGCTGATCCTGTGGCTGCCGCTTACCCGCTTCGTTACCTACACCGCCGATTTCACCGGCCTCAACAGCCTGCTGCAACTGGCGCTGTTCCACACCCTGTTCAACCTGCTGGGGCTGGCCGCTTTCTGGAAAATCCAGCAACCCTTTGCCGCCTATCTGCGCAAATGGCTGCCCGACAAAGCCAAACAGGAATTGCAGCCCGAGCGCACCACCAAGTTCAAACCACTGTATTTGCATGAAAACATGCTGCGCTCCGGCGACACCGCCCTGCGCGCACTCTTCAAAGAAATCCGCCATCTCAACGATTTGGGCGTGGAAGTGATTTGCCACGCACTCTACATACCGGCCGATCAGCTCGATACCGTTTGCGCCACACGCGAAATGCCGCCGCCCGAGCAAAAGCTGGAATTGAACGTACAATCGTTTTACGATGCCGAAATCAAACCGCTCTACAGCAGCATTCTGGAATTCGCCAGCAAAGTCAAATTAGACAGCCATGAAAACGATTACCAAGAGCCGATGAGCACCGCCCATCTGGCCGCCTTCAAAACCGTAGAAATCATCAAAGAAAGCAAACACCTGCAAAAAAACATGCACCTTGTACTCTCCGATCCCGAATCACCCGTATTTCCGGATTACATGGCATTGCGCGCGAAACTGATGAACATCCTCTGCCTCTACCACCACACCCTGCCGCTGGCCGCCGACGAGAGCCAATGGGGCGAACAAAGCGAACAAATCCAGCTGATGCAGCAAAGCATCGACGAAATCGAAGGCATGCGCGAACAAGCCTTCACCCAACTGCGCCAAGGCCTGCTCACCAGCTGGCAAGTCTCCTCACTGATGAACGACATCAACTACGCCCGTTTTATCGGCAACGGCCTATTGGAAATCTTACAAACCGCCGGTAAAGAATTGGCATAAACCATTTGCCAAAACCAATGCCTGTCTGAAAAGCTTTTCAGACAGGCATTTACCGGTGCTTGCCAGTTTACTGCTAAGTTATCCTGACATTTCTTCTTTCAATGATAGTTCTCAGCACATTTGATGCATCCCATTCCAAACCTTTGCAATATTCTACAAACTCAAATATATCCAATCGTCTATCTCCCGTTTCTACCTTACCCACAAACGAATGAATCACATTCAATCTATCGGCCAAAGCACGTTGCGACAAACCCAGTTCCAGTCGACGCTGAATTAGGATTTGCCGCAGATACATATGTTCGTCGGAATGAACGGAAAGGCGCAGGTTTGTCATTGCACCGATTTTAGGTACAATACTATTTGCACCTGTTTTAGGTTCAAATCAATATTTTAACTATCAGCCGAATTAATGACAGCCATCCCTATTCTCCTTGAAACACCATTTGACGTTATCCATAACGGAATAATCGACGAGTATCTCAGTAAAGTGCAGAGTTATCCGTGGATCGTTACTTTTTCTGGCGGCAAAGACAGTACTTTAGTCGCCCATCTTGTATTTGAGGCGCTACTGGAACTGCCTCCCAGTTTGCGGCAAAGGCAGGTTTATTTTGTTTCCAATGATACGTTGGTTGAAAGCCCTCTTGTGGTGAAGCATATGCGCGACACTTTAGAAAAAATTCTAAATGCCGCGCAAATATATAAACTACCTGTTCACGGGCGTGTAACTACGCCGAAAATTTCTGAAACCTTTTGGACACTGTTAATTGGCAAAGGTTACCCATCACCCAATCGTAATATGCGCTGGTGTACTGACCGCCTCAAAATCGAACCGACCAGCACATTCATTAAAGAAACTGTTGATGCTAATGGTGCGGCCATTATTGTTTTAGGTGTCCGCAAAGATGAATCCTCTACCCGAAAAGCCAGTATCAACAGCCATAAAAATATCGGCAACACCAACCTCACACCACATGGCAGCTTACAAAATGCCTTTGTTTACCGACCTATTGTTGATTTGTCTACCGACGATGTTTGGGAATTTCTTGCATCCCACAACCCGCCATGGGGCGGTACGCACAGCGAACTAATCAAACTTTACCGCGAAGCGGCGGGGGGTGAATGCCCAATTGTATTATCACAGGAGGAAGCGCCGGGCTGCGGCACCAACTCCAGCCGTTTTGGCTGCTGGACGTGTACTGTAGTCAATAAAGATAAAAGCCTGCAAGGTTTTGTGGATGTAGGCAAAACCGAATATCAACCGCTGCTTGAATTTCGCGATTGGTTGGTAGAAATCCGCAACAAGCCTGAATACCGCCAAGTTGAACGGCGCAACGGTACGGTAACCATTAAAGGAGGCAAACATATTCCCGGCCCGTTTACGGTGGAAGCACGGCAGATGATTTTGCGGCGGCTGCTCGACATTCAGACAATCTACGGCAGCGAACTGATTTCCCAGGAAGAAATCGATTTGATTAAACAGATTTGGGCAGAAGATTTGATTCAGTTACACAGTAAGAAAAAACTGTCTGGAAACATTTTGATAAAGGAAAACCAATGACTCCCGAAACACAAGAACAAATTAGTGATTTGCTGCTGTGGAGCGATAAAGAATCGCATGAAATTTTAAAAAAGGTAGCCACCGAACACGGCATAGAAATCGATGCCTTGGCCGATTTGGTAGCTTGGGAGCGCGAAGAGCTCGAAAGCATACGCCGTCGCCAAATGAATGCAACTTTTGATGAAATTTTTGATAACGAACACTACTGGAGAAAATAAGGCATGTGGATCAGCAAAATCAAACTAAAAAATTTTAAATCCTATGCCGATGCAGAATTTACGTTTCCCGAGCCATCGGATAATAAAAACATTGTACTTATCGGTGCACAAAACGGTCACGGCAAAACAACCTTGTTAGAGGCAATTTATTTGTCACTCTACGACAAAGACGCGGTTAGCTATTTCAAACGTGCCGGTTTGAGCAGTGATGAGGTTTTATACCCGCGCTTTTTGAGCCAAGCTCTTTTTCATGAAGCAAACGACCGCTTTGGTTTGTATCAAATGGAACTGGAAATCGAAATAATGCAGCGCAAGCGTGGCCAGTTGGTTGGCTTGAGAATTGGCCGCAAATGGTTTTTCAACCGCAACCGAGAATGGGACGGTAGCAATAATGAAGTACGCGCCAGCCTGATTTCAGACTGCCGCGAACAGCCGATAGCCGAAGAAGAAATTAAACATTACCTCAATGATTACGCCTTACCTTTTGATTACGCACCTTATTTCTTTTTTGACGGCGAGAAAATCAGCCAAATGGCCAAAGGTTCGGTCAGTGGTGCCGGCGAATGGTTGGGGCTGGCTTTACAAGGTTTACTAGGTGTGCATTTATTAGGCCGTTTGAAAGATGATTTGAAACGCTATCGCACAAGTTTAATCAGCGCAAATGCTTCGCAGCGTGCAGTACAAGATTTGCAGAAAGCCGAAAAAGAGCTTTCACAGTTGGAAACTTTATATGGCATTTTGAAAGAACAATTAGAAGATGCATTAGCTGAAAAGCGGAATTTAGAAGAACAATTTGAAGAGTTGACTGCCCAACTTGGCGGCGGTTCGGATATTGAAACATCAAAAGATTTACTGGCAAGAAAAGAAAATCTCATTAAAAGGCGCGAAAATTTGCGCAATACAGTTCAGCATGCAGTATTAGCTTTACCTTTGGCTTTATTGCCATCTGAACGTTTAGAAAAAATTTCCAATACTCTGACTGCCGATTTAAACCGTTTAAACCATGAAGCAGGCCGTAACCAGGTTTCTTCACGCCTAGAGGATTTTTGGCAGACTTTTGTCGGCAGCGATAAAGTTAAGGAAGTATTGGGGCGTTCAGCAGAAGTGATTCTGCAAGACCCGTTAATGAAAGAAGCGGTTGATGATTGTTGGAAACGGCTATTTTATCCCTTGCCACCGAATTGTGCCGACCCTATTCAGCACAATTATCTTTCCCAACAAGCAATTGCCAAAATCCAAGGCGAAATTGACAACCTTACAACTATATCGTCTGAAAAAATTGAAGATGTTTTGGCGGAAATCAACATTATCGAACATGAAGAAAAGCAGCTTGATACGCGTTTAGAAATTTTACGCCATTCCAATCATGAAGATTTAATAGAACAGTTAAAAACCGTACAGCAAGATTTGAATGAAAGCACAAATAAGGTCGGCCAATGCGAATCCAATGCAAACCGCCAGCGTATGCAGATGGAGCGCAAACAGCAAGATGTCGAACGCTTACGTAGCGAAATTGAGAGAAACAATCCAAAACTGCTGAAATCAAAGCGGGCGGAAAAAGTCGGCCATATGATTGAAGCCTTAAGCAAGGAATTGCTGAAACAGAAAAACGAGCTTTTAAGTGAGGCGGCCACACGGATTAACCACGAACTTTATACTGACGAGCGCATTCACAAAATCCATATCAACGACAACGGCAAAATGGTCTTGTTCGGCCGAAACGGTGCGGAGTTTAACGGCGCATTATCTGCAGGCCAGATGCAGATTCTGATTATGTCGCTGGTATCAGCTTTGGCAGAAGTAACGCGCTATCAAGCACCATTTGTAATTGATACACCGCTAGCACGTTTGGACAATCAACGCCGCAACAATCTATTCCGCCATTGGGCGAAACTGAATCAGCAGGTGATTTTGCTATCTCAGGATGCCGAAGTAACCCCTGCAATTAAAGAATCATTACAGGCTTATGTCAGCAAAACTTATCTAGTGAAAGCCGATATTTTGGACAGCGTTGGCGCACGCTCTAATATTACTGAGAACGCTTATTTTTAAAAGAGAAAACCATGTATCAAATCGAAAACGGCAAGGAATGGGACGAAGAACTCTACCACACACTAATGGATAAACGTATCCGTTCCAGTAAAGAAGCCAAAGATATCAAACAGAAATTGGAATATGAGGGTGCGCTGCCTACTTTACCTAATCATTACGATTGGCTAATGTTGTGTGTGTCCTATTGTTTAATTCATAGATATGGGCAAAATGAGCAACGAAAAATCATACCGGCTCCTGATACGGCAGGTACAGAAATTTCTTCAGGCGGATTTAAAACCGCATTTCAGGAATATCATCATTTGTGGCTGGCGGTATTGAGCGATACTCTGTTTGAAATCAAAGGTAGCCCTTGTACGGCCAATGACTTGGGCGATTATATCCATAACCTTTGGCATACTGGCGCGGTGGAATTGGATAAATTTTGGCAGCGTTGCAAAGAATTTAAGCCGGATTCTGAATTAGCGCAACGGCAGGAGTTTTTAAGTGAGCTGGTGAAAATGGCAGCAAAGAACTCGGAGAAACGTAGAGTGATAAAGTCTCCGAATAGTTTCAGTTCCAGTTCTGATCCAGTAAGGCCGTTGGAAAGCGATTTGGTCCAAACCATGACCAAAGTCCTGCAAAGTATGGGAAAGGGTGTACAGAGGCTGGTATTTCAGGAAAGTGGGGTACGCTATGATTTTTATCTTTTGCAGTTTTCCGAGTACAACGATTGGGACAAAATCCATGAGCGGTTTTGTTCGGCATTGGGCATGGAAGAGAATGCGGTGGTGGCCGAACGCAAAACGGGGTTGTCACACGCTTATAAATTAAAAATCAAACGTCCTGAAAATACTTGGCAGCATTTGGATAAAGTATTTTTGCAGACTGCCTTGCAACAGTACAGCGGTAATGCTGTTCTGCCTTTGTGTTTGGGAGCTGATGAAATAGGTAAGCCTGTATTTGATGATTTGCACAAAGCGCGCCATATTTTGGTGGGTGGTACAACAGGAGCAGGAAAATCTGTGATGGTTCGCACTTTGTTGCACAGTTTGTTTGAGTTAATACCGTCTGAAAAAGCAGAAATCGCTATTTTTGATTCTGCTAATGATTACGCCGTTTTCAAAGACAAGCAGAATTTGTGGAATGGTGAAATTCACGGTAATCGTGATGAAACGCGCGGCTTGTTGGAAACATTTGTCGAAGAAATGGACAACCGTTTAAATATGCTGAAAGAATACAACGCAACAGAAATTCGCTTACTGCCCGAAAATATTCGGCCAAAATATCTGATTATTCTGGTGGAAGAACTGGCTGCTTTGTTGGATAACGATAAAGAAGCGGAAAAGCCATTGGTTCAGCTTTTGCAGGAAGGCCGCAAAACCGGTATCCACCTGATTATGGCAACTCAAGAGCCTGACTCCAAAACATTTAGCGCGCGACTTCGTGCCAATATTCCAAGCAGAATTGCGTTGAAAGTATCCAAACCAGGTTCCTCGGAAATGATTTTGGGAGAGACCGGTGCCGAAAACCTGCTTGGTAGAGGTGATCATTTAGTTAAATGGGACAACGGCACACCATTTTTCCTACATGGTTTTGATGTGTAAGGTTTATTTGAAACTAAAGGCCGTCTGAAAGTTTTTTCAGCCGGCCTTTTTTCATCATTACGCTAACAGGCGTTAACCCACCTTATCCCCCGGCTGCGCTCCCGCATCCACATCCAACAGCTTCAGTTTGCCGTCGGCGGTGGCGGCGGAAAGGATCATGCCTTCGGATACGCCGAATTTGGCCATTTTGCGCGGGGCGAAGTTGGCGACGGCGATGACCATGCGGCCGTTGAGTTCGGCGGGGTTGGGGTAGCTGGCGGCGATGCCGGAGAAAATCACGCGTTGTTCGAAGCCGAAGTCGAGGTCGAATTTCAACAGCTTGGTGCTGCCTTCGACGGCTTGGCAGTTCAGCACTTTGGCCACGCGCATGTCGATTTTCATAAAGTCGTCGAAACTTGCCTGTTCGGCGACGGGGGTGTATGGGTTGGTTTCTGCGGCCGGTGCGGCTGCGGCAGAGGCCGTACCACTGGCAGGCTGCGCACTCTGAATGCTTTGTTTGTTGGCTTCGATTAAGTCGTCCACTTGTTTTTGCTCCACTCGTT